>JADHXI010000188.1 GCA_016783065.1 Desulfobacteraceae bacterium | reverse complement strand
TAGAGATTTTTCTTTCAATTCCATCACATTACTCCAGCACTCCAATACTCCAACACTCCCGGAATCTGAAAGCTGGCTTTTGGCCCCCTTTTAGGGGGCAGATCAAAGCCACGTCCTCCGGGCGTGGATTCTTTACTGACAGTTCAGGACTGGGCAGTCTTGTTTCCTCGCTCCGCTCTTTGAATAAGCTGGGAGGTGATATTAAGATTGCCTCTCTTCAAGATCAGGTGCGGGCGATCTTTGAGCTGACACGACTGCATCGAGTGTTTCAGGTTTTTGATGAGAGGGAAGAAGCAGTAAAAAGCTTTTAGAGGCTGAACACCGTGGAGTACCTGTTTGCCTCGGGCGATGAGTCAAGTTTGGGCGGAAAATGAGAAATTAATATCAGGTGTCCGGGTAGAGTTCAGGATAGAGCCTTTTTGCACACTCAGGACAGATGCCGTGGCTAAAGTCAGCCTCGGACCGGTCCCGGATATAGGATTCAATCTGATTCCAATACCCTTTATCATCACGGATCTTCTTGCAGGCTGCACAGATGGGGAGCAATCCGCTCAGGGTTTTGACCTTTGCCAGCGCGTCCTTTAGTTCCTGGATAAGTCTCTCGCGTTCCTCCTCCATTTGTTTGCGATCGGTGATGTCCCGAACGATCCCTACAGCATGCCATTTGTGTTTGGTATGGATTGCCGAGAGGGAGAGTTCTATGGGAAATTCTGTTCCATCTTTCCCAATGGCTTCTAATTCAATTGTTTTACCAACGGCCCCACCTTGCCCCGTTTTCTTAAATTCAATAAATCCCTCAAAGTATGCGTCATGATATCTCTCAGGCGCAAGGAACATATGTAAATCCTCGCCCAGGGCCTCCTGGGGGGTATAGCCAAAAATTTCATGCGCCGCAGGATTCCAGTATAGGATCTTGCCTTCATCGTTGAGCATGATGACGGCATCTTTGGCTGTATCTGTAATTGTCCGGAGTCTTTCCACACTTTCTCGTAATGCGTCCTCTGCCTGTCTGCGTTCGGCGGAGTCACGGAACGTAGCAAGGATGGCCTCGCCTTTTCCCCACGGGACCAAGGTGGCCGTCAAGTCCAATAAACAGATAGACCCATCGGACCGAACGAAATCCTGTGTGAACACCGTCCCGAATACCTGGAATTTATCCACAAGGTCTTTTTTCAGTAATTCATCAGAACGCGGAAAAAGAGTTGAAAGGTGTTTGTCCTTTAACTCATCCTCTTCGTATCCGAGAATCTGATGGGTCGTTTCATTAACACTGAGAATGAGACCGCTCCTACTGTCGATGATCATGAGGGCATCCAACGACTTATGAAAGATGCTCTCCAATTTTTGCTCGGCTTCCTTCCGGCGAGCGCTCTCGGTTTCCAATTCCTTGACCCTTTGCTCTAAATCTTCATAAGTTGTTTTCCTGGTCATGAGAAAATCTCCTTATTAGAGGGGCAATTGAATAGTGAAGATTCATTTGAGTGATTGAGATTTTGGTCATTTGTATTTGTTTCGAGTTGCCATATTCGAATTTCGGGTTTCCCTATCTCTGATAAATGGCTGAAATATAATTGCCTCTTTGGGCACGGATAGGAGTGTTTTTCCACCGGGTAGTGAAATATCAGCGATATCTGACCTCTGCTCCGGGGGAGGACCGGTTTTTTGTAGGCTTATCCCACAACCTCCGCTTCTTGAGTCTGTCCTTTCCGGAGGCTATCCTCCATAGCATCCTTCAGCACCATGAAGTCAAAGGGTTTTGTCACCACAGCACTCACACCGTACTGCGCCAGCCGGGCAAGATTTTCTTCCGTGGCATGCCCCGTTATGATGATGATCCGGGTCTCCGGGCTCGTCTTTCTGATCTTCCCGGCTAATTCAAAACCATTTATCTGCGGCATAAGCAGATCCAGGAGCACGAGTTCCGGTTTTGAATCCCCGATAAAAAGGGCCGCGTCCAGCGGATCGTCAAAAACCTCCAACTGGTACAAATAGGGCAAATCATCCCTAGAAAAGAAACCCTTTATCAGACCCAGAATGGACTTGTCATCGTCAACAGCCACTACCAGATCCTTTCTTTCCTTCTGCAGAAAGGCGGGAACGGGCATGTTTCTCTCTTTTAAGAAAACCCTCAGATCCTTTTTTGTGACCCTGTACCTTCCCCCCGGGGTTTTGCCGGCCCTAATGGCCCCTTTCTTTATCCAATTGGTGACTGTCACCCGGTGTACTCCCAGGATCTTTGCCAGATCTACAGATGAATAGCTTTCATTAAGAATGCCCATGTTGTTTGCGTCTCACGCCTCCCTTCTCTTGACATATCAGGCCCTTGCATTATACCGTTTCCCTATAAGGTGGATGGACGGGCCGTTTGGTTGACTTGCCATAAATCTTATGACACAATATTATCGTATGCTACCAATACGACATAATATGCTTTAACGCATCATGTCAATCTTTTTTTTACAAAGGTTGACAAACTCGTAAGAAGTCAGAGATGACCCCTTTTCGTCATTCCCGCGAACGCGGGAATCCAGGGAAATCAACCACTTCTGGACTCCCGCGTTCGCGGGAGTGACGGCCTTGGAGACTTTTTACGAGACCATCAAGGTTGGGGATTCACCGAAAGGCTAAACACCCGAACCCCCCACTCCAGAAATCCTATTTTTGTTCCGAACTTATTGAGAAGTTACATTTCAGAGACGTAAAATTAGGGGGAGGGTCGAACCAGTGCCAGAGAAAATCCTTGTGGTGGATGACAATGTCGTCAATAGAAAACTCCTGTTCAGCATTCTCAAGAAAGAGGGCTATGAACTCTTGGAGGCTTCGGATGGGGAAGAGGCCATTGAGGTAGCTGTCCAGGGACAGCCGGACCTCATCTTGCTTGACATTATGATGCCCAAAAAGGATGGCTATGAAGTGTGCAGGGAGCTGAAAAGTGATGAACGTTTCGCGGCCGTTCCCATCATTTTCCTGTCGGCCAAGGCAGAGACAAAGGACAAGATTAAGGGTCTGGAGTTGGGGGGAGCCGATTATGTGACCAAACCCTTTGACAGGGGGGAGGTTGTGGCCCGTTGCCATGCCCAATTGAAGATTCGGGATCTGACCAAGCGGCTGACCCTGGCCAACCGGGATCTTTTGGAAAAACAGAGGTTGATCGACGAGGACCTAAAGGCTGCGGCTGAAATCCAGCGAAGCCTCTTGCCACAGGAATACCCGAATGTGGACATCATGGATGTGGCGTGGAAGTTTATGCCCTGCCAGAGTATTGGAGGAGATATTTTTAATTTGATCCGCCTGGATGAGGACAATTGGGGCATCTACATGGTGGACGTTAGCGGTCACGGAGTCCCCTCGGCACTGGTGGCGGTCTCTGTGACCCAGATGATGCATTCCAGCAAGAGCGTTATTTTGAAAAGGTCCATAGATCACCCGCCCCACTACCAGATCGTAGCGCCACCCGAGGTGCTGGACAAGCTTGACAGGGAATACCCCATCGAACGGTTTGATAAGTTTTTCCCCATCACCTATATTGTTCTGAATGGTCAATCCAAACGGATACTATACAGCAATGCGGCCCATCCGCCACCGGTCCTCCTGCATCCGGACGGGACCCTGGAATTCCTGGACAAAGGCGGTACGATTATCGGTATGGGGGGAGCCCTCCCTTTTGAAGGAGGGGAGAACCAACTGCGTGCAGGTGACAAATTATTTATCTACACGGACGGCATCGTGGAGTACCAGGATGAAGACGGCAATTTCTACGGTGAAGACCGTTTTTTTGACGAGATGAAGAAACTAAAAGATGAACCCATCTCAAGCATGATCGATGGGGTCATAGCGTCTGTCATGGATTTTGGAAAAAACAATGAGCCCCAGGACGACATTAGCCTGCTTGGCGTAGAGATTCGCTAGTGTCTGAACCAAAAGGCCGTTTATTTAGGTCCAAAAACCCGGTCCGTGGGGCCGGGTCAGAGAAAATGGTTCTGCCGGAATCCAAAAGCTGGTTCTTGACCCCCTTTAGGAGGCAGATCAAAGCCTTGTTCTCCGGGCTTGGATTCTTTACTGGTCTCTGGGTTTTGGTTGGGGCCGGAAGCTCTGCATTGTGATACAGCTCGGGAATGAGGTCGTGAGGTCCTATGGGGTGCCCTGTTTGGGGGCAGAGGGAGACAGGTAATGCAGAGGAAGATCAAACTCGTTATTGACAGTGATCTGGAAAACATTGCTCTTATCGGGACGGCAATCAATAAACTGTGTTCCTTGATCCCTCTTTCGGACGAAGAGGCCTTCCAGATGGAGCTGTGTGTGGTCGAGGCCGTCACCAACAGTATAAAACATGCCTATGGCTATGATTCGGAGCATCAAGTTGAGATCAACTTCGTCCTTTCCTCCGAGGAACTGACGGTGGATATTTGTGACAAAGGGACACCGCTTGATAAAGAATTGATGGAGAAAAAATTTAAAGAACCCCTTGAATGTGACGATACCGACCCTGACAATGTTCCCGAGGGTGGAAGAGGGCTCGCCATCATTAACACGATTATGGATAACGTCTCGTATAAGTCGGAGAAGGGAATCAATTGTCTCACCATGAAAAAAAGATTTAACCTGTTGGTGGGCGGTGCAAAAGGCCCTGTAAACGGCTAGACTGAAAAGAGGGAGGAAAAGCAATGGTAATTGTGGAAGAAAGAATGGATAGCGTTGACGTGCTGAGACTCGAGGGAAGGCTGGACGCCTCCTCAGCAAACGATCTCAAAGAAAAGGTCAACGACTTTGCACAGGAAAAGAGATTGAATTTTGTGATTGATATGGCTGCCATTGATTTCATCGACAGTTCGGGTTTGGGTAGTCTTGTCTCATCCCTCCGTTCCGTTAATAAACTGGGGGGAGATATCAAGATTGCCTCCCTCAAGGATGCCGTGCGCAGCATCTTTGAACTGACCCGGTTACACCGCATCTTTGAGATCTTCGATGACGCGGAGGCGGCTGTAAAGAGCTTTGAGGTGTAACGCAGCATCCTGTTCCCAACACCGAAAATGCCCGTGTAAAGGTGTTTTCCCCTTGCCTGAAAGTGGTCCAATTTCACCGAGGTACCGTCTCGCTTTTCTTCTAGACAAAGCCAAAATCCATCGTGAGATGGGGACGAAAAGCTACTAATCTAAAAAAAATGGCAGGATTGCCTGAGGCACAAAGTGGGCTAGTTATTTTGGAGAAAGGGTCAAGGAGTTAGAGAAGGAATCCGCCGCGCAAGCGGAAGGGGAGGTGTTAGGAGATCTAATGGCCAAAAAAATAGGAGGTGACCAACAAATCACATCAGCAGGGAAGATACTGGTAGTAGATGACGACGAAGATTTTCTCTGGGTAACGGATACAATGCTTCAGAAAGCTGGATACAGCGTGATTCAAGCGAAAAACGGAGAGAAAGTCCTAAAGTTGCTGGAGAAAGATATCCCTGACTTAATTCTTATGGACTACCGGCTACCCAACCGGAACGGCTTGCAAGTTGCCGCTGATGTGAAGCAGCGGATTCCAACAGTACCCATCATAATGCTCACCGGGTATGCGGAGGTGGGGTCCGCAGTTGAGGCCATGAAGATGGGGGTATATGACTACGTTACAAAGCCCATAGACATTGACGACCTTCTCTTTACCATCAAACGTTGCCTGGAGAAGCAGGACCTCATAGAGGAGGTGGAGCGTTTAAGGAAGGCGCTAGGGGAGTTTGAAAGGCTTATCACCACCATATCAACACGCTTCATCAACCTTAGCTCAGATGAGATTGACAGCGGGATCAGAGAGGCACTGAAAGAAATCGGAGAATTTACCGGTGTTGACCGGAGTTACGCCTTTGTGCTTTCCGAAAACGGAACAAAAATAGATGATACATATGAATGGTGTGCAGAGGGTGTTAAGCCACAGACCCAAAACCTCAAAGGGATTTCAATAGATGATGGACTCTCCTGGTTTGCAAAAAGGTTAAGGAATTTTGAGGTGGTTCATGTCCCATGCGTTGCTGATCTTCGGCCGGAAGCAAGTGATGAAAAAGAGTATTTCCAAGCTCAAGACGTTCAATCTCTGTTGGCCATTCCAATGACATATGGTGGGTCTCTTGTTGGGTTTCTGGGATTCGATTCAGCGCGTGCGAACAAAAAGTGGACGGAGGGCATCATCGCCCTGCTTGGAGTAGTGGGAGAAATATTTACTAATGCCCTGGAAAGGAAGCGCACTGAGGAGGCGCTGCTGCGGGAAAAAGACAAACTTCAAGCCGCACTTGCGAAAATAAAAACATTGAGTGGGATGCTTCCCATTTGTGCTTCCTGTAAAAAGATCCGGGATGATAAAGGTTATTGGAGCCAGATCGAAGAATATATCCGCGATCACTCTGAAGCTCAATTCAGCCATGGTATTTGTCCAGAATGTGCTGAAAAGGCAATGGAAGAGCTTGACAGAGTGTTTCCTAAATGACCTAAGTCACCTACAACTACCTCATCAGATACTGAAATGCAGCCCCTGGGATTTTCCAAGATAGTGTTGCCAATTTTCACTCAACTCCGATTCTCGAAATTGATGTATTGTATTGGAAACTGAACTTTCATCGAACGCAACCTTACTTATATGCTCCTGGAATTTCAAATGGCCGACAAACAGATGACTGCAAAACCAATTGTTGACTATTTTCAAAGGGTTTGCGATGCTACCATAATGCACGGTTCGAACCTGGCTCTGGTTCGTAGTTGAGAGGGAAGGCGAAAGCCTAAGCCCTCCCGGGTAAGGTTTAGTCAACCGCCCGGTAGTGTATCTACAAAGTAGGAGATATGCGAGTCTGGCGAGGTGAAGG
>JADHXI010000187.1 GCA_016783065.1 Desulfobacteraceae bacterium | reverse complement strand
CAGAGAAAACAATTCTCCCCCGGGTAATTGATTGCCTTTGTCAATACCCTTTTTCAGGCAACATACGTGAACTGTCCAACCTCGTGGAACGGGTTGTTGTTCTAAGCCAGGACCAGAATATCCATCTGGAAGACCTCCCCTCTCATGTTCGCCACCCAGATCCAAATGTAGACGTCTGGCTTAAGAGCGAAGATTCAAATCTTTCCAATGCAGTGGCGAGGACAGAAAAAGAGCTGATTATTCGGGCGCTAAAAACCTATGGTACACAGAGAAAGGCCGCCCGGCTATTAGGGATTGACCAATCCACCCTGGCGCGAAAAGCTAAGCGTTACGGCATTAGGAATGATGCAATAGTGCATCAAGATGTCTGAATGCATCAAATCTATTAACCCTCTCCCATGATATTGGCCCAATACGGTTCTTTTTTCAAAGCCATTATGATGGTTGTTATCCCTTCCCCTAAAAGGTCTACTCCCCTGACATATCGGGCTTTAAGAGATTAACACTTCCGGTTCGATACCAAACAATTTGTTGTGATGAAGACCTTTCCCTCTCTTGGTATAGAAGTTGCTTGAATAAAATAAAAGAGTTTAGTCTCTTGTCAAAAACCGTATCCAGGAGAACAGGATTATGTCGGGACATCAAACTGGAAAAGAGTGCGACAAATTTGATGACCTGGCAGAATCATTAAAGGTTCATCCTTCCAAATCTCAGATTCTCATAGAAGTACGGCCTGAAGAATGTACGCTGGAAAAGGCCCTGGTAATCTTAGAAGACCTAAATATCCACCAAGTTCAGTATAAAGTTCTCACAAAAGGAAATCCTTCCTGCATACTGCTTTTTCTGTCCAATGAGGATATGAGGGGGGCGGTTTTTAAGCTTACAGAAGCCGGGTTTACCAGGGTGAAAGGGGTTAATGCCCAACCTAAGCACAGGCGAAAGAGAAATTAATGCCCTGAGGTTATCAGGCAGATACGTGTAATTCAAAAAAGAGTGACGATTCCTGGGTATTTATGGAAGAGGAGAGTGGAAATGCAGCAAAAAACTAACAAACAACTGATGGAAATCAGGATGGAACATGTGCCGCAAGGACCCTTCAATATTACTCCGATCTTTGTGAAGCAGGCCAAAGGTGCCCTTATTGAGGATGTGGAAGGAAATGAATATATCGATTTCGGAGGAGGGATTGGTGTAGTAAACGTCGGCCACTGCAATGAAAAGGTGGTCACTGCCATTAAGGAGCAGGCAGACCAATATCTTCACACCTGTTTTCACGTAAGCATGTATGAGCCATATATTGAGTTGGCAAAGCAACTAAACGAGATCACACCAGGCGAGTTTGCCAAAAAGACTTTTTTTGTTAATAGTGGGGCGGAGGCGGTAGAGAACTCTGTAAAGATTGCCCGGTACGCCACAAAACGTCAGGGCATAATAGCCTTTGAAAACGCCTTCCACGGCCGCACCTATATGGCCATGACCCTGACAAGCAAAGTCAAACCGTACAAGTTCGGGTTTGGTCCTTTCTGTCCCGAAGTTTATCGTGTACCGTTCGCCTATTGCTATCGATGTCCTTTTGGCCGTGAATACCCCTCTTGCGAGCTTTATTGTGCCGAGTACTTAGAGGATTTCTTTATCGGGAATATTGCCGGAGAGTCGGTGGCAGCGGTCATTGCTGAGCCGATCCAGGGGGAGGGGGGATTTATCGTTTCTCCGCCCGGATATTTCAAGAAGATCAAGGCCATTTGCGAGAGACATGGAATTCTTTTTATTATGGATGAGATCCAGACAGGCATGGGTCGAACCGGAAAGCTCTTTGCCTCAGAACATTATGACGTTGTTCCGGATATCATCCTGACTGGCAAGTCTCTTGCTGCAGGGCTCCCCCTTGCCGGCATTACAGGAAGAGCAGAGATTATGGAAATGCCCCATGTCGGAGGACTGGGCGGGACTTACGGGGGCAATCCTATTGCGTGCAGGGCGGCCCTGGCTGTGCTGGATCTGCTCAATACCGAATTCCTTGAAAAGGCCGCGGTATTGGGAGAGAAGGTTCGAACCCGCTTTCTGGAACTTCAAGAGGAATTCGAGATCATTGGAGATGTCCGTGGCCTGGGCCCCATGATCGGGATGGAATTGGTCAAAGACCCCCGGAGCAAGGAACCTGCCCCTGACATGGCTAAAGAACTTGTGGGTCGATGCCTTGAAAAGGGCCTTATCATCCTGGCTTGCGGGAATTATGGCAATGTCATCCGTACTCTCATGCCGCTTGTCATCACGGATGAGCAACTGGAAAGAGGCCTTGCCATTATGGAGAATGGGCTTTCTACCCTTTGAAAATGATAAGGAGATAGCGATCCATTGCCCTCCATAAGTCTCAGTATTGGGAGAGAAACATGGAGAAATCGGAACAGAAACTCATCAGCACCGTAGAATCCCTGGCCCCGGAGATTCTGGATTTCACGAGCCGGATGGTCGCCTGTGCCAGTACCCTGGGAAAAGAGGCGCCGGTGCTTGAAGTCATGGAGAATGAACTCAGCCTTCTCGGTTTTGATCCGGTTCGGGTGGAGATATCTCCGGAAGATCTGGCTGATCACCCGGGGTTCGCACCCGTACCCTGGGACTATGAGGGCCGACATAACCTGATCGCAACACGGCCAGCCGACGCGGCGGGGGGTAAGAGCGCGCTGTTTAACGGGCACCTTGATGTAGTTAGTCCTGAACCGCTTAGCAGGTGGGAGAGAGACCCGTTCGATCCCATTGAGCAAGACGGCTGGCTCTACGGCCGCGGGGCCGGGGACATGAAGGCCGGGGTCGCGGCGATGACCTATGCGCTCCATGCGGTGAATAAGGCTGGAATGGGGCTCCGGGCGCCGGTGACCATTGAGGCGGTAATCGAAGAGGAGTGCAGCGGGAACGGAGCCCTGGCGTGCCGGAATGCAGGCATTGACGCGGAAGCGGTCCTCATCCCTGAGCCTTTTGGGCCGACAATCCTTACCAGCCAGGTGGGGGTAGCCTGGTTCAAGGTCTTGCTGTCAGGTGTGCCCGTACATGTCCTTGAAACGCAGAGCGGCGTCAATGCCATTGAGAAATGCTATCCTCTATTTCTGGCCCTCCGTCGTCTGGAAGAAGAACTGAATCGTACGATCCATCCTGCCTTCATTGGCCTTAAGCATCCTGTGAATCTCAATATCGGGGTTATAAAGGGCGGAGACTGGCCTTCTACCGTGCCTGCCGCGGCGGAATTTCACTGCCGGATCGGCTTTTTCCCGGGGGTTTCCTTTGAAAGTATACGCCAACAGGTGACGAATTGCATCGAAAGGGCCGCGGCAGAGGACGAGTGGTTGGCTCTGAACCCTCCGAGTCTCGACTTTTACGGCTTTCGCTCGGAGGGACACAGTGTTGATGCAAACCAGGACGCTTTCAGGACCTTGAACGACTGTCAGATGTCCCTGACCGGACGGCCCGCCGAGGAATTTGTTTCAACTGCTACTACTGATTTGAGGGCATTCGTACACTTCGGCAACGGGCAGGCCACATGCTTTGGGCCGATTGCGGAAAAGATCCATGCCGATAATGAACGGGTCGACATCTCAAGCGTTATTCATACTGCGAAGGCCTATGCCCTTTTTCTGGCACGTTGGTGCAGCATGATTGACTAATCGGAGCACCTGGGATGTCTCTCTTGTGACTGATTACGAAGATTCATCTGTGTTTTGACCGGGCGGTGATACGATCGGTATTGCCCGGCGATTGTCCGCCAATAGGCGATTATATTTAACTTAATTAGGACAGGAGGAAGTAACATGAAAAAAAGTCGATTCTCAATGCTTGTTTTGGCCCTGGTCTTGTGCGTTTCGGTATGCACCTATGGAACCGTCTTTGCGTCCGACACAATCAAGATCGGCATTCTGGGACCGTTCACCGGTTCCTTAGCATTTAACGCTGGTGAAATGAAAAAGGGGATGATGCTTGCCCTTGATGAGGTTAACGCAAAGGGCGGTCTTTTCGGTAAGAAGGTCGAGCTCGTATTTGGCGACACCGAGTGCAAGCCGGATAAGGGACTTGCAGCGGTAAAGAAACTTGTCACCCGGGACAAAGTCCTTGTGGTCGGTGGTGGATACTGCTCCAGTGTAAATATCGCCACCAGCGAATTTTGTCAATTCGAGGAATGCCCTGTTGTTGTGGCCATCGCTATCAGCCCCACCATCACAAACCGGGGCTATGACTTCGTATTTCGTACCAGCCCCAACAGCCCCATGTTCCTTGAGGGCATCAATGACTGGTTAGCCCAGGTAAAAAAGCCCAAGACCGTGGCCTTTTTTATGGAGAACTCCGACTATGGACGTGATGGCCAGAAGATCTGGGAGGCCCAGTGCAAAAAGATCGGAGCAAACGTTTTGGCACGTCTCTACTTCGAAATCGGCGGGACCGATTTTACCTCGGCCATCTCCAAGCTGAAGAATCTCAACCCGGACGTGGTCTTCAACATCGCCTCCACCACCGAGGCCGCCCTTATACAGAAACAGGCAAAGGAACTGGACTACTCCACTCAGTGGATCGGCGTGGGCGGACAGTTCACGCAGGCATACTTCGAGATGACCGGCCCAATCAGCGAATACGCCATGGGTTCTTCCCTGGAGCCCACCAAGGCCATGAAGGATCCCGTCACTGCCGCTTTTGTTAATGCCTTCCTGAAGAAATATCCGGGGAGCCGTCCAGGCATATTTTCCAGTCAGGGCTATGACAACCTGAATGTAATCCTGGAAGCCGTCAAAGGGGCGGGGAATCCGAGCGGCAACTTGGCCAAAGATCGTCTGAAAATTCAGGGCGTCTTAGCCAAAACCGATATGAAACTTTCCCAGGGCAAAATCAAGTTCGGCAAGGATGGACAGGTTTACACCGTGGTCCCCTCGGTGGTACAGGTCCAGTTGGATGAAAACTGTAAACCCGACACCCAGATTATCTTTCCGACCGAACGAGCAGCTTCCGAGTATCAGGAGCCCAAGCCCTGGTCAGAGAGAAAATGCAAATAGGTCGGAGTGTTTGATATGCTCCGCACGGTCATAAGCTGTGTTTTTCATCCTCGTTCCCAGGCTCCCGCTTGGGAACGCACTTAATATATTGCGGTACGAATGATGAAGAGCGATTCTGCATCGCGGAGACTCTTTGATTTGAGGTGAAGCCTCGATAGAATAGATGGGTAGCATATGGGTTCCTTGTTTTTACAACAGGTACTAAACGGCCTGATTATCGGCAGCCTCTACAGCCTGGTCGCCATTGGATTGACCATGATTTTCGGGGTGATGAAGATCGCCAATTTCGCCCAGGGCGATTATTGTATGGTGGGGGCCTATGTCGCACTTTTCATCACAGCGTGGTTTCCGGGCTGGATGGGATGGGTCGGTTCGTTGCTCGCCGCCGCAGCAGTGGTGGGGCTTCTGGGCATCGTCACCGAACGGCTGATTTTCCGCCCGCTACTTACACGCTGGACCGATATCGACATAATTATGGTCTCCATAGGACTATTCATCCTGTTGGAGAATCTGGCCCAGTTGTTGTTCGGGGCAACCCCCCGCATGATGCCCGACCCCTTCGGCAGCAGCACAGTCAGTATCGGCCCTGTCTCCACCAGCGTTTTAAGGATCTTCTGCTTTGCGTTTTCCATCCTGACCATCGCCGCTTTACAGATCTTTCTCAACAGGAGCAGGATGGGCGTGGCCATTCGGGCCACAAGCCAGAACCGTTTCGCAGCCCAACTCATGGGGATTGATATCAATCTGGTGTACCTCCTGACCTTTGCGCTGGGCACGGCCCTGGCAGGCATTGGAGGCGTACTGTACGGCACCCTTTTTGCGGTCTATCCTCTTATGGGCGGCATGCCCACCCTAAAAGCCTTTGTGGTTACCATCTTAGGCGGAATGGGGAGTATCCGGGGCGCTATATTCGGCGCCTTTATTCTCGGTGTGGCCGAGACCCTGGGCGGTAACTATATTGCCATGGAATATAAGGACGCCATCGGGTTTTCTATTATCATACTGGTGCTGCTCATCCGGCCGACCGGTCTTTTCGGTGAAAAGGAGGGGGCATGAGCGAGAGAACCAGGAAATGGCTATGTCGCATCATCGTACTGGCGGTACTCATCTTTCTGCCCCAGGCGATCAAAGACCGCTATTTTATGCACATTGTAGTGACTGCGGGCATCTTTATGATCCTCTGCATGAGCTGGAACCTGCTCGCAGGATATGCCGGGCTGCTTAATCTGGGGCATGCCGCATTCTATGGCATCGGGGCATACACCAGCGCACTTCTCGCGATCAAGCTGGGCGTCTCGCCCTGGTTCGGGCTGTTTGCAGGCGGATTGGTTGCGGCCTTCTTTGGATTTCTCTTAGGGTTCCCTTCTTTGAGACTCTCCGGTCCTTATCTTGCCATTACGACCATAGGTTTTGCTGAGATACTGCGCCTCGTGGCCGTCAACTGGGTGGGGTTGACACGGGGGTCGCTGGGCCTCAGCGGCATACCGCTCCTTTCCCCAATCAAATTAGGAGATTGGTCCTTTAAATTCTACCTGGAAAAGGACTACTATTATGTTGTTCTGGCCGCCGTCCTTCTCACCTTTTTTTGTATACGCCGGCTCACCGGATCCGAATTCGGGGTCAGTTTGCAGGCCTTGCGCGACGACGAGCCCGGGGCCCAGAGTATCGGCATCAAAACCACCGGTTACAAGCTGTCTGTTTTCACGGTAAGCGCCTTTTTCGCGGGGTTCGCAGGCGCGCTGTTCGCCCATTTCGTACGTCTTGTCAGCCCCGAGACCATGGCCCTGCATACAACCTTCGATATCCTGACCATGACCATGATAGG
>JADHXI010000186.1 GCA_016783065.1 Desulfobacteraceae bacterium | reverse complement strand
ATCCTCTTGAGTTCCTTGTTGAAGCTATCTCTGCTTATAGATCTGTTAAACCTGCTCCTTCTCTAATATAATCTGCTCACAACAAAAACATCATAAAATGTCCCCTACTCACCGCTAAGAGGGCTGAACTATTACGAAAAAACTAAATTCATACAACTAAATTAATTGAGAAGTTCCCCAGAGTAAGAGGTAGTTCTCTCTTATTCTTCGTCTTCAATGCCGGCCAGATACTTGGCGATCCTTTTTTTGGACTCAAGGTCATATTCTGAGCGGATGCCGATTTTTTCCATTACAGGGGACCCGCCCCCGTGTACCCCGGCATACTGGGCCCACCCCCCCATGGCGGAGCAAGAATAGTCCGATATAAAACGAAATATCCTGTGCAGATTTTCCGCTGAGACACCGGGTTTACGGGCCATGTATTTTTCCAGAAACGGGCCGGTCTCCGGGTTTAGCCAGTCTTCCTCAGGGGGGATTGTGGAAGGGAGCCCCCCTGCAATGGAGACCAGGACATCGTACTCATGGTATATCTTGGTCCCGGCCAGATACCTTCCCGTGTTGGAGTATAAAAACTCCGGCGTGTAGATGCCGGAAGCGGTCTTTTTGGCCTTTGCCGCGGCCGCGATACCGGAGGCATACACCAGTTCCCCGATAATCATCAGTTCGGTTAACTCGTCCGCCACGTGCGATGTCTTTTCAATACCGCTGTAATCGGCCACCAGTGCCGAGGCCCCCAAAATGATGTCCGTGACGGCGGGTTTGCACCCGCAATAGGAGTGGCGGTGAAATCCGGCAAAAGTGAGGGCCAGCCTGCCGGCGAACTCCCATTCGCCGCACATGAACACCCGATCCCAGGGTACAAAGACATCATCAAAAACCACCACCGAGTCAGAAACACCGTAAGTGTTGTAAGGCGCCCTCAAATCTATCCTTGGCCTGGGCGTAACAACACGGGATATGATCTTTATTCCTTCCGCGTCAGCGGGAAGGGCGAATGACAACGCCCAGTCTCCTTCCTTTTCTGTCATGTTCCGCGTGGGGACAACCAGGTGCTCGTCAACATAAGGTCCCATGGTGATGTGGTTCTTTGCGCCACGCACGATGATCCCTTTGCTGTTCTTTTCTACCACCCGGAGGTACATATCCGGATCTTTCTGTTGGGATGGTCTGGCGCTTCGATTCCCCTTGACATCGGTCATGGCCGTGCTTCCCACAAGATCGTTGGCCTGGTAATATTTCAAGAACTCAAGGAAATTATCATGATAATGGGTCCCTTTGTCCTCATCGATCTCTTTTGAAACAACGCCGATGGCATTCAGAGTGTCTGTCGCCATACAGCGCTGGGTGCACCCCCCAACGCGGTGGCAACACTTGCGCTTCATTTCCTGCTGGGTGTAGAGGTCCTCAATACTGAGGTTGAGGGAGGTAAAACGGTTGATGGTTTCACCGGTGAGATGGGACGTTGTTATCAACAGATCTTTTAGTTCCGGATCGTTGACCGCTTCAAAGGTGAACTTGAGGGTGTTGATGGGGAGTTCGAGGATGGGGTCATCCCTGCCTATTTTTCTCCCGTGGGCATAGACGTTGGGTTTCATTTTTTTGAGTCTTTCTACGTATTCATCGGAGCTCTTAAGGGCCATTATTTCCTCCTTGTGATGATCTGGGTGTGGGGTGTTGGGTTATGTCCGAAGTCCGAGGTCCAAGGTCCAAAGTTCAAGGTTCAAAGTTTAAAGTCTGGATGTGTCTTTTGTTTTGATCGATTGACGCGTTCAGTCTGTGTTTCGTATAGTCTGGCGACACAATTCTTTTTTCATAAAGACCGTCTACCAGGCCTTTTCGAGTAAGGCGAGAAAATCGTTCTCTTCGGTATATCTGGGATTCCAGCGATTATAGTTGGCTTCGAAGCAGAGTCTTGCGATTTCCGGAAGCTTTTCTTTTTCCACACCGATATCCCTTAATTTTTCCGGGATACCAATGTCTTTACATAACTTCCAAATGGCTTTGACTGCCTTTTCTCCGGCCTCCATAGAAGATAATCCCGATATGTCATCTCCCATCGCCAGTGCTATCCTGGCATATTTGTCCGGGTTCGCCGTCAAATTAAACTCGGCACCATAGGGAAGGCACACGGCATTGCTAAGTCCGTGGGAAACATGAAAAAAAGCCCCAATGAATCTAGCCATACAGTGAATGTTCCCAAGCCCGGTGTTGCTGAATCCCATACCCGCAAGACTGGCCCCGCATAACATTTTTAGGCCCGCATCCAGATCGCTCCTGTCTGAGACGAAAGGAGTGATATTGGAGGAAATAAGTTCGATGGCATTCAATGTCAGGGCATCTGTAACAGGATTGGCATTGAGAGAGATATGGGACTCAAAGGCATGGACAAATGCGTCCATGCCAGAATCGGTGGCGACCTCAACAGGTAAGGTCTTGAGGGCCAACGGATCCAATATGGCAATCTCGGCAGGGTTTAGGCTGGCACTTCTGACGGACATCTTGAGGCCCCGGGTCGTATCCGTAATAACACAGGAACCCGAAACCTCTGAGCCGGTTCCCGTTGTGGTGGGTATGGCGATGATGGTGAGAGGGGGATTTGCAAACAAATCAATCCCCTCGTAATCATGGATACGGCCCCCGTTCGTGGCCAAAATGGCAACGGCCTTTCCCACATCAATGGTACTTCCTCCGCCCAGGGTTATCAGGGCTGAGGGTTTGCTCTTCTGGTAGATGGCATAGGCCTTTTCCACAGTTTTATCACTGGGGTCTGTCTCGATGTCTGAAAAAATCTCAAATTTGATATTCTTTTCTGTGAGGATATCTTCCACAAGCTTGAAGAAATCTGTGGAGGCAACGCCACTGTCCGAAAGAAGAAAGATATTATTCGTATTTAAGCCGTTAAGTATCTCCGGTAGTTTCCTGTAAGCGCCGATTCCCAAAAAAATCCTTGTCCGGCAGGAATAAGATAACGTTTTTATTTCGGTCACAATTCACCGCCTTTTTTACGGATTTTGTATCCGACGTGGAAATCCCTTTACTTGCTCTTCAGGAGTGACAAGAAGTCATTCCAGCTTGAGATCCTTGGAATAGGACCTTCGGGCAATTGGGTTTGCCCCTGGGGGGTTCCCGGCGTGTAGGGAATCTTCTTGTCCACAACAATGGTCGTCCAGACCGGCTGAATCCCAGCCTGCATGGCCCCCTGGACATCGAGGACTGGTTCATCGCCGATATAAACAAGTCTGCTCTTTTCGACCCTCATGTCCTCTGCCAGTCGATCAAATACCATTGGATGAGGTTTGCAATAGCCCAGCTCACCGGATATGAGAATTACATCAAAAAAAGAGGCAAGACCCAAATGTTCAATAATGCCTCTGGCAGCAGGCCCATGGGTAAAATTGGAAAGCAGCCCCAACTGGTACCGGTCTTTGAGGGTTTTGAGCATTTCCAGAGTCCCTGGAATGGGGTGACAGTACTCAAAGAAGGCCGAGAAGTAATGCTCAACCGCTTGGGCAATCATGGGATCGTCCGGACCTACCGTGTATCCCTGGGTCCGGAGAGCTGCGCTAATCCAGAATCGATTGTGGGTCTCCAGGCCCTCCTTTCGGGTTTCTTCAATGAAACGGACGGCCGCTTCCCTGTAAGCCTGTCTGAACCCTTCCCGCTCAAGAGCAAGGCCGCTTTCTTCCAAGCTCATGGCCAGCCGCTTGAAGGCCTCATCCAGGGCTCCGTCATGCGCCGTTATCAAGGTGTTGAAAAGGTCGAATCCAATAGCTGCTATATGTTCCATGGGCACCCTATTAGCCCAGCCATTAAGGAAATGCAAGGGTAAGTTCTCAATAAGTTCAGGCACCGTGGAGTTCGGCTGTTTCTTTCCGGCGCTCTCTAAACCTGTCGTCGTAGCGTGGCTGATATTTGGGGTTTTGCCAAGAGCATGGAGAAGCCAATAAGGGTTCAGGAGGAGAAAACCCCAAATATCAGCCACTGCGAAAAGGAGAGGTAAATTCACTTTGAGAGAGCGCCTTCAAGAAACACCCGAACCCCACTCCAGAAATCATGTTATTTCTCCAGGACTTATTGAAGTTACATGCAAGGTGCTTAACAAAATAATAACAGATAGGGCAAAGTCTGAGAGGATTTTTGCGGCAGGAAATTTACTGATCAGTTGTTACAGCGGGTATGGGCGCGCGAGGCTCTTGTTGACACGCGAGGGTCTTTTCTTTATTTTTATACTTCAGAAGAAACGTTTTTCACCATTAATGGAGCAAGAGCCATGGTTGAGTTCAAGCGTTCTGTTTGCCCCCATGATTGCCCGGATACGTGCGGTCTCCTGGTGGGTGTAGAAGATGGTCGGGTAGTTTCCGTCAAAGGTGATCCGGATCATCCGTTCACCCGTGGTGCAGTTTGCATAAAGGTCAGCCACTATCCGGAGCGGGTTTATTCTCCTTTACGCGTCTTACATCCCCTTAAACGCACAGGTCCAAAAGGCAAGGGGGAATTCCAACGCATTTCCTGGGAGGAAGCCCTTGACACGGTTGAACAGAGATACAGAGAGATAACCTCCAGGTTCG
Organism: Desulfobacteraceae bacterium; assembly: GCA_016783065.1. Classification (GTDB taxonomy): domain Bacteria; phylum Desulfobacterota; class DSM-4660; order Desulfatiglandales; family Desulfatiglandaceae; genus JABMQV01. Next base: position 2,303 of record JADHXI010000186.1, on the reverse strand, counting down.
GTGCGGAGGCCATACTTCCCTATTCCTACGCAGGAACCATGGGCGTGGTCCAATTCCATGCAGGCCACCCCTTTTTCCATAAGCTCGGGGCATCCAAACTGGACCGCACCATTTGCAGCGCCGCCGTAGACGCTGGGTTCGAGGTGAGCATGGGCCCGATCCCAACAACCGATATTGAAAGCACGGTCGATTCCGACCTAATTATCATCTGGGGGAGCAACACTGTATCCACAAACATGCACGCCTGGCCCTTCTTTTTGGAGGCCCGGCGCCGGGGCGGATCCATAGTCGTGATCGATCCTTACCTGAACCGAACCGCCAGCCAGGCCGACAAGCACCTGAAACTAAGACCCGGGACGGATGCTGCACTGGCTTTGGGCATGATGCATGTCCTTATAGGAGAAGACCGGGTAGACCACGCATTTGTGTCAGAGAAAACAGTGGGATTTGATCGGCTGAAGGAACGTGTGGAGGAATACTCTCCTTCCCGGGTTGAGGAGATAACCGGCGTGCCTGCCAGCGAGATCAGGCAGCTGGCCCGCGATTACGGGGATGCGCGCGCGCCCTATATTAGAGTGGGATGGGGACCGTCACGCCAACTCCGGGGCGGTATGGCCGTAAGGACCATTGCCCTTCTGCCAGGACTGGTGGGGGCCACGCACAAGAAGGGCGGCGGTATCACCAGATCAACGGCCCGGGCCTTTGCGTTCAACAAGGAAGCAGTACTCAGGGAAGACCTCGCGTCACCGGGGGTCCGAACAATAAACATGGTGCAATTGGGCCAGGCGCTTACAGAATTGAACAACCCGCCTGTAAAGGGTCTCCATGTCTATCACAGCAACCCGGCGGTGGTTGCCCCGGAGTCAAGGCGGGTAATTGCCGGTCTGGAGCGGGATGATCTCTTCACTGTGGTACACGAACACCTGTTAAGCGAAACAGTCCTCTATGCCGATCTTGTGTTGCCAGCAACAACATCCATGGAATCAACGGATATTTACATAAGTTATGGTCACTACTATCTCCAGATGGCGCGGCCTGTCATTGCCCCCATGGGGGAAACCCGCTCAACCCAGGCCATCTTTCATGAACTTGCCAGGCGATTTTCCTTCACGGACGACTGCTTTTACCAGGGTGAAGAGGAAACCATCCGGGAGCTGCTTCAGACCGATTCACCTTACTTTGAAGGAATCACATTTGAAAAACTCGCTCGAGGAAAACCGGTTCGGCTCAGTGTGCCTGATCAGATATTTTCAGAGGATTTCGGAACCCCCTCCGGCAAGGTGGAGTTTTACTCTCAGGCCATGGCAGGACAGGGGATGGATCCGCTCCCGGACGGGACGCCCAGTGTGGATGAGGAAGGTCAGGGCCGGTTCAGGCTTCAACTGATCACTCCGCCCCGGCATCAATTCCTCAACTCCAGTTTTAACGAGGTCGATTATCTGCGCAACCAGGCAGGGAGACCCACAATCATGATCCATCCAGTGGATGCGGTCTCTCGTCGGATAGAGGATGAAGAATTGGTCCGGGTTTACAATGATCGAGGCGAGTGTTACCTGTACGCCCAGCTGACCAAAGACGCCCTTCCGGGCGTAACCGTGGTGGAGGGCCTCTACTGGCCTCGTTTTATGCCCATGAACCAGGGCATTAATCAGTTGACCAGCCAGCGCCTGACAGATATGGGGCGGGGTTGTGCCTTCCACTGCAACCTGGTGGAAATTGAACCCGCTGAGACTTGAGATTTCACGGATCTAAGGCCAGATATCCCTTGAAAAAATAGCGCAGACGAGAATGGTGGAATTGTTGTGATACCATCCATAGAAACCCTGGATAGCGATACAGCAAGAAACTTCATAGGTGTTTTTTTCGACATCGATGATACCTTTACCACTGATGGTAAAATCCCTTCGGCCGCTTTTAGGGCTCTATGGGCCCTTAAGGAAAATGGGCTCCGTGCAGTACCGGTCACCGGTCGGCCCGCCGGGTGGTGTGATCACATCTCAAGGATGTGGCCGGTGGATGGTGTTATAGGGGAAAACGGGGCCTTTTATTTCTGGTATGACGAAGAAGGGCAGAAGCTCAAAAAGCGATTTTTGGATTCGGAAGATATTCGGGCGGAGAAAAGGCAACGGCTGGCAGGTATAGAGGAAGAGATACTGAAGTCGGTGCCGGGTGCAGCCGTTGCCAGTGACCAGCATTACCGGGAGGCAGATCTGGCCATTGACTATTGCGAAGATGTGCCTCGTCTGGGCCAAAGCGCCATTGACCGAATTTGCCAAATTTTCGAAAGACACGGCGCGACCTGT
>JADHXI010000029.1 GCA_016783065.1 Desulfobacteraceae bacterium | reverse complement strand
ACTCGTCTTGATTCGACTATGTACCAATATTTATGGCCTCTGGATATCTTTGATTGAATAGTAGCCATTAACTCTCTATCTCCATTCAGTGTATACATTCTCTCACTGATAGTCAAATAGCACATTATATCTGCTTTTGCCAAGCAATAAATACTATTTAATCAGTGTATACACTAAATCTGCGGATAAAAAAAGCCGCAACCCCTGAAAAAACAATGGGTTACGGTTTCAATCCCCTTGAAAAAATATGGTTTTATAGTAAACTCACGCTAGATATAAAAAAGGAATTTGATAGATTCAGCAGCAGATTAGATACGTTTATGTCCCTATCGGATGCGGTTATCGTTGCCCCTGGCGGTATCGGTACGCTTCTTGAGTTGTTTTATTCCTGGCAGCTTGCGCAGGTACACCACATTTGTGAAACTCCAATTATCCTGTATGGAGACATTTGGGCTACTCTGACAAACTGGCTGCGGACCGAAGTGCTGGCAAAGGGGTTTTTTGACAGCAAAGACATGCATAATATTTTCCATGTCACCTCTGTCGATAAAGTAGTCAATTTCATCAGAATAATCCATAAAGACCGTTCACGAATGGAACATGTCTGTGTGAATTATAATAAATATAGGGTGGAATTTGAGTAGGTGAGGATTGGCAGTGGTGGAGAGGGTTTTGTCCTCCCTCTTTCATTTGGTTTCCCCTAAGAGCACCAGCATTTCCTTGACATCGGTTGTGGGCACCTTGCAGGCGTTATCAAGACATACATATGCTGTTGCCTGTCCCTTCACAGTGACATAATTTCTTACAAAATCAGCAGTCTTATCAATATCCGGAGATTTCTCGTCAGAGGGGCGATAGATGGTCACGTGGTTCGGGATAAACCGGGTATTGAGCGCACCCAACATCTCAACTGTACGTCTGACGCCGGATGGTCCCACGATGACGACCTCATAGGAAGGACCGATGGCGAAATCCGTCGAGACCAGAAATTGGGTGTAGCCTGATGGCAGTTGTCTCACCTGATCAGAAAACGCCCGACCGATCTCAGCAGCCTTTACATCCAGTGCATGTTCACCGGTAAGGCGCGCCAGCTTAAGGAGATTAAGCATTGCTACCGCATTCCCGGAAGGGCTTGCTCCGTCGTAAAGTTCCTTCTTACGGACAATTAGGGTTTCCCCATCATCAGGGGTAAAGAAAAGGCCTCCTGATTTCTCATCCCAGTAGTGTTTCAACATATCCTCATTGAGTTGGAGGGCAGTCTTCAGATAAGGGGTCTCAAAAGTCGCCTCGTAAAGTTCAATCAGACCCCAGATCAAGAAGGCATAGTCATCAAGATTGGCAACGATTTTGACCTCTTCATCCCGATAGCGATGAAAAAGACGTCCATCAGGTCTTCGCATGCGCTTGAGAATGAAGTTTGTTGCCTTCTTGGCCGCCTTTGCATAGTCACCATCGCCAAAGACCTTACAGCCACGAGCCAGGGCCGCGATCATCAACCCGTTCCAATCGGTCAAAATCTTATCGTCCTTGTGTGGATGCACCCGTTTTTCACGAACTTGAAACAGCTTTTCCCTTGCTGATCGGACGCGAGCTTTTATCCCCTCTTCAGACATTTTGAGATCCCGGGCAATTTTGAAAAACGATTTTCTGTGGTGAGGGATATTGTCTCCTTCTTTCTTCCCCGTGGCCTCTTCCTCAAAATTGCCCTCCTTTTCTATGTTAAAGACATGGATAAACAGATCCGCATCCTCCTTTTCAAGAACCCGCCGGATTTCATCTTCCTCCCAGAGATAAAACTTTCCCTCCACACCCTCGCTGTCAGCGTCTTCGGCAGAATAAAAACCCCCTTCCGGCGCAGTCATGTCCCGCAGCACATAGGTGAAGATCTCCTTGGCCGTGCCCTTATAAAACTCCTTGCCCGACGCCTGGAATGCCTCTGTGTAGGCTATGGCCAGCAAGGCCTGGTCATAAAGCATTTTTTCAAAATGCGGCACAAGCCATTTCCTATCCGTTGAATAACGGTGAAAACCATAACCGATCTGATCGTATACTCCGCCCATCCGCATTTTCTGAAGCGTCTCCTCAACCATGTCGAGGGCTTTCTTGTCCCCTGATCGCTTCCAGTAACGAAGTATGAAAAGGAGATTGTGGGGGGTTGGAAATTTGGGAGCATCGCTAAAACCTCCGTGCTCCTTATCAAAGCGTTGGGCCAGTTCCTGGTAACCCTTATCCAGGGCCGATCCATCCAGATCTTTCCCGGTTGTGACTTTTTCCACCTTCTGAAGGACACCCATAATCTGTTTCGCAGATTTCAGGACTTCATCCCGACGGGTAGTCCAGATCTGCCGGATACGGGGTATAAATTCCACCATTCCCGTGCGACCGAATCGACTTGATTTCGGGATATAGGTTCCAGCGAAAAAAGGCCTTTTATCCGGCGTCATGATGATAGTTAGGGGCCACCCTCCGCTTCCCGCTAGCATCTGGCATACCATCATGTAAACATGATCCAGGTCAGGCCTCTCTTCCCGGTCTACCTTTATGGAGACAAAAGTTTCATCCATAAGCCGGGCCACTTCCAGGTCCTCAAAGGACTCCTTTTCCATAACATGACACCAGTGACAGGTGGAGTACCCAATAGATAGGAAAATTGGCTTGTCCTCTTTGGCCGCTTTCTTAAAGGCCTCTCCACCCCAGGGGTACCAATCAACGGGGTTGTGGGCATGCTGCAGCAAGTAAGGGCTCTTTTCCGAAATCAGCCTGTTTGCGTCCTGCATCTTGTTTTCCTTTCCTGACAAGGTTGTGCTCACTCCTGCAATATGGCGTACCATTATCAAGATAGGCATCAGGATGCCATCGGCAACGAAATTTCCGATAAAAGATCTGGCATTTGCTCGCGCTGCAATTCTACAGTCCAACCCACGGCCAAACAACGAACAGCCCGAACGCATCTGCTTCAGCCGCCTTTTCTCACCAAAAGTTAGGTCGTTCGTTAAGATCGGTGCCAGCGGTGAAAAATTGAAATATTTGGACAAGATTGATGGATTTCCATATAATCAGAAAATAAGCGAGATAAAAACCATCGAGAAAGGAGTATCTGATTATGTAAGGAACGAGCAAGGAAAAATAAGGGATGAAAGGACCTTGGATGAATGGAAGTGTCGAAAGGCCTTACCGTTCGGGCAATCTATCTTGGCATAGCTCTTTGCCCTGATCTGATTCCAGCAAATCCAAAAAAGTTAAAGCCACCTTGTTCTTCAATTCAGCAATGGTCTTGTCCAACAATTGCTGATCCTCCAGCATTATATCCTGAGCGTCATGAATACTTAGCGCTTCTCCCACTGTGACCCCTCCCATTGTTCCAAATGCCGTATTCATACATCTATGCAAGAATCGTGCAAGAGCCCGTGCCAGGGGTACCAAACGATAAAACATATGTGAAATCAGAAAGTTAGGGAAACAAGGACATAAATGGCCAAAGGAAGATTGTGTAACAAATGACCCATTATGTTTTGTAACCGACACATTTTGCCTCCAATACAAAAACGCAATGGCATGCCGCAGTTGACTCACTGCACTCCCGGGAAGGTTGCCTTGGGATGACAGCCTTGGGCATTTTCAAGGGCTCTATGTCTGTTGACAGAACCTTTGCGAGCTGTTAGTACCTCTAACCCGGACAAGCCGGAATTCGAGAATTTATGTATAAAAAGGCAAACAGAGGATCATGAAAGTTCCGTATGAACCAGGGAAGGATAATAGAATACATTGATCGGGGCAAGTTTGTGTGCACCCTATGCTTGCAGGATAAAGGCAATAGACTGCTCCTCTTGACCCCTTCAAACCGACAGGTCAACATCTCTCCAAAAAGGGCGGTTCTGATCACAGGTTCCGGAATTGATATCTCAAGGCCAAGGGAAGATCTTCTGGAAATTCTGAAGGAATCGGAACGAGCAAGAAAAAGGCTCAGAGAGCTGGTTGACGTCCGGGAACTTTGGGAACTGACCAAAGACGAAAAGGAGAGCTTCAACCACAAATATCTAACCCAGTTAGCTTTCGGCGAGGCCGCAACGGGCAACCATTTCTCCGCTCTGGTGCGAGCACTTTTTGAAGACCACCTATATTTCAAGATGAAAGACGGTCTATTTCTCCCAAATTCCGAAGAAAGGGTTGAACAGATCTTAAGACAAAGGGAGGAAGAGGCCCTGAAGGAAGAAAGACTTGGGGATGGCAGCGTGTGGTTAAAGGCCATTTGGCAAGGCAGGAAACCCGACGAGCCATCGTGCAGGGAAAATATAGTCGAGACGCTTATTCAACTGGCCTTACACGGAAATGAGGCACCTGATTTAAAATACGGAAAGGAACTGCTCTCCAGGGCCGGCTTATCCGATATACGGAACTCCAGGGATTTGCTCTTCAGGCTTGGCATATGGGATGAGGACGAGAACCTCAACATCCTGCGATCAGGCATTGAGACATCTTTTACAAAGGATCAGTTGGAAGAATCGTCCCGTCTGGCCGTAAAAAAGAGTACTTTTGAAGGATGCGAGGACTTACGGGGCTTACCTACCATGACCATTGATGGACCGCTCACCCGTGACTACGATGACGCCTTGAGCCTTGAAATAGCCAGTGACATCTTGGAGGTCGGAATACACATTGCCGATGTGGCAGAGGTCATCTTACCGGAGAGCATCCTTGACAAGGGGGCAGTGGAGAGGGCTTCCTCTCTTTATCTGCCGAGAAGACAAATACTCATGATCCCACCAGACCTATCCCAGGACAGCCTGAGTCTGAAACAAGGATGCGACCGGCAAGCGATCTCACTCTTAGCGAGATTTGACAAGATCGGTACACTTTTGGACTACCGTTTCCTGCGAAGTGTGATTCGGGTCCAACGGCAATTGACCTATGATGACGTAAACGAATCCCTGATTTCGGAAAGCCCTTTTAAAGAAATGTATCAGCTCTGCCAGCACCTTCGTCAAAAAAGGGGTGAGCAGGGCGCCCTCAGCCTCTCACTTCCCGAAGTGGAAGTGAGGTTGAACCCCGACGCATCACTGTCACTAGAATTGGTTGACCAGAACACCCCGTCGAGGATGATTGTGTCAGAGTTTATGATCCTCTACAACTGGCTAGCGGCAGTATTTTGCAAAGAGCATGACCTGCCGGTTCTATTCAGGACCCAAAAACAACCCACTGAAAAATTGGATCCACAGGAAAAAACATACATTTACTATGTCTTTCGGCAGCGCCGGAAGTTACTTCCCCTTTACCTGGATACAGACCCGGGCCCCCACAGTGGATTGGGCCTGGACGTCTATACCCAGGTCACCTCTCCAATCAGGAGATACCTTGATATTGTGGTTCAGAGGCAGATCAGCAGTTTTCTCATGGGCAAGGGCCCCATTTATGATGTGGAGAAACTGGAAGAGATAAGGACATCTGTTGAGCCTCTGGTCAAGAACCTTGCCATGATAAAACGAAACCGCACACGTTACTGGACCCTGAAATTCCTTGCTCAGCACCTGGGAGCAAAATACAAGGCCCTTGTCCTTGACGAGTTCAAGAGCAAGTACCGGATCGTGTTGGAAGATTGTCTACTTCTGGCAGAAATAAAACGGCAGAACGGGCTCATTCTTGGTCCGGGACAGGAGATCCTGGTGGACGTAAAAAAGAGTGACCCATGGGAGGATCGGCTGGAACTCGTATGTGCGGATTCGTCATCTGATTATAGGAGATATGGTTCAGGGTAGCGCCGTGTCAACTTCAAATACTCTCTCATAAATCTCATCCACATACTTCAGGTGATAATCAAGATCAAATACGTCATCAATCTCCTTATTGCTCAGATACGCTCCGATCTCATCATCTTCCATAATTAACTGTTTGAATTCCTGACCACTCTCCCATACCCTCATGGCGTTTCTCTGGACCATAACGTAGGCCTCCTGCCTGTCAATACCCTTTTCTGCCAGTTTCACCAGGATCTGTTGGGAAAAGATCAACCCTTTTGTTTTCTTTAAATTTTCAGACATCCTTTCAGGATGCACAACCAGGTCTCGAATGATCCGGGTCATGCGATTCAGCATAAAATCAACGAGGATGGTGCTGTCGGGCCCGATCACCCGTTCCACTGAGGAGTGGCTGATGTCTCTCTCGTGCCACAGCGCCATATTCTCCATAGCCGCCAGGGAGTTGGATCGAACCAGACGAGCCAGACCCGAGATGTTTTCGCATCCGATCGGGTTCTTCTTGTGGGGCATGGCGGAGGACCCCTTTTGCCCTTTTGAAAAAGCCTCCTCGGCCTCCAGGACCTCTGTCCTCTGAAGATGTCGAATCTCAACTGCAATTTTTTCCAGGGTCCCTGCAAGGATCGCAAGGGTTGAGAAATAATGGGCGTGGCGATCGCGCTGAACAATTTGAGTGGATATCTGGGCAGGCTTCAGACCCAGCTTTTCACAGGCAAGCAATTCAATTCTGGGAGAGACATTTGCAAAGGTACCCACTGCGCCTGATAGCTTTCCATAGCTGATGACCTGCAAGGCATCCTTTAGCCGTTGCAGATTCCGGAGCATTTCAGAATACCACACTGCCAACTTGAGACCAAAGGTGATTGGCTCCGCGTGGATACCATGAGACCTGCCAATCATCACCGTATACTTGTGTTCTTGAGCCTTATGCTTAAGGATATCCATGAATCTCTCAACATCCTGGATAATCAGGCCCATTGCCTCCTTCAGAAGAAGCGCAAAACTCGTATCCAGGATGTCCGAAGAGGTCAGGCCCAGGTGTATATAGCGTGAATCAGGGCCTACGTTTTCGGCCACGTTTGTCAAGAAGGCAATGATATCGTGCTTTGTCTCCTCCTCTATCTCGAGGATCCGTTCCACTGAAAAACCAGCCCCCTTCTTGATGTTCTCGAGGGCGTCTTCCGGGATCAGCCCTTCCTCTGCCATGGCCTCACAGGCTGCAATCTCAACCTCAAGCCACTTTGCATAACGATTCTCGGCCTCCCATATCCTGTCCATTTCAGGGCGTGTGTAACGTTCGATCATCTTTTGACTCCCTTCTTAGGTTCAAGATCTCAGGGCCCGTTCGGACAGACATGGCACCCATGGTCAGCACCCTGCCACAGGAAAGAAACAGCTGCACCCCACGGCACCGAGATTATTGAACTTATATTCATGGTTGCAAAATAACGATCTTTATAGTTTATTTGCACCCCTCCGGAGGGGTCCGTTGCCACGTTCCGCCGGGTGAAGGTTGTCACTTACCAGAATAACTCCATGGTTTCAACCCATTAAAGAGATAGGAACCAACTTCTCAATAAGTCCGGGAGAAATAATAGGATTTCTGGATAATGATAATTCTATTCAGCCTGGGTATCAGCAGCACCATCGGGATCTATGCGATGCTGCCTCTTTATCTGGTAGCTGGACACGGCATGGATCGCCACCTGGCGAATACATTGCTCGCACTATCACGGATCTCGGGGCTTGTCATGGTGTTCCTCGCCGGGTGGACCACGGATCGTCTTGGTCCAAAACAAACCTTGAGCGGCGTATTCCTGCTGACAGGGTCATTGACGATTCTCATGGGGGCGGCCTCGGGCTCCTGGGTCGTGATCATCGTTTTTCTGCAACCCGTAATTGCAGCTTGCTTCTTCCCGCCGGGTCTTACCACCCTCTCTTCCATAGGCCCCCCCAGTGCCCGAAATGTGGCCGTTTCGCTAACTCTCCCGGTTGCCTTTTTCTTTGGGGCCGGAACCATTCCCATGGGAATAGGTCTCATGGGTGATGCGGGCTCATTTTCAATGGGCATCATCCTGGTGGGGGTATTGATCTTTCTCGCCTCACTACTGTCCTTACGTCTGAAAATTCCATCTGAAGGAGTCTAAGGTTTCAGCAACAACGCGGCTCAACAATGTGGTGGCCGACCCTGGTTATCTCTCTCATTTTCTGGTTGCCTACAGGTTGGAAAATGAGGTAAAAGAGTGGCAAGCCCCAAAGGGGCGCATACAATAAAATCAATAGCTTAACCGGGTCCAAACAAGCCCGCCTTTGGAACCCTACTCCTGCTTCGCTCAAATTTCCCACAGCTGCATGGAAACCTGTCAAATTTGCGACGCCCAGGGGGAGGTTCGGGTCCGAATGGGCTTCCGTTAGGAGACGGGAAGCTGTAGATAGGTTGGTGATAGGAAGTGAGGATCATCTTTTTTGCCGGAAAGGGTGGCGTCGGAAAGACGAGCGTAGCGGCAGCCACTGGAATAAGGGCGGCTGAGATGGGGCAAAGGACGGTAATTATGTCCTTGGATGTGGCCCATAGCCTGTCCGATATTTTTGATTTGGAAAGATCACTTCTTGATCAAAACAAGGGTAGACCCGCCAAGGTCATGAAGAATCTGTGGATTCAGGAACTGGATATACAGGAGGAAGTGGAAAAAAACTGGGGGGATATCTACAAGTATATATCCACCCTCCTAAATACCACGGGCCTGGATGAAATACTGGCAGAAGAGCTTGCGATTTTGCCCGGTATGGAGGAAGTAAGTCTGCTCCTCTACATCAACCGTTATGTCAGAACAAAAAAATATGATGTTATCTTACTCGATTGTGCTCCCACCGGAGAGTCCCTCAGATTTATCAGTATTCCAACCGCCCTGGAGTGGTATATGAAAAAGATCTTCAAGATGGAAAAAACCATTGCTAAATATGTTCGACCAATCGCCAAGAAGGTATATGATGTCCCCCTGCCCGGCGATGAATATTTTGACGCCATTGAGTATCTCTTTGAGCGGTTGAAGGGCGTTGACGAGCTTCTTGTTGACCCGGAGATAACAACAGTACGGCTGATTGCCAATCCGGAAAAGATCGTTCTGAAAGAGACCCAGAGGGCGTTTATGTATTTTTCCCTCTACAAGATGAATATTGACGGGATAATAATGAACAGGATTCTCCCGGATGAGTTGGAGGATTCATATTTCGACGATTGGAGAGAGCTTCAAAGAGAATATATGGAGAGGGCAGAGGAATATTTTGGCCCTGTCCCCATCTTCCCTGTAAACCTCTTCAGGTCTGAGGTGCTTGGTTATGATAGCCTTCAGGCATTGTCACAACAGATTTATGGCGGAAGAAATCCCCTGGAGAGGTTTTTCGAGGGGGAGCCATATAATATTGCCAAAGAGAACGGGGAATATCGGCTTACGATGAAACTTCCTTTTGTTGCTAAGCAGGAGGTAGAGCTTAACAAGCTCTCTGATGAACTGATTGTTCGAGTCGGAAGTTCTAAGAGGCATTTGTTACTTCCAAGACAGGTGGCTGCCTCAAAGTCGGTCAGGGCCAGGCTTGATGGGCAACATTTATGTATCCATTTTAGGGGGGATGATCATGGCCAAGGAGAAGGATAAAAAAGAAATGGCATATTGCCCGGTGGGAAGGTTTTTCTTGGATCTGGAAAAGGCATCTGGAAAAAAGTCCAAGTTTTTTGATCACCTGAACCAGTCACGCGTCGAATTTCTCAAGGCAATCAGATCCTTGGTTGATGAAAAGATAGAGAACCTTGAGAAGAAGGGGCCCGCCAGGGGTGGCAAGAGGGTGAGCAAAATCAAGGTGGAATAACCAAGATCCAAGGGCGTTGACAGTTCATTTTTTTTGCTGGATCGGCTCGATCGCGGGACGATCTAATCCGGCTCAAAGGAGAGGGGTTTTTGGAATTCACGGCAATCAAAGGTTTTAAAGATATCTTGCCCGAAGAGGCAGGAAGCTGGCAGGTGCTTGAATCGACGACCCGCAGGTTGTTTAGTGCCTTCGGGTTTCAGGAGATCAAGCCCCCGCTTCTGGAGAGGACCGAACTTTTTAGCAGGTCCATCGGCGAAGAGACCGATATCGTCTCAAAGGAGATGTACTCCTTCAAAAACAGCAAGGGACGGGGGTTGACCCTGAGGCCGGAGGCCACGGCCTCAGTGACCAGGGCCTATATTCAACACAGGCTATACCAAAAGAATCCCGTCCAGAAACTCTTCACCATCGGTCCCATGTTCAGGCACGAGCGGCCGCAGAAGGGGCGATTCAGGCAGTTCCATCAAATAAACGCTGAGATTTTTGGTGACCCGGGCCCGAAGTCTGATGCTGATGTCATCATTATGGCCATGTATCTATTTGACTCACTGGGGTTCGACGATTTGAGCCTTAACCTCAACTCCCTCGGGTGTCTTGAGTGCAGGCCCGCCTTCAGGGAGGAACTGAAGGGTTATCTCAGGGATAAGACCGACGCCCTTTGTTCAGACTGCCGTAGAAGGGTCGAGGTCAATCCCTTACGGGTCTTTGACTGCAAGGTGGAAGGTTGCATCCAGATCGTGTCAGAGGCTCCTTCGATCCTGGAATTCCTGTGCGAGACATGCAAGGTCCACTTCGAAAGGCTTATAGGTTATCTTGAAAGGCTGAACATACCTTTTGTTTTGAATCACAAACTTGTGAGGGGGCTTGACTATTATAATAGGACCACGTTTGAAATACAGACCACGCGGTTGGGGGCACAAAATGCCGTTTTGGGCGGCGGCAGGTATGATGGTCTGGTAAAACTGCTCGGGGGCCCTGACCACCCTGCAATCGGCTTTGCGTTGGGTATGGAGAGGGTGGTCTCGCTACTCGAAGAAAAAGTGGCGTCAGAGGAGAAGAATCCGGATCTTTTTGTGGCTGCCTTAGGGGGAAATGCAGAAAAGGTCTGTTTTAATTGGATCATGGAGCTACGGAAGGCTGGTATGTGGGTGGAGATGGATTATGGTTCAAAAGGGCTGAAGGCCCAGATGAAAAGGGCGGGTCGGCTTGGGGCAAAGAAGGTGTTTATTATTGGAGAAGATGAACTGGCATCCGGGAAGGGTGTGCTAAGAGATATGGAGACCAAAGTACAGGACGAAGTGGATCTTAAAGATAGTGTGGCAAATCTTTTGAGAGCTATGGGATAGAGATGGAAAAAATCAAAATCAATTCGCTGGGGGACTGGAAGCGAACAAATGATTGTGGCAGCCTCAGGCAGGAGGATGTGGGCCGTGAGGCCATTCTGATGGGATGGGTGAACAGCAGACGTGACCTGGGGAACCTGATTTTTATCGACCTCCGTGACAGGGAGGGCATCACTCAGGTGGTCTTTGATCCACAGGTGGACAAGGAGAGTCATGAAAGGGCCCACATCCTGAGAAACGAGTGGGTCCTGGCGGTAAAAGGCACTGTTAACCACCGCCTGGAGGGACAAATAAACCCGAATCTACCCACCGGAGCCATTGAATTGCGGGCTTCCGAACTCAGGGTCCTGAACGCGACTGAAACGCCTCCCTTCCAGGTGGATGGAGCGGTGGACGCCTCAGAGACCTTGAGGCTGAAATACCGCTACCTGGAATTAAGAAGACCTCAGATTTTCGGTGTCCTGCGCAGACGGCACGAGATCGCTTCTTCGGTCAGACAATATCTGAACAAGGAAGGGTTTATAGAGGTTGAGACCCCTTTTCTGACCAAGAGCACTCCGGAAGGGGCACGGGACTACCTAGTCCCGAGCAGGGTCAACAGGGGCTTTTTCTACGCCCTGCCGCAATCCCCGCAGCTTTTCAAACAACTCCTCATGATTGCCGGTTTTGACCGCTATTATCAAATTGTCCGCTGCTTCAGGGACGAAGATCTGCGTGCTGACCGACAGCCCGAGTTTACCCAGGTAGACCTGGAGATGGCATTCGTGGATGAAGAGGCCGTGATGGCTGTGGTGGAAGGCATGATGAAGGACATTTTTGAGGAGATCCTGAAAAAGGAGATCGACCTGCCCATCAAACGGATGGAATATCAGGAGACCATGGACCGGTTCGGTACGGACAGACCGGACACGCGTTTCAATATGGAGCTGAAAGACCTGACCGAAGTCGCTGACAGGTCTGATTTCAGGATCTTTAAGGGAGCCATAGCATCCGGCGGGGTGGTGAAAGGTATCAACGTGAAAAGAGGTGCTGATTTTTTTTCGAGAAAGATTCTGGATGAATTGTCCCAAACCGTGATTGATCATGGTGGGAAGGGGTTGGCATGGGTCAAGGTAAAGGAGAACGGGTGGCAGTCGTCCTTGAAAAAATTTTTCAAAGAGGAGGAAAAGACGGCGCTCAATGAGAGAATGGACGCCCGGCCGGGAGACGTGATTCTGATCATGGCGGACAACGCCAGGGTCGTAAACGAAGTCCTGGGGGTGTTGCGGTTGGATGTGGCGCGGCGGCTGGATCTCCTGCCCAATGACATCTATGCGTTTGTATGGATCACCAGATTTCCTTTGTTGGCGTATGACGATAACGAAGACCGTCTCCAAGCGGTTCACCACCCCTTTACTTCTCCTGTGGAGGAAGACCTGCATATGCTCGACCAACAACCTGAGAAGGCAAGGGCAAGATCCTACGACTTGGTGCTAAACGGAGCAGAGATCGGTGGCGGGAGTATCAGGATCCACGACATCGTGCTTCAAAAAAAGATGTTCCATATCCTGGGTGTGACGCCTGAGGAGGCCGATTCAAAATTTGGATTTCTCTTGGAAGCCCTTAAATATGGGGCCCCTCCCCACGGGGGTATGGCCCTGGGATTTGACCGTCTGGTGGCCATAATGGCCGGAGTCGGGTCAATCCGGGAGACCATTGCCTTCCCAAAAACAACCAGCGCGACCTGCCCGCTCACAGATGCCCCGTCTCGGGTGGCCGGGGACCAGCTTGAGGAATTGGGGCTCGTTTTGGCTCCGGAACCAGATAGCTGAACATGATTTTTCATCTGTTAACCGGGCCGTTTAGGCCTTTTTGTCCTTTTTGGGTGAAGGGTTAGAATGCGGGTGAGTGCTCCTGGATGTCCGGGGGCGAGAAAGGAGAATACGATGGCAAAAGACATTTCCCTGAAGGGGTGTTTCCCTCCGATTCCCACCCCCTTTGATGCCGATGGGAGGGTGGATCATGACCGGTTGGCGCTCAATCTTGAAAAATGGCAGGACACACCGCTCAGCGGATTTGCGGTCCTCGGATCCAATGGTGAAGCGGTGATGCTCAAGGCCGAAGAAAAAATTGAGACCTGGAAGACCGCGGGGCAGGCCATTGATTCGGATCATCTCTTTATTGCCGGTACGGGATGCGAATCAACCGCGGAAACCCTCGATCTTACGGAGAAGGCTGCGGAGCTGGGAGCGGATACCGCCATGGTTGTGACCCCTCACTATTACAAGCCAAGGATGGATCATAGGGCCCTGTTGAATCACTATACCAGGGTTGCCGGTGGATCGCCGATTCCGATCATCCTTTACAATGTCCCCGTCTTTACGGGAATCGATCTGGGTGCGGAAATCATTGTGGAGCTATCCCGTCATCCCAATATCATTGGGCTCAAGGAGAGTTCGGGGAACGTCGTAAAGATGGGAGAGGTGGTCGGTAGTGCTGGCAACACCTTCCAGGTATTGGCGGGCTCAGGGAGCTTTTTGCTTCCGGCATTGACGGTGGGAGCAAAAGGTTGTGTTGCGGCCCTGGCAGCCGTAGCCCCCCATCCCTTGGCTGAAATTGTAGAGAGTTATCACAATGGGGAGATGGAAAAAGCCCGGGAAATCCAACTCAGACTTATCCCGCCAAATGCGGCCGTGACCACCCGGTTTGGTATCCCGGGACTAAAGGCGGCTCTCGATCTGATCGGAATGTACGGAGGACCGGTGAGGGGTCCCCTGCTTCCCCTTGACAGGGATCAGGAATCGGAACTGCGAAACACCCTGGAAAAGGCAGGTATTCTTTCCGTGTCCTGATCACCCGCTCCATAGTCATGACCTCCGGGCCCGGACGCTTTCCCTTTCGGGATGATGCTAAAGGGCGTTGTCTTGGAAGGTATAAAGAACTGTGATTGCTAGGCCGCTTTACATCTCCCCTTTAGCAAGGACAACTCCCCGGGGCACCAGGCAACGAGAGGTACTTCCCGTCCGTTTTCCGGGTCATAGCAATAGCGGTAAGCAAAATTTTTCTCATATTTTTGACAGATCTTTTCTCGACCACTGATAAAATAGCTGCATCTGTTGTTGTTGCAATAAAACATATCATGCCCCCAACCGGTATAGGGTGAGGGTTCCCACCTCTCCAGAGGCTCTTCGCAATAAGGGCATGTTAATTTGTCGTTATTCATGAGATTTGATCTCCGGTGTTATGGTGTTTCAACCAAAATAAGACCTGAGACCAGGAAATCAATAACTTTGCCCGGCTGTCTGTCACGGGGTTGGGCAGGTGGGGTCGTTGAATAACCGAAATAGATGAGGAGGAATTTATGTTTAAGACCGAATTGTGTGATCTTTTGGGAATCCAATATCCCATCCTCCAGGGAGGAATGGTTTGGGTCAGTTACAACGAACTCTGCGCGGCGGTTTCCAATTCAGGCGGACTGGGAATTCTGGCCGGTGGGAGCATGACGGCGGATGAGTTGCGAGAAGAAATACGGCTTGTCAAGGAAAAGACAGACAAGCCCTTTGGGGCAAATATCCCCGTCGTCAAACCCGATTCTGAAAGCCTTGTCAATGTGGCCATAGAAGAGGAAGTGGACATCATTTCTACCTCTGCCGGAAACCCGAAGCGGTTTACCCAAAAGATCCACGATGCGGGGCTTAAAGTCATCCACGTGTCTCCCAGCCCGCAACTGGCAGCAAAGGCGGCCGAGGCAGGGGTGGATGCCATCGTTGCTGAAGGCATAGAGGCTGGGGGGCACGACGGGTTTGAAGAGATCACCACTATGGCACTGGTGCCCCAGGTGGTGGAGACGGTTGACATCCCGGTTATTGCCGCAGGGGGAATCGCCGACTTTCGAGGCTTTGTTGCGGCCCTCTCCCTGGGCGCAAAAGGGGTTCAGATAGGCACACGCTTTGCCGCCACCCGGGAGGCCCAGGGCCATCCTGATTTCAAGAAGGCCATCATTGATGCAGGGCCCACGGGCACCGCGATCACCGGGAGAGGCTTTGGCCCCACCCGCAGTGTCAGAAATAGACTTACGGATCAGATCTTGGAGATGGAAAGGCGGGGCGCCGGTCTTGAGGAGCTCCTCAAAATGATCGGAACTGGACGGTCCCGGCGTGCCACGCAGGATGGTGATGTTGAAGAGGGCACCATCTACTGCGGACAGATAGCCGGGATGATCCGCGAACTAAAGAGCGTAGAAGAGGTGTTTACTGAGATCATTGAGGGCGCCGAGGTCTTGATTAACGAGTTGGGCAAGGTGTCGACCGCTTCCCGGTAACGTGGGCCCTAATGTAAGATCTGACTTAAGAACAGTTTTGTCCGGTCGTGTTTGGGGTTCTTGAAAAACTCCTCCGGGGTGTTTCCTTCCACGATTTGACCGAAGTCCATAAACAGGACCCGGTGTGCCACGCTCCTGGCAAACCCCATTTCATGACTTACCACAATCATGGTCATCCCCTCCCGGGCCAGCTCGATCATGACATCCAGGACTTCTTTTATCATTTCCGGGTCGAGGGCCGAGGTTGGTTCGTCAAAAAGCATGACTTTCGGATTCATACACAGACTGCGCGCGATGGCAACGCGCTGCTGCTGACCTCCTGAAAGTTGCCCCGGAAATTTCTTGGCCTGGTCCGCAATGTGAACTTTGTTTAGAAAGTGCATGGCGGTCTCTTCTGCTTCCTTTTTGGGCATTTTTCGGACCCACATGGGGCCCAACGTCAGGTTCTGGACGATGGTCAGATGCGGAAATAGATTGAAATGCTGAAAAACCATGCCCACTTCCGCCCGAACCCTTTCGATATTATTCAAATTATTCGTTAGCTCAATTTCGTCCACAAC
The DNA here is from genome assembly GCA_016783065.1 of Desulfobacteraceae bacterium. Lineage (GTDB taxonomy): Bacteria > Desulfobacterota > DSM-4660 > Desulfatiglandales > Desulfatiglandaceae > JABMQV01. The sequence continues at coordinate 11,726 of JADHXI010000029.1, read as the reverse complement.
GATTCTGCCGCGCTGATGCTCTTCCAGCCGATTGATACATCGGATCAGAGTCGATTTTCCCGACCCCGATGGACCGCAAATGACAATCCTTTCTTGTTTTTCAACGGTCAGGTTGATCCCCTTAAGCACGTGGAACTCACCAAACCACTTGTGCATATCAATGATTTCAATCATCACTTCCATTGAACCTGATCTATCGGTAGTCTTTGGCCCTTCTTCGCTCATTAAACCTTTTCAAATGACCGCTAATATTCGGTTGATAGCTCCTTCTCTAATTTTCGGCCGTAATTTGCCATGGAAAAACAGCCCAAAAAATAGAGAATGGCAATAAACAAATAGGCCTCCGGGCTAAATCCCATCCATTTGGGGTGGGAGAGGACAGTCTGGGTCGTTCTGAGCAGATCGAAAAGCGCAATGATCGCCACCAGGGAGGTGTCCTTGAAGGCTGAAATCAAAATGCTGACCGTCGGTGGAATCACGATCTTAAGTGCCTGCGGCAGTATGACAAGACGCATGGTCAGATAATAGCTTAACCCCAGCGACTCAGCCGCTTCATACTGTCCCCGGGACATGCCCTGCAGCCCTCCCCGGACCACTTCGGCGATGTACGCAGCCGTAAAGAGAATGATGGCAACCTGGGCCCGAACGATTTTGTCAATCGTGATCCCTTCGGGCAGAAAGAGGGGAAAAATAATCGACCCCATAAACAAAAGACTTATCAGCGGCACGCCCCGGATCAACTCGATGTAGACCACACACAGTATTTTGATGGCGGGCATTTTAGACTGCCGGCCCAAAGCAAGGATTACCCCCAGAGGATAGGCTGCCGTGAGTCCGAAGACAGAGAGTAGCAGGGTAAGCGGAAGCCCGCCCCACTTGGTGCTCTCAACGGTTGATAGCCCGAACATCCCGCCCCGCATCAAAAGGCCCATGGCAAAAAGCCCAAAAAGCCACCCATAAGCCAGGTGCCTGTTCCAATGCTTCCGGTTCCGGCTGTAAAAAAGAAGCCCGAAAAGCAAAAACATGGCAATCAGGGGTCGCCACTGCTGATCATATGGATAGAAACCGAATATAATAAATCTCAAATTGTCCGTGATGACCGACCAGCAGGCCCCGGCAGCCTCCCTGCAACCCTCCCCCGTGGTACTCCAGACGCTGTCAATGAACATCCATTCAAAAATTGAGGGAATGACTTTAAATAGAAGATAGAGGATGACAACAGTCAAAAAGGAATTAAACCATCCCTTAAACAGGTTTTCCTTGACCCAGCCCATAACACCCACACTCGCCACCGGAGGTTTCACTTCTTCCGCAGCGAAATTTTCAACGATTTCTTCCATAAACCTATCTTTCAACCAGGGCGACTCTCTTGTTGTACCAGTTCATAAACGCAGATGTGGAGAGACTGAAAATGAGATACACCGCCATTATCAACGCCACGCCTTCGATGGACTGCCCCGTCTGATTAATAGTGGTATTGGCCACCGAGACAAAATCAGGATAGCCGATGGCAACTGCCAAGGAGCTGTTTTTTGTCAAATTCAGCATCTGGCTGGTGAGCGGAGGGGTAATGACCCGAAGGGCTTGGGGCAATATGACTAGGGGGAGGACCTGACCCGGTTTTAACCCGATGGACATGGCGGCTTCCCGTTGTCCCTTGCCCACCGACTGAATCCCGGCCCTGACTACTTCTGCCACAAAAGCCGCGGTGTAAAGAACCAGCCCCAGCAAAAGGGCCATAAACTCGGGGCTGAGAGTAACCCCCCCTTTGAAGTTAAAGCCGTGGAGTTTTGGATGGTCCATGTGGGTGGGAGCCCCAAATGCCACCCATGTAAGAAGCGGGAATCCTACGAGGATGATGACGGAGATTTTAAATACCGGCAATGCCTTGCCTGTCCGGGCCTGGTGGCTGATTGCCCAATGCCTCAAAAAGTAAACCAGAACGCATCCCAAAATGAATGCCAAGAAAATATACTTATGAGACGGGTGCAACTGGGGCACGGCAAAAATCATGCCCCGGTTACAAAGAAAAAGCCCCTTTATGGGATTTAGCGCTTGCCGCGGAGAGGGGAGCATTCCATAAAAGATGGCATACCAGAAAAACAGCTGGAGCAACACCGGGATATCCTGCATGACTTCGATGTATATTCCGGCCAGCTTGGAAACCAACCAGTTACCGGACAGGCGGGCGATCCCGATAAAGGCCCCGAGGATGATCGTCAATACAATGCCGACTAAGGCGACCCTCAGGGTATTCAACACGCCCACCAGGAGGGCCCTGGCATAGGTGTCTGCCGCAGAGTAGGGAATCAGAGATTCACCGATCTCAAATGCGGATTCCCTGTCCAGAAACCCAAAACCGGTGGCGATACCCTGTTTTCCGAGGTTTCCCAAGGTGGTGGAAACCAGGTACCACGCCAGCAATCCGAACATGATCAGGACAACGACCTGGGCTATGATCGACCGTTTCTTGGGGTCAAGCCAAAACGGGATTTTTTCAATAGATGCACTGCTCAACGCAAACAACCCACTTTCGCTGCTGACAGGTATTCATAAACATGCAGAGCCATCTGTCGCTGATCCCCGACGGCCGGATCTTGGACGGGTTCAAAAAACAGGGCTTTTCATGCTGGAACGAAAAGGGGCCCTTTTCAAGGCATCTCTTGTTCTCAATTATCTAAAGGGGGCGGCGTACATCAAACCGCCATTTATCCAGAGGTCATTTTGACCGCGTTCAAGTTTTAGCGGCGTATTTGGGCCCACGTTTCGTTCAAAGATTTCACCGTAATTTCCCACCTGCTTTATGATATTGTAGACCCATTTGTCATCAAGCCCCAATGCCTTTCCCATACCCGGAGTCACCCCGAGGAAACGCTGGATCTGAGGATCCTGGCTCTTGAGCATCTTATCCACATTCTTTGAGGTGATACCGAACTCCTCAGCCTGGATCAGTGCCATAACCGTCCAGTCCACGATGTCGTACCATTGATCATCCCCGTGACGTACAACCGGTGCAAGGGGTTCTTTTGAAATGATCTCCGGCAAGAGGACGTAATCATCCGGATTGGGTGCTACCGAACGATGTGCGGCCAGCTGAGAAGCATCTGATGTCAGGCAGTCACAACGGCCGGCAAAGAAGGCCTTGCTCAGCTCGGCCGTTTGCTCAATTACCACCGGTTTCCACTTCATTTTGTTTTTCCGGAAAAAGTCCGCTACGTTCAATTCCGTGGTGGTTCCGGGAAGGACACACACGGTGGCCCCGCCCAGTTCCGTGGCACTCTTGACACCCAGCTTTTTTGGAACGAGAAAACCTTGGCCATCATAGAAATTGACCTGACAGAAGTTTAGCCCGTTGGTTGTCTCACGGGTCAGGGTCTGGGTCGTATTCCGGCACAACACGTCAATCTCTTTGGACTGCAATGCCGGCAACCGTTGAACAGCGGTCAGCGCTGTAAACTTTACCTTGTTTGCATTACCAAATACGGCTGCCGCAATCGCCTTGGCTGTATCTACGTCAAGGCCCTTCCAATTCCCCTTGTCATCCGGCATGCTGAATCCGAAAACACTGCCATTTACGCCAGCAATAAGATGCCCTCTGGCCTTTACACCCTCCAAGGTGCCGGCCATAACCAAACCGGTCACAACGAAGACCAACATCACACTTAGAATTGCCCCAAATTTGAATTTTTTCATCGCATCTCCTCTCTGTTGGCTTAAGGTTTTTGGCTCTACCACCGGTTTTATCGCAACAGTCAGGCCCGACGGGTCTGTCTGAAGCAGATGACCTTGTTATTCCTGAAGATGTTTTAGAATTAGAGGGGACTACCTCTATATAAATAGGTCCTCTCTGCCGTCCTTTTATCCAAAACATATACTACTTAGCAAGAAATAATGTAACTTATCAATAAGTTCGGGAGAAATAATAGAAAGACAATCTAAAACAATACCCTCAGGACCGATTTCTTGACACACCCTGATAAATCATTTAGTCTTTGATAAATACCTATTCAAACTACGGAAAAAGAGAATACTACTCATGAATCGGGCAGCCGATACCATTTTTGTGCCACGGATGAGCTAGGGGAAAAACCATGCCAGTCTATAAATGGGTTGCAGAGACAAAAAAGGGCAAGACCCTCAAAGGAGAGTTGGAAGCAGCTGATGAAAAGATAGCTGGGCTCCAATTAAGGCGCCGGAATCTTACGGTCAAAAAACTAAAACCCAAACCAAAGGATCTTTTTGAAAATGTCTCCTTCATGCAGCCCAAGGTCACAAAGAAGGATCTGGTTATCTTTACCAGACAGTTTTCCACCATGATTGATGCGGGGCTTCCTCTTGTGCAGGGCCTCACCATTCTTTCCGAACAGATGGAAAACAAGACATTCAAGAGAATCCTGAGTGAAGTAGTTAGAGATGTGGGAGGTGGGGCCAGCCTTGCCGAATCAATGGGAAAACACCCCAAAATATTTGATGCTCTATACGTAAACCTGGTTGCCGCCGGTGAAGTCGGGGGTATACTGGATATCATCTTGCAACGCCTTGCCGCCTACATTGAAAAGGCGGAGAAGCTCAAAGGCCAGATCAAAAGTGCCATGACCTATCCGATTGTTGTGGTGGCTATCGCCATCATCGTCATCGCGGTTATCCTGATCTTTGTGATACCTGTTTTTGAAGAGATGTTCGCAGATTTCGGATCGGCCCTCCCGGTCCCCACCCAGTTGGTGGTGAACATGAGCCGTTTTCTCAAGGGAAATTTTCACTACATGTTTGGCGCCCTTATCGTGGTCGTGTTCCTGTTCAAAAGATATAAGAGTACCACCGGGGGAAGAAAAAGAATTGACACCCTGGTCCTTAAACTGCCCATATTTGGCCCGTTGTTGAAAAAGGTCGCCGTCGCAAGATTTACAAGGACGCTGGGGACAATGATCAGCAGTGGCGTGCCTATCCTCGGGGCGCTCGAGATCGTTGCCAAGACCTCGGGTAACGCCGTCCTTGAAGAGGTCATTTTTGAGGTCAGAACCAGTATTGCCGAAGGGCAAACCATTGCCGACCCACTCTCTGAAAATGATATCTTCCCACGAATGGTTGTGCAGATGATCTCAGTGGGTGAGACAACAGGGGCGCTTGATACCATGCTGGAGAAGATTGCCGATTTTTACGATGACGAGGTTGACGCAGCGGTCGATGCCCTGACCTCGATGCTGGAACCGCTCCTTATGGTATTTCTCGGCGGATCCATAGGCGGTTTGGTTATTGCCATGTACCTGCCCATCTTCAAGATGGCCGCAGCAATGGGAGACTAAATACGAGGATGATCAAGTCGGAGCCGGGAACCCGCCAATCGGAGGTCTCCAGTCGTCTGCAGGTCCTCATGCTCTTGAGGGTCATCGTCGTATCCCTCCTCCTGGGAGCCCTGATAGTCATCCAGAGCAGGGAAACCCATTCCTATTTCGGACATATCCAGACCTTCCATTACCTGCTCATCGCAACTGTATATTTTGCAACTTTCATTTATGTCGTTTTCCTCAAATTTTCACATAAGGTTACGTTTCAGGCCTATCTACAGTTGTTTTTCGACAGCTTTTTTATCACGGCCCTGATATATTCCACAGGTGGAATTGATAGTATATTCTCATTTCTCTACATCCTCTCCATAATCAGCGGAAGTATCATTCTTTACAGAAAAGGAGGCATGGTCATTGCCTCCACCAACAGCATCCTCTATGGACTTCTGCTGGACCTTCATTATTATGGGGTTGTCCATCCGCTGGGGAGCCAAGCCAGTTATCCGGAAAGGTATCAGAGCGCATACCTCTTTTTTATCATACTGGCAAACATGGTGGGCTTCTATTTTTCGGCATACCTCAGCAGTTTTCTCTCCGAACAGGCAAGAAAAAGCAGGGTTGAGCTAAAGGCAAAACAGATAGACTTTGACAAATTAGAGGCCCTGAATGAAAGCATAATCAACAGTATCACCTCGGGTCTGGTGGTCTTGGATGCTCAAGGCAATATTATCCTTTTCAATCCGGCAGCAGAAAAAATCTTTGGGATAAAGTCAAGTCATGTCTATGGCAGGGCCGTAACCGATGCACTCCCTCTCCTGGGCGCCGATCTCCCCCTTAAGGAGGTTGGAAGGTCTTCATTTGACGACCAACGACCGGTATTTTCTGATTTCACCTGCCCCGACCCGGGAGGCAGGAAGTTCTACCTCAGGCTGTCCATCTCCCCCCTCTCCCTCTCATTGGGGGACCACAAGGGCAAGATCCTTATCTTTCAAGATATAACACGGCTAAAGGAGAGCGAAGAAGAAATGAAAAAGGTCGAAGGCCTGGCAGTAATCGGCGAACTGGCAGCTGGAATTGCCCACGAGATCAGGAATCCCATGGCCTCCATTAGCGGATCTATCGAGATGTTGAAAGAAGGGCTTGAGAAAGACGACGTAAACAGTCGGCTCATGGATATCGTATCGCGAGAAGTCAATCGGCTAAATCACCTCATAAGTGATTTTTTGCTCTTTGCAAGACCCAAAGAGGCAAATATCGAGGAGTTTGATCTGGGCCAGTTGATTCTGGAATCTCTGGAGCTCTTTCAAAACAGCAAGCACTGGTCAGAAAATTTGACCGCCCATACCGATTTTCAACATCCCCTCAGGCTTAAATCGGACCCGGAGCAGCTCAAGCAGGTCCTGTGGAACCTCTTTTCAAATGCCTCCGAGGCCATGGGCGTTCAAGGCTTTCTATATGTGAGTGCAGAGATAGAAACGGAATTTCCCAGACCAGGGAAGAAGATGGTGAAGATTGTTGTCCGCGATACCGGTGAAGGGTTCAACGAAGAGGCGCTTTCCCAGGCCTTTACCCCATTTTTCACAACAAAAGAGAGGGGCTCGGGCCTGGGCATGGCAATCGTAAAACGAATAATCGAAGGGCTTAAGGGACAGATCTCAGGCGGCAATCACCCTGAGGGAGGCGGCAAGGTTACCCTATATCTCCCCATGACCGATGAATGACATCAGGTTTACAGGCCCTGGTTTTGCCTTTGCCCCCGGAGGGACTTCAGAACACATTTCGTAATTCAATCGCTATCCCAGACATTTTCAGGCAGAGCCAACTAACACTGCCCTCATCCAATGGGCCTGGGTTTTTTTAAACGAGATTTTATCAAAGGAACATCTTTCATGTCCCTATTGGACCAGCCGTGGTTTTCAAAGATCAACCGGCCAAGCCGGTACCTAGGAAATGAAGTTAACGCCATCAAAAAGGCGCCCGGCAGCACGGAGGTCTCCGTTGCGCTGGCCTTTCCTGATGTCTATGAAGTGGGCATGTCCCACTTGGGATTAAAGATCCTCTATCACATCCTCAATCGTCGTGAATGGCTTTGCGCAGAAAGGATCTTTTCCCCGTGGGTGGATCTTGAAAGGGAACTAAGGCGTAGAAATATACCCCCCACCACCCTGGAGTCAGGCCGCCCCTTATCCAGCTTCGATATGGTGGGTTTCAGTCTTCAGCACGAACTTTCCTATACCAATGTCTTGAATCTTCTTGATCTCTCCTGTATCCCCTTCCTGGCGAGTGAAAGGGGCGATAGTTCCCCCTTTATCATCGCCGGAGGCCCTGCCTGTTTTAATCCCGAGCCCGTTGCCGAGTTTTTTGACCTCATAGTGGTCGGGGATGGCGAAGAGGTCCTGTTGCAGATATGCAAGATTATCCGTAAAGCCGGACAGACTGGAACCAAGAGTAAAAAGGAATTATTCTCTCAACTACGCCACATCAAAGGGGTCTATATTCCTGCCTATTTTCGCCCACATTATACCCCCGGAGGGATTTTTGAGTGTATTGAACCCATGAATTCAGACCACCAATTCGTTGAAAAGGCGATCGTACCCGATATAGATGCCCATCCCTTCCCACAACGTCAGGTAGTACCCTTCACTGAATTGATCCATGATCGTATGGCAATAGAGATCTCCCGCGGATGTACACGGGGGTGCCGATTTTGCCAGGCGGGCATGATCTACCGTCCGGTACGAGAACGAAGCCCTAATTCCATACTCGCGAAGGCCGAAAAAGCCATGAAATTGACCGGCCACGAAGACCTTTCTCTACTTTCTCTGAGTACCGGCGATTATGGCTGCGTCGGGCTCCTCTTGAAGGCCTTAATGGACAAACAGGCCAGGGAAAAGATTTCCATAAGCCTTCCGTCCCTCAGGATCGACAGCCTGCACCCCTCGTTGATGGAGCAGATAAAAAGGGTGCGGAAAACGGGCTTCACCTTGGCCCCCGAGGCGGGCAATGACCGGCTCAGGAAGATCATTAACAAGCGTCTGACTCAGGAAGATATCGTGGAAACGGCTCGGATGGTCTATGATGCGGGGTGGAATCTGATAAAGCTCTACTTCATGGTAGGGCTGCCCTTTGAACAGGACGAAGACCTTGAGGATATCATCCGCTTGTCCAGAAAAATCACAGCCTTAGCCGGTAAGCGAGGCAAAAGACCTAACCTGAACGTGAGTGTCTCCACCTTTGTGCCCAAGTCCCACACCCCTTTCATGTGGTTTCCCCAGATCGCATTGGAGGAAGGTCGGAGGAGAATAGGGTTGATCCGGAACGGGCTCAAAGGAACCCGTGTCCGGGTAAAATGGAATAGCCCCGAAATGAGTTGGTTAGAGGGCATCTTCTCCAGAGGAGACAGGAGATTGACCCCGTCCATCATAGAGGCATGGAGGAGGGGTGCCAGATTTGATGCCTGGACCGAGCAGTTCGGAATGGGACTCTGGGTGCAGGCCTTCAAAGCCACCGGAGTAAACCCCCAATCCTATCTTCATCGACAAAGATCACTGGAGGAACCGCTGCCGTGGAACCACATTAGATCCGGTGTCAGCAAAGATTTTCTCGCCGAGGAGTGGATAAAGGCCCAGATTCCTGAATTCACTCCCGACTGCAGGGGGAAATGTCTCGACTGTGGTGTCTGCGACCACAAGACTGTTTCTCCCGTGCTCTACAGAGACATAGATTTCACCCCTTTTTCCGAAGAACCTGCTCCCCAGCCTGCGTTTCCTATTACAACCAAATGTCGCCTCACCTTTTCGAAGCTGGAAAGTGCCAAACACCTGAGCCATCTGGAACTCGTCAGGGTCTTTATCAGGGGGCTCAGGAGGGCTGGAATAAATCTTGTCCACACCAAGGGCTACCATCCTATGCCTAAACTCTCTTTTGCAACTGCCTTGCCGGTGGGGACTGAAAGCCTGCAGGAAACACTGGATATCGAAATGAATGGAACCTCAAACCTCTCTACCATAAAGGCAAGGCTCAACCGCGAACTGCCAAACGGAATCGAGGTTACCCTGGTTGAAAAATTATCTTCCAGCAGAAAGATGTCCGGCTTAAAGGAAAGTCATTTCCTGGTGACGTTGAAGGGGTTAGAATTAAGAAAGAGGGATTTGGATAAGTTTCATAACGCCAATTATTTTCCGGTTGTCAAACGCAGCAGAAAAGGCGAACATGAGGTTGATGCCAAGCCCCTGGTCAAATCCCTGACCCTGCTCTCACCAAATTCGGTAAAACTGGTCCTGAGGAACACGTCCGGGCCTGAACTAAGGCCTACCGAAATAGTCAAAGGGATCTTCGCATTAAACGATGACAGCGTTAGTCAAATGCAGACCTTAAAAACCAGGCAGGTGCTCATGTGAGACAACCGGAAATTCACCTAACGACGTCAGAGGAAATCAAAAATGGCCAATGAACTCATCATCAATGCAAGGCATTACGAAACCAGGGTAGCCGTTGTTGAAAATGGCGTTGTTGTGGAACTTCACATAGAGAGAAAGACCGGTCAGGAACTGATGGGTAATATCTACCGGGGGCGAGTCGTAAAGGTATTGCCGGGTATGCAGGCCGCGTTTGTGGACACCGGTCTTGACCGGACGGCCTTTCTTTATGTCTCGGACGTATACAGAGATCTCTCTGACCTTGAAAAACTGATGCTTGGAAACGGCAAAGGCGATGAAGACCCGGAGCTTTTGGATGCCAAGCCTACAAAGCGTGATCAGATCCAGGATATCTCCTTCCAGATAGAAGATCTACTGCATGAAAGCCAGAACATTATGGTACAGGTGGCCAAGGAGCCCTTCGGCAATAAAGGTGCCAGGCTCACCTGCCACATTTCTCTTCCCGGAAGGCACCTTGTCCTGATGCCGACCGTCAATCATATCGGGGTATCCCGTAGGATTGAGGACAAAGAGGAAAGGGAGAGACTGAAGGCAATCATCCGGGAAATAAGGCCAAACGATTTCGGTTTTATTGCCAGGACCGTTGCCGAAGAGGGTTCAAAGGAAAAGCTCAAATCTGAGATGGATTTCCTCGTGAAGCTCTGGGCAAACATCCAAGAGAAGATGGAAAAGGGGTCGAATCCAGCCGTTCTTTATCAGGATCTATCAATCGTTCTACGGGCAGTCAGGGATCTATTCACACGGGAAGTGGACCGGCTGATTATCGACTCACCCGAAGAATACAAGAGCATTATGGGGTTTATCGAGACCTTCGCCCCTAGATTAAAATACTCTGTGGAGCTCTATGAAGGATCTGACCCAATCTTTGATGCCTTCGGTATTGCAATGGAGATTCCTCGTGCCCTCGGGACCAAGATCTGGCTCAAATCAGGAGGGTATATCGTGATTGAGTTGACCGAGGCCCTCACCGCCATCGATGTGAATACCGGGAGCTATGTTGGCAAGAGAAACCTGGAGGAAACCATCCTCAAGACAAACCTGGAGGCAGTCAAGGAGATTGCTTACCAGCTGCGCTTCAGGAACTTGGGCGGTCTTATCGTAATTGACTTTATCGACATGGAGAAAAGCTCAAACCGAACACGAGTCTTCACTGCGCTCAGGGAAGCCCTCAGTAAAGACAAGGCCAAATCCAACATCCTTCCCATGTCAGACCTGGGGCTGATTGAAATGACGCGAAAGAGAACGAGGGCAAGCCTGAGCGGACTACTCTCCGAACCCTGTTATTATTGCGAAGGGAGGGGTACTCTTAAATCCAAAAGGGCCATTTGTTTCGAAATATTCAGGGATCTGGAAAGGGAGTCTATCGTCGGTGAAGAAGGAGGGCACGCCTATATCATGGCAAACCCGGAGATTGATGATGTTCTGAGGGAGGAAGAGCAGGAATCGGTAATAGATCTGGAAAAGAGACTAGGAAAACGAATTACCATTATTGCCAAGAAAAATTTTCACATGGAACAGTATGAGATAAATGTCTAACGCCTCCTGCGTCTCTTCTTGAGTTTGTTCAATCCTTCTTCTATCTCCTGACTTGTAAAGGCCTTCTTGCACTTGGTACACTCATACATTTCCTCTTGAAGCCTGTCATATATGAGGTCGTCGGCAAAGTTCACCCCATGGAACCGGAGGGAAAAATTATAGACAAGTCTGAAGTCTTTGTTTGAACAGCTATCACACAAAAAATAGTCCTGGATTTCATCCATCCGCGGTTCCTCCAAAAAATTGATCTGTTGCCTGTTTTCTCGGGGAAAGATTTATGACGACGAGTTGGCGCGAAGGCCTCTTCAGGCCTGGCCAAAAACCTTTTTGGAGCCACCGTGCGGAGTCGAACCGCAGACATCCTCATTACGAGTGAGGTGCTCTTCCAGCTGAGCTACGGTGGCTGATGTTGCACGTCGTTGACTATAATTTTTTCTTGCGGTCGTGTCTACGTTTTTTTGTAGCC
>JADHXI010000028.1 GCA_016783065.1 Desulfobacteraceae bacterium | reverse complement strand
GCTATTTATGTTGTCAAAGAGCGCTTTTTTAATGCTTGGGGGCAACTGAAAAGATTTTTCACCCTATTTGACCAATGTTATGAGCGTGAGCTCAGAATGATCGCTTAAACAATTCCTGACTTTTTACGAGACCGTCAAAGTTGAACTGGAAACCCTTATCGCAGACGAGGTGGGGGAAGGTCCCATAGTCGAACGTCTCCGAAACCGGATTGAGGAGATGTTTGGACCCAAAGAGATCGCTCAAGACGAGATTTTTCTGGGCGAATTTGTCGGGAAAAGGATTCGGGATCTGAAAGCTCTGTTTTCTCACCGTCAGATAGAGATCATAAGCCATTTTGACGTTACGCCATCGGTATATATGCCTCCCGATGTGTTGCGGAAGACAGTGGATGGCCTCATAAAAAACGCCGTAGAAAATACTCCCGATGAAGGAAAAGTTGAAGTGACCGTCCGGACACACGGGGAAGGTTCAGAGTTGGTGGTGTGTGACTACGGGGTTGGGATTACCGAAGAGAATCGAGGGAGAATATTTGAAGGCTTCATTACAACCCAGGGAACCGAGGACTACTCTTCAAAAAGGCCTTTTGATTTTAATGCTGGTGGAAAAGGAGCGGATTTGTTACGGATGAAGATCTTCTCCGAGCGTTTTAATTTCAGGATCCAAATGGCCTCTTTGAGGTGTCAATTTATACCAAAAGCGGGTGACGTCTGTCCAGGCAGAATCAGCGATTGTCATTATTGTATGAAGAAAGAAGACTGTCATCTTTCCGGTTGGACCACTTTTTCTATCAATTTTCCGGCTGTTTCAGAACGAGGTATGCAAAGTGGCTGATGTCTCGATTGATATTTGATAATCTTTAACTTATGGCTCAAAAAAAGTTTTGGGGAAACCCTATTGTCCGTATGGGTCTTGTGACCCGCCTTTTCGCTGGTGGTTATGGATAATGATTTGGAGACGTCCTTTACAAACTATACTAATCCTCTTTCCTTTCGTAAGCGGCCCTTTTGGCATTCAGGGACTAAAACGCAAAATGGTAGCGGATCACCCCAAAGGAGATCATGGTGGCCAACGCCACTTCAGCATTGGAACCCAAAATGGTTCATACCGACTCAAACCCCCGTTTTTCTGAACAGATGGAGAACGGGGTTTTGTATTTCAGGGTCCAGGGAAAATTGATAGCGTAAGATATGGGATTCAAATGTGGTAATAAGTCACCGAAGCCAACAACGGAGTTACAAACAATCACATAATATCAGCTATTTGCATTAGTTAATTACTTATTGATGGACGTCCCCCATTCCACAAATGCGTAGCCTTTTTGGTTGTAGAGATGAATAAGAAGGAAAGGGTCAAAATAACCGTAAACGGCTCGACTTTTGAAAGCCTGGTCAGCCGGAGAAAATCCCTGGTGGATTTCCTTCGGGAAGATCTCTACTTGACGGGAACCAAGAAGGGCTGCGGAACCGGCGATTGCGGATCTTGTGTGGTATTGGTCAATGGTGAAGCGAGAACGAGCTGCAATCTGCCCGCTTATCGAGCGAATGGTACGGAAATTGTCACGATTGAAGGAATCGCTACTGGGCGGAGGCTTTCACCCCTCCAAGAAGCGTTTGTTGAGTCCGGGGCCATTCAGTGTGGTTTTTGTACACCCGGAATGGTCATGGAGGCCACCGCATTTTTGAAGCAGAATCCATCCCCTTCAGAAAATGAGATCAGAGAGGCGATTTCCGGCCATATCTGCAGGTGCACTGGATATGTCAAGATTGTCGAGGCCATCTTCATGGCTTCCCAAAACATAACTACCGATGACTAGAAACATCATGCGGTTTGAGCAGAAAGCAACAGCTTGTGGATGAACGACCTTACCGCAGAGGAAGAGTATTAATACGCGCTAGATTCCCGCTCTCGCGGGAACGACGGAAAAGCCACAAGCGGCGAAGAACCATCCCCTAAGAGATTAAAGATGAGCGAAATCGGCACGAGTGTCCGTCATCCAGATGCAGAGGAAAAGGTCAGTGGAGGCTTGATTTACGGCTCTGACTATTCACTTCCGGGCATGCTCTATGGTCTTATACTGCGCAGCCCCCATCCCCATGCAAAGATTAAGGCAATCAATATAGATGAAGCGCGAAAATTAACAGGCGTTAAGGCGGTTGTGACCGGCAGTGATTATGATTTTCCACTTTTCTCAGTGGCGGGGGTTAAGAATGTCGATGACAGATTACTGGCCAAAGAAAAGGTTCGCTTCATAGGAGACGAAGTGGCTGCCGTGGCCTCGGTAGACTTAGAAACCGCGGCGGAAGCCATAAAAAAAATCCATGTTGAATATGAGCCTCTTCCCGCCGTGTTTGAACCCGAAGAGGCCATGAAAAACGATTCGGTTCTGGTGCATGAAAAGGTAAAAAACAACATCGTCAACAAAATTGAGATACGCCATGGAAATATTCAAAAGGCTTTTTCCCAATCAGATGCCGTCGTCGAGGCTTCTTTTGAAACCCCGATTGTTCATCAAAGCTATTTGGAACCACAGTCAGCGGTTGCAAATTGGGATGCTCATGGTAGACTCACAATGTGGCTCTCCACTCAATCACCTAAGTTGGCTCAAATGACCTATGCTAGTGCCCTGGGCCTTCCACTCGACAAGATCAGAATCGTTCAACTGCCCATGGGTGGTGCATTTGGTGGTAAGCTCGAATACAAGTTGCACCCCATATGCGCCTTGCTTGCCCGGGAAACCGGTTTGCCGGTCAAGATGGTAAACACTCGTAAGGATGAGTTCCTGGCCGGCGTGCCTCGTTTGCCCATGAAGATCTGGATGAAGGCGGGTTGCAGGAAGGACGGAACATTTCTTGCGAAGCAAACCGAAATCATTGCTAATTGCGGAGCCTATGTAAATTACAGCCAGGGGATCCAGTTAAGTGCAACGACGAGACACGATAACCTCTACCGCCTAAAAAACATAGAAACCGATTCTTACCTTGTATACACCAACACCATTCCTAAAGGATGCTTCAGAGGGTTTGGATGCCCCCAAAGTTTTTTCGCGTTTGAATCCATCATAGATATGTTGGCTGGAGAAATAGGGATGGACCCGTCGGAGTTTAGGCTTAAAAACGCCAGCCAAAAAGGCGATAAGACCCCACATGGCTGGCACCTTGGTAGCTGTGGCCTTTCCGAAGCAATAGTGGCATCCACTAAAGTGGCGGACTGGAAAAACAAACGGAGATCCCTGCCCAAAAAGAAGACCGCTGGCAAGGCTTACGGCATCGGGATGGCCTGCTGCTTGCACGTTTCAGGCAACCGAGCATTTTTGCCGTTTTTCGACGGCGCAGCCTCTTATGTCAGGATTGACGAGGAGGGACGAGTAATGGTTTCGGTTGGCGAGCCTGATTTGGGCCAAGGCTCTAGAAGTACTTTCGCTTTGATCGCGTCACATGAACTGGGCATTCCGGTGGCGCAAGTCACGGTGAGTCGGGTAGACACCGATTTGTCTCCTCACGGTCTTGGAACCTTTGGGGACCGCTCAACCACAATCACCGGCAGTGCTGTAAGAAATGCCGCCATCGATGCGAGAAACATGATTGCAGAGGCGGTTGCAGACGAATTGAATACGGTTCCGGAAGAGATCCTTTTTCGAGAAGGTTTTGTGGTTTCTAAAAGGGATCCTCAAAAAAGGCTATTATTCGCGGAAGCCGCAAAAACCTGCTCGTTTAAAAAGGCTGGAGAGACGGTTTTAGGGAAAGGGCATTTTATTCCGCCTGGTGTCACCATGGTTGACCCTGAAACAAAGGTGGGCAACATCTCCTGCGCATACCCCTTCGTGGCTCAGGTGGCAGAGGTGGAGGTAAACCTCAGAACGGGCGAAGTAAAAGTGCTTTCTTTTTGGGCCGCCCATGATCTGGGCAAGACCATGAACCCCATAATGGCCGAGGGACAGGTGCATGGAGCTATAGCGCAGGGAATAGGATTCGCCTTGATGGAGGAGATCCCTCTAAAAAATGGCAAGACGATCTATAATACCTTCAAGCAATATAAGGTACCCAGGGCAACAAACATGCCCACCATAAGAGCGCTTTTCATCGAATCAAACGATCCCATTGGGCCTTATGGCGCCAAAGGGCTTGCAGAGCCTGCGCTGACCCCGGTGGCGCCGGCTATAGCAAACGCAATCTTCCACGCAACGGGATTACGGTTGACCAAACTTCCCATGACGCCCGGGAGAGTCAAGCAACACCTGGCTAGGTTTCCAATCTGATGCACACAAACAGCTCTACATATCGGGAACAAAATGATCATTGCCCCATGAGTCTTTTTGGCTGGAGGGTGGGGCCAAGTTAATTAGTTGATTTTCAATGAAAGGATGTCAAAATATGGGCCAATTTCAGGGCAATAATTGCATTTTTAGGGGCAAAAAAGGCAATATTGTGGGGGGCACATATATGGTTTGGGTATCGGGGGTAGGAAGCTGGAAGCATATAGCCGCCTATATGGATGATTTTGGGGCCAAAAATGGTGACATACAGCCCTAAAACACCTATTTCTGGCAGTTTATTTAAGGATATCAACATTATAGCTTGGCCCGACCCCAATTCAATTCCATAATATCTGACATTCCTTATGGGCAGCAAAGTTATGCGCCAAACGGGGTGTCGCCTGTTTGGTTTCTAATTTGGTAAAAAGGATTAGAACCGAGGAACCGGATGAGGGAAATCTTCACGTCCGGGTCTGTGGGGGGAGCGCCGGGCAACCGGTGCTTCTACCTGGAAGCAGACGGGGAACATAGTGCGTTTGAAACAAATTAAGAGGCCAGCTGGTGATGCGGGACGTTGTTGCCAGCGAGTTGCCCACACAACATAATCTCGAATTTTTGTCTTTAGCTATCCATACCTTTATTACCTCCTCACCATAGTTTCTCTTTCTTGGGTTATTAACTCATTCTGAAGTTCTTCCTGTGACAATTCTTGTGCCAGTCCAAGACTAGCCGCTTCTAAGGCATCTGCTTCTTCATCTGATAGGTCAGGAGCATCCTCAACTTCATGTTCTAAACTCTCCTCAATGTCTAAGACTTCCATCTGAATATCCTCCTCTTCTAGAGATTGGATTTCCTCTAATTGTCTCTCTCCATAACGGTCCTCTTCAGGAGCATTATCCAGATTCGACAGCGGTCTAACTGAAGGTTGAGTTTTAATATAAGATTTGTACTTTTCAGTATTTGGAGATTTCCCCGCCAGAGTGCTTTTATTGGTATTTTCATCCCTGGTTTCCTTTTTATCAGTTTGTGATACGACCTTAGAATGCAAATCTTCAGTAATCGGGCTTTCTGAACCTCTTTCCTTAACATGCCTGGTGGGTTCCTGCATACTTTTCGTAGCATCTACATGCGGGAAGAGAAGATAATTTACTGCAGAAACAAGCCCGATTAAAACCAGCACAAGAAATGCATAGTTAAATAATTTGGAGGATTTCATTTTAACCTATTTGCTTATTTTGTGTTAGCTCATGGTGATAAAGCTAAATATGTTGCTGTTCCTATAGAACCACTTGCTGGACAGCTTGATGCATTTCCTTTTATAAGAACTCTTACGCGGCTTGTCACGGCATTATGTGCTGCACCAATTATTTTAGAATCAGTCGAGGTAGCATAATAATAGACATTTGAAAGACTAGATGTCCGAAAGTATATGTAGGTAAGAGATGAACCTGGGAGTGTTGATACTCTTATTATATAACCATATCCCTCGCAAGTTGCTTCAGATATTGTTGGTGTTAAAGTAAACGCTGCTGCCGCCAATACTAACATTGTTATAACCAAAAACTTCTTCATCTCATTTCCTCCTTTAAATAATTTGTAGAGAAATCAAGTTAATACAAAACTACTATGTCCCTAAATTGAACAAAACTTTCCCCCACCTCCCCTCCTTTAGAAATGTCTGGTTGAAATCAGTAATTTCCGGTTAAGTACTTGTATAACAGTTTGAAATTTCGTGGTTTTCATAATTTGAACTGGCTATATGGTTGTTGGCGATGCTCATATCATTCGCTTTTGATAGACCCATGAATTGTTCCGCCCCAAAACGAGTGCAAAAAAAGCCTTCAGGCAAACTTACCCAAAGGCGTCGATTAATAACGTTGTTTGTAATCCTGAAATTATAGGGCTAGCTCGTAAACCCATGGCTCTTCTCTCCAGCGTCCCGGAAGGTTTAACCTTTCAAATCCTTGTCTTGAAATTTACCAAGTATTTGTCAGGATGTCAACATTTTTTTCAATTCGTGGTATCCGTGAAAAGCATAGTGAGGAAAGGAAGCCTTTTTCTCTATCACAAGGGTGGTGTCCCGATCGCAAGGTGGTTACCTTTAGCCTTCAAACCTATCCGACGACAGATCGAGCTGACATATTTTCCTCGCCCGTGCGTATTGGTCGAAAAACTCTTATTCCGCCATGCTAATACCCCTTTTCTCCCCTCGTGCGTATATACCTATGCAAAAACCCTTCTCCTACCAGGGTAATACCTTGCAAATTACCCTGATTGTTATGGTAGGTATCGGGCTAATTGGTCTGCTTTTTAGACACCCTTTCAGCTTATACCCAATAACGGGTAATCAAAAAGCTTGATACCGTCAAAAACTTCTCGGGCGAGACCCTTAAAATATATCTATAAGTCAGTATTGGAGTCCCAAGGCACAAAGGCCAAACCCTTGATACCCCCCTTTCCGAATCCGCCCTGATAGGACCCAAACCGATCCGCTATAGGGTCCAAACGGATTTCCCCCCTACAGTAACGCGCGCGCGCGATCGCGCGCATATAGTTGTCCGACCACTTAGTGCATAGGGGGATTTCCCCCACCCCTTTTTACGGGTCACTTAATCGGTTATTAATCCCTTTTTTCCCGTGGTCATTAACGGTATTTCCCTTTTTTATCGTGTCCATTAACTCGGTAGGGTCTTTTTACGGGTTACGAAAGCGATCCTTTTTACCGGGGACCGGAGAATAAACCAGGCCCCCTCTTTTCCTTGCCAAGGGACCGCGTATCTGTCCCATACCCCGCATGGGTACCAGGTATACCTCTTAGGGGGTCTTTTAGGGGGTTGTATGTAAGTGAGAAGGAAATTTGAACCGGCTTTAAAAAGGGCAGAGATTGAAAGAATCAGGTTTCATGATTTACGCCATACTTATGCTTCAATTCAGATTGAGTTAGGCGAGAATCCCAAATACATACAGCACCAAATGGGTCATTCATCAATTAAGATTATGTTTGACACCTACGGTCATCTTATGAAGACGGTCAACAGAGAGGCTGCCAATAGGTTGGGAGACGCCATTTTTGGGTCAGACGGTAGCAAAATGGTAGCAACAAACAAAAAAGGGGTTGCCGATATTGGCTAACCCCTTGATATTGTTGGAGGCGGCAACCGGATTCGAACCGGTGAATAACGGTTTTGCAGACCGCCGCCTTAGCCACTTGGCTATGCCGCCTTGAATTTAGGGTGGAGCGGGAAACGGGACTTGAACCCGCGACAACCACGTTGGCAACGTGGCGCTCTACCAGCTGAGCTATTCCCGCAAGATGATTTTCCTGATTATTTTACAGCAGAAAGATACTTTGTCAACAAAAAACTAGGGTGATCACTCCCTTTATCTGCGCGTTACCAAGACCTTGTTGAACTTCCGAAAATAGTCCCCTCCAGACCAGACAGTCAGGATCAATGCCCCCCAGAGAAAGGCCATTCCAACGGCATGAAAATTCACATGGAGATACGTATAGTGGAGGCATAGCCCCAGAACCGCTATGGACTGAAAAACGGTCTTGTGTTTTCCAAGGGGGCTTGCCTGGATTACGATTCCTTCATCCGCCGCGATTCCCCTCAGACCCGTAACGGCCATTTCTCTCATAATAATAATGAGCACCATCCAGACCGGAATCCGGTCCAGGGGTATCAGCATGATCATGGTCAAACAGATCAAGGTCTTGTCTGCCAGCGGATCAAGAAATTTCCCCAACGAGGTCACCGCGCCGTACCTTCTTGCAAAAAAACCGTCCAGGATGTCGGTGATAGACGCCATGCCGAAAAACAATGCCGCCAAGAAACTCCCCAACCTGCCTGGAAAATTGAGGCATATGAGGACAAGCGGGATACATGCCACCCTTACGGCTGTCAAGGTATTGGGTAAACTGGAGACCTTGTTTTGGCCATGATGGTTCATGAATTTTCAGGTCGTTCCGGTTCGGTTTCGGGATTCCTATGGGAAACGGCTATCATTTTTCTGATCTGTAGGACCTATAATAAGCCATCACCCTTTTCACAAAAGCCCTGGTCTCTGGAAAGGGAGGGATACCATTGTAGGATTCCACCGTGTCAGGCCCGGCATTATAGGCCGCAAGGGCAAGGACCTTGTCATTCTTGAACCGTTTCAACAATAAACTCAGGTATCGGGTGCCGCCCAGGATGTTCTCCTCCGGGTTAAGGGCATCATCAACCTCCATATCCTCTGCCGTACGGGGCATCAATTGCATGAGCCCTTTAGCCCCCTTTGGGGAGACAGCTTCATGGTCGAAGTTGGATTCGGCCTTGATCACCGCTTTTATCAGGTGGAGTTCCACCTCAAACCTTTTTGAGGCCTCAAGAATCGTAGCTTCATAATCCTTGATATAAACAGAGGGTGCCTTTCGGCTTGCCCGGAGATAGAGCCTATATCGGCCGTCTGTCTTTACGTTTGTAAAATGGATGACACCGTTTTTGTCCACATAACGGTATATATCCCCCTCAACCAGGGTGGTTAAAGATAGCAAAAGGGCCAAACCCAATAAGAGGGCCCAAGTGGTCCGTGGGACAGTCACGATTGGTTCTGTTTTTTCCAGTCCGAGAGAAAATTCTCAAGACCGATATCAGTCAATGGATGCTTGATCAACTGCTTGATAACCTTAAAGGGGATCGTGGCGATATCTGCGCCCATAAGTGCAGATTCAAGCACATGAATGGGATTTCGGATGCTTGCCACAATGGTCTCTGTCTCAAAGCCATAATTCTCATAGATAGCCAGAATCTGTTCCACCAATTCCATGCCCGGGTGGCTGATGTCGTCCAGTCTTCCCACAAAGGGGCTTATGTAAGCAGCCCCGGCCTTTGCCGCCATCAATGCCTGAACCGGAGAAAAGCAAAGGGTTACATTGGTCTTGATTCCTTCACTGGTGAGGATTTTCACCGCCTTGAGACCCGCTTCTATGAGGGGTATTTTTACCACAATATTTTCGGCCAGCTTGGCCAGATCCTTGGCCTCGCGCAGCATCCCCTCGGTATCGACGCTGACCACTTCAGCACTTACAGGGCCATCCACAATACCACATATCTCCTTGATAAGCCCTGTGAACTCTCGGCCCTCTTTGGAAACAAGGCTGGGGTTTGTGGTGACCCCGTCAACCATGCCCAACTCATTGGCCTTTATGATCTCTTCAATGTTTGCGGTATCGATGAAAAATTTCATAATGCCTCCTTCAGGATTAGATTTCCGGATTTCCCCTGCCAGGGAACAGCTAGAAAAACATTAGCGTTTCATTTCCACTTCGTAGGTGTCTGCACATGTCTTGCTGCAAAAGAAATATTCATTTCCGGCCACTCTCCTTCTGTGTGCATCCCGTCGGGGTATATACGTCTTGCAGTTTGGGTCCTGAACCATCTCATCTATAACACCATTGGTCCTCCTCCGATCGATACCTTTATGGGAACCCAGGGCGCCCTTTACCAAACGGAAGACAAGGTAGATCAGCGCACCAAAGAAGAGTAATCTAAAAAACCCCAACTTATTTTCCCTCCATCTTTATTACAGATTGGCCTTTGGCAGAAAAAGTCTCCAGCAACTGAGACATGGTCTTACCCAAGACAGGATGGACCAGATCCGGGGCCAATTGAACCATTGGAACGAGCACAAACCTCCTCTGATGCATGAGTGGGTGAGGGATTGCCAGGTCTTCTTCATTCACTATATCTCGCCCGAAGAGGAGAATGTCCAGATCGATAGTGCGGGGGCCCCACTTGCTCCTCCTCACCCTGCCCATCCCCTCCTCAATCTCCAGGAGGCACGTAAGGAGTTCTTGGGCTGATAGATCGGTCTTCAGGGAAATCGCCCCATTGGCATACCAATCCTGACCCTCAACCCCCACGGGCTCTGTGCGGTAAAAATCGGATTTGGCCACAAGGTGGCACTTCGATAACCCGTGGATCAGTTCAATGGATTTGAGGCAATTTTTGAGTTTGTCGCCGAGATTTGAACCAATTCCGATAAAGGCCGTCTTTGCCATTGGCGAAAGGTCTCTTGCTACTTGAGTTTCATGGCCTTTAATCTTTCCGCTGCCTCGGAAAGCCTTTCCCTTTTCTGGGTAAGGGCAATGCGGAAATATCCTTCCCCGGGGTCTCCAAAGCCATTTCCAGGAGTGACCACAAGACCTGCCTCTTCCAATAACCGAGTGGCAAGCTGGGAAGAGGTATATCCCCCGGGGACCTCGACCCAAAGGTAAAAGGAGGCCTTGGGTGGTTGCAATTGAAAGCCGGCATCCCTCAGTCCTTCCACCATAAGGTCCCGTCTTCTCGTATACACCCGGATCATATCCTCCACACAGGACTGGTCCCCCCGGATGGCCTCAATCCCGGCCATCTGTACGGCCTGGAAGACGCCTGAGTCAATATTGCTCTTGATGGCGCCAAGCCCCTCGATGCCCTTTTGATTGCCCACGGCAAAGCCGACGCGCCACCCGGTCATGTTGTAGGTCTTGGAAAGGGAATGAAATTCCAGGCCCACCTCTTTAGCCCCATCCACCTCCAGGAAACTGGGGGAGCGATACCCGTCAAAGGCCATTTCCGTATATGCTGCGTCGTGGCATACCTGGAGCCGGTGTTTCTCAGCAAATTCCACGACCCGTTTGAAAAACTCCAGATCGGCAACCGCTGAGGTGGGGTTGTTTGGATAGTTGAGGAACATCAGCTTGGCCCGATCGGCAACCGCGCCGGAAATTGCGTCAAGATCGGGCAAGAAGCTGTTTTCTTTCAAGAGAGGCATAAAATAGGGTTGTCCCCCGGCAAAGATTGTGGCGGTGTTATAGACCGGATATGCCGGTGTCGGGACCAAGGCCACATCACCCGGATCAATAAAGGCCAAAGGGAGGTGCGCAATTCCCTCTTTACTGCCGATGAGGGAGACCACCTCTGATGCGGGGTCCAATTCCACCCCGAATCGCTCTTGATACCATGTGGCCACCACCTCTTTGAAATCGTTCATTCCGGAGTAGGAAGGGTACCTGTGATTTGCCGGATCATCCGCCGCCTTTTTCAGGGCCTGGATGATGTGCGGCGGTGTGGGGAGGTCGGGGTCACCCACACCGAGGTCAATGATATCGACGCCCCTGGCCATAACCTCGGCCTTTTTTCGATCAATCTCCTTAAAAAGATAGGAGGGTAATTGTTTAAGTCGCTCGGCTTTCTCAAAAATATCCATGGTTAGCAATCTCCGGGTAATTTAATTCAAAACAGAAATCCTGGTCCTACAGGCCAGGTCAGAGATAAATGGCTCTGCCTGACAGGATTGATCCGGAGTATTGGAGTGATGGAGTAATGGAGTATTGGAAAAACTCACTCATCACTCCATGAGCCACTCAAATTGCTGTAGACTAAATCCCTCCGTGGATAACCAAAGGAGGGTCCTATGCGCCCGGATCTTTACTCTGATATATGGGAAGAGCAGGGCATCGGGTCCATGAAAATCCAACAGGTGTCTCAGATGACCTATCTGAGCCCTAATACATCCTGCATGTCGTAAAGGCCTTCGGGCTGTTTGACCACCCACAAGGCGGCCCTTACCGCACCCCTGGCAAAGTTATCCCGGTTATGGGCCCGGTGAGTCAATTCCAGCCTCTCCCCGATGCCACCAAACATAACAGTATGCTCACCGGTGATGTCTCCGGCTCGCCAGGTCTGTATTCCGATCTCCTCATCCGTCCTCTGACCGATCATTCCCTTCCGCTCATAGACACCCACCGTCTCCAGGTCTCGATCCACTGTCTCGGCAAGGATCTGTGCCAGCCGCATGGCGGTTCCGCTCGGTGCATCCTTTTTGAGCCTATGGTGGACCTCCAGGATCTCCATGTCATAGTCGCCCCCTAGTATTTGAGCCATCTCCCGGGCAATCCTGAACATCACGTTGACGCCAACGCTCATGTTGGGTGCCAAGACGCACCGGATTTTTTTTGTCAGGGCCTCAATCTCATGGAGCATATCCCCTGAAATCCCCGTGGTGCCAATTATCATGGCCAGGCCGTGGGGGGCGATAGTCCGTATATTTTCAAGGGTGGCATCGGGCGTGGTAAAATCGATCAACACCTCTCCTTTGTCAATCACCTCTTCTAGAGATCCCATGATAGGCACGCCCAGTTCTCCGACGCCTGCCACCAGCCCGGCGTCGTCACCCACGCTGGAATGATCAGGCCTCTCAAAGGCCCCGGCAAGGGTCACCTCCTGATTCTGGGAGGTCATGTTTATGATTCGTTGTCCCATACGGCCGGCGGCACCTGCAACAATCGCATCTAGCATGATCCTTTCTCCTTGAATAGACAGTCGCCCGGGCCAGTTGTCACCCCATGAAGGTTGGGCAGCAGACCACAGGCGACTGGCATTGGTTAAACCTTTTCACTAAATAAGGCCGTAATCCTGAAGCGCCTTTTTGAGCTTCTCCAAATTGGCAGGGGCCATTGGACAAAGGGGCAGCCTCATCTCAGGGCCGATTTTCCCCATAAGTGCCAAAGAGGTCTTGACCGGAATCGGATTTGTTTCGTAAAACATGGCCTGGCACAGGGTAAACAGATCATAGAAGAGCTCTTTGGCCCGTTCCACATTTCCCTCTTCCCAGGCACTTACCAGATCCGCGGTCTCTTTGGGGACAATGTTGGCCACAACCGAGACGACCCCTTTCCCGCCGATGGAAAGCAATGGCAGGGTCACATTGTCATCTCCCGAGAGGAGCGTAATTTTGTCTCCTGCCAACTGGACAATCTCGGCCATTTGGACAAGGTTTCCCGACGCCTCCTTTACGGCAACCACCTCGGGGAGTTCCGCCAGCCGGGCCACGGTTCCGGGGAGCATGTTGAGGCCGGTCCTGCCGGGTACGTTATAAAGGACCTGGGGCAATGGCACCGCTTCCGCGATTGCCTTGAAATGCTGGTAAAGCCCTTCCTGGGTCGGTTTGTTATAATAAGGGGTTACCTGGAGGGTGCCGTCCGCGCCCACCTTCTTGGCATATTCTGTCAATTCAATGGCCTCACTGGTGCTGTTACCGCCCGTTCCTGCAATGACCGGGACCCTCTTGTTTACGGACTCCACAGCAATTTGAATGACCCGGGTATGTTCGTCCATACTCAGGGTGGCTGATTCTCCGGTTGTGCCACAAGGCACAATGGCGCTTGTCCCGTTCTCGATCTGAAACTCTATCAA
Source organism: Desulfobacteraceae bacterium (assembly GCA_016783065.1). Lineage (GTDB taxonomy): Bacteria > Desulfobacterota > DSM-4660 > Desulfatiglandales > Desulfatiglandaceae > JABMQV01. The sequence continues at coordinate 14,109 of JADHXI010000028.1, read as the reverse complement.
CTCACGATAGGCTTCCTCGTCCACTTTCCCTTCTTTGAAAGGGGTCACGATGGCGACAATGGATCCTTTAAACATGATATCCTCCCTTCTAAAGCTTTTTATTTTAAAAGAATTGACACGGGCCAAAAATACTCAAAATGCCAAAACGCTACACGGCTTCCTGGTGGAGATGGGCCTGGTAAATTATCGAGGTGTTCCCTTCCAGACAGACCTCCTCAAAAGAGCCGTTTTCGCGCTTGAAGTGAATCGTCAGTTCCTCACCGCCTCTGGTCTTTACCCTGACAGGAGGGCTTACCTTCTCCCGAATAGAGGCCACGAGGGCACAGGCAATTGCACCGGTGCCACATGCCAATGTCTCGTCCTCAACACCCCGCTCATAGGTCCTGATCTCCAATTCACTGGGGCCGACTCTCCTCATGAAATTGGCATTGGTTCCCTCCGGCGAGAAAAGGCTATGGTACCTGATAGACCTCCCCTGTTCTTTGACCGGGTGGATAGAAAGTTCTTCGATGCCAATCACAACGTGTGGGACTCCGGTGTTGATGAAATCGCAACTCCTCCAACCGGGTTGGTAATCGACCCCCAGGTCCATTGAGGGTTTACCGGGCCTCGGCATAAGGACCTTGACCACGCGTCCATTGACCTCTGCGGAAACAGGGCCCGCCAGGGTCGCAAAGGTCATTTTCGGTTTAGCAATCCCCTTTAAGTAGGCGAAACGGGAGACACAACGCCCACCGTTACCGCACATTTCCACTTCCCCGCCATCCGCGTTAAAAAAACGCCAGCCAAAGTCATATTGATCTGACTCCACCACAAAAATAGCACCATCTGCACCCACAGATTCCCTTCGCCTGCAGGCGCGCTGCACCAGCGGTTCCATATCCTCATTTTTGACTTGCCCATCCCTGTTGTCGATGAGGATAAAATCGTTTCCGCTGCCGCTCATTTTCCAGAATTCGATAGGTTCCATAACTCCTGACCCCACTCAATTCCTCTACAAAAAATCCGGGATTGTCTCGCCCTTGATAAGGTCTTCAAATGTCTCTCTCTCCCTTATGGTATAGAAGCGGTCTCCTTTGACCATCACCTCGCAGGCCCTCGGTCTTGAGTTGTAATTGGAGGCCATGCTAAAGCCATAGGCCCCTGCACTCATAATGGCCAGTAACTCGCCCTGCCGGCATGATTCCATTTCCCTTCCCTTTGCAAAGAAATCGCTGGATTCGCAGATTGGGCCGACGACATCGGCCTTGATTTTTTCTCGGTCTGACGTCTTGACGGGCTGGATCATGTGGTACGAATCGTACAGGGCGGGACGCATAAGATCATTCATGGCCGCATCCACGACAAAAAATGTCTTTTCCCTTGTGGGCTTTGTATAGAGCACCTTTGTTACCAGGATTCCGCCATTTCCCATAATTACACGGCCAGGCTCCAGGATCAGCGTCAAGTCCTCTGTTTGGAGTTCCGCCTTGATAGCGGCGGCGTATTCCCTCGGGTGAGGGGGTTCTTCCGTGTCATAGGTGATCCCCAAGCCTCCCCCGAGGTCCAGGTAGTTGATCTTTATCCCCTTGCTCTCAAGCTCCCCAATCAGTCCGTAAAGTTTGCCCAGTGCGTCCACAAAGGGGCTTACCTGGGTCAACTGAGACCCTATGTGGCAAGAGACCCCGGAGATTTCAAGGTTCTCCAGACTTGCAGCCAAAGTGTATTGCTCAAGGGCATCATTTATATCGATCCCAAACTTATTCTCCCTCAGGCCCGTGGAGATATACGGGTGGGTCTTTGGGTCCACATCGGGGTTGACCCGGATCGCGATCCTCGCCTTTCTTGATAACCTGCCGGATATCTCATTCAGTTTCAAGATTTCAAGCGGCGATTCAACATTAAACATGAGGATATCTGAACGGAGGGCATATTCAAGGTCTTCGGTCTGTTTGCCGACGCCAGAATAGACGATTTTGTTCGGGGCCACCCCTGCCTTGAGGGATCGGTAGAGTTCCCCGCCGGAAACAATGTCCATACCTCCGCCTTCAAGGGCGAAGAGCCTTAAGATGGCAATATTTGAATTGGCTTTGACGGAAAAACAGGTCAGGTGTTTCAAGCCGTCAAAGGCATGGTCAACTGCCCTGAAGTGCTGCCTCAAAGTGGCATGGGAGTAAAGGTAAAAGGGTGTGCCTACCTCAAGGGCAACGTCTGATACAGGGACCTCTTCACAGTAAAGCTCTTTTTCTATGTAATGAAAATGATGCATCAATCATCAATCCTTAATTTTACCCGATTGGATGCAGTTCCTATTGCCCCATTCCTTCCAATCAGCCGGACCTCGAAGAAATGGATTCCTTTTGTTTCTATTCCCGGGACCGGACAGTAGAATTCCTTTTCTTTTGTCACCTCTCCCTTTATTACTTTGAAGCCGCCATACGTGATCGGACATCCTTCGCACGGTGGATCGTCTACAGGGTACCGGGCGTGATAGACTCTGCAGCCTATAACGTCGTCGCCCTTGCGGGATTTCCCCTCAGGATCGACGATGCTTCCCCTCAAGACAACGGTCCCCTTTTCCCATGCGGCCTCTAACCTGGCCACCTTTAGGGGCATGATTTTTTCGGGTAAGAAGGGGGGGGCCTTCTTACCGCAGGAGATCAAGGCCAGGAGGCTTACCCCGAGCGTGACAAGAAGAATCCCTTTCCGAAATCTCAAGCTTCCAACTCCCGTCTGGCCCTCTCTAAATTCTTCTTCACAATTTCAGGGCCTGTTCCACCGGGGATGTTTCTCCTCTTGGGGGATGACATTGGATCGAGCCAATCATAGACATCCTCTCCGATCTGCCGGGTAAAGCCCTTCATCTCATCGAGTGTCAGGTCAGAGAGCTCTTTTTCCCGTTCAATGGCAAAAAGGACCATTTCTCCCACGATTTCATGGGCCTTGCGAAATGGCATACCTTTTGAGGTCAGATAGTCGGCCAGGTCGGTGGCCACCAGAAACCCCTTTTCCACAGCCTCCCTCAGCCGTCCGCCATTAAAGGTGATTGCCTCGAGGAACCTGCTCATCACCCCCAGACAGATCTCCACGGTATCTGCGGCGTCAAAGAGTGCTTCTTTATCCTCCTGGGTATCTTTGTTGTAGGCAAGGGGAAGCCCCTTCATGGTAGTCAGGAGAGAAATGAGATGGCCGTAAACCCGACCCGTCTTTCCCCTGATCAGTTCCGGAACATCGGGGTTCTTTTTCTGCGGCATAATACTGCTGCCGGTGCAGAAGGCGTCAGATATGGTGATAAAACCAAACTCCTGGCTCGACCAGATGATGAGCTCTTCACTCAGGCGACTGAGGTGCATCATCAATACAGAGGCGTTGAAGAGGAACTCCAAGGCAAAGTCCCTGTCACTTACGGCATCCATACTGTTTTCGCTGATCCTGTCAAACCCCAGTTCTTTGGCCACCATCTCCCTGTCCAGATCAAAGGTGGTGCCCGCCAGTGCGGCACTGCCCAAGGGGAGGACGTTAACCCGAGGGAGCGACTCCTGAAATCGCTCCCGGTCTCTTTTGAGCATCTCATGGAACGCGTGTAAATGATGAGCCAGGAGCACAGGTTGAGCCCGCTGAAGATGGGTATAACCGGGCATGATAATGTCAAAGTTATCTTCAGCGAGTGTAATAAGTACAAATTGTGTATTTTTTATCAAATCAATCACACTGTGAATGGCATCTCTCATGTAGAGACGGGTGTCCAGGGCCACCTGGTCATTCCGGCTCCTGCCGGTGTGGAGCTTCTCGCCCACTACTCCGATCTTGTCTATGAGCAGGTCTTCTATAAGGCTGTGAATATCCTCGTGGCCTTCGTTGAAGGATAGCTCATCCCGCTCTATGGCCCTCTTTATTTCCCCCAGTGCCTCTATGATCTCCAGTGCCTCTTCCTCATCGATGATGGCCTGTTTTGCCAACATCCGGCAGTGGGCTATGCTACCCGCTATGTCTTGGGCATAAAGACGGCGATCAAAGCCAATAGAGGCGTTGAATCTATCCACCATCCCGTCGGTGTCCTTCTGAAAACGCCCCCCCCAAACCTTTTGTGCCATAATCAGTCCCTCATGAACCCTTCCGGCCCTGCCGTGACAGTTGGGCAATCTTTAGCCGCAGCCCATTCAGCCGGATAAATCCTTCTGCATCCTTCTGGTTGTATACCACATCCTCCTCGAATGTGGCAAAGTCCGGGTCGTAGAGGGTTGTATGGGATTTCCTTCCCACCACGATGCAGTTCCCCTTATAGAGCTTCAATCTGACAAGACCATTTACGTTCTTCTGGGTTTCATCTATGAGGGTCTGCAACATTTCCCTTTCCGGGGAAAACCAGTAGCCGTTGTAAATCATTTCTGCGTAGCGGGGCACCAGTCCGTCCCGGATGTGCATGACCTCCCTGTCTAAGGTAATCGACTCCATGGCCATGTGGGCCGTCCTCAGGATGGTCCCTCCCGGCGTCTCATAGACGCCTCTTGATTTCATACCCACGTACCGATTTTCCACCATGTCCACGCGACCGATCCCATTCTTGCCCCCGAGTTCATTCAGCAGGGCCAAAAGGTCGGCGGGGCCCGTTGTCTCTCCATTTACAGAGATGGGGTTCCCTTCCTCAAACCCTATTTCAATATATTCAGGCTTGTCCGGTGCCTTTTCAGGAGAGACAGAGAGCACAAACATCTCCTCCAGGGGCTCGTTCCAGATGTCTTCAAGAATTCCCCCCTCAAAACTTATATGCAACAGGTTCCGGTCACTGGAGTAAGGCTTCTCTTTGGTTACAGGCACCGGGATGTCCCGGGAGTGGGCATAGTCTATCAGATCTTCCCTCCCTTTGAACTCCCATATTCTCCATGGAGCGATGATCTTGAGGCTTGGCTCCAGGGCCATAAAGGCCAGTTCAAACCTCACCTGATCATTGCCTTTTCCGGTAGCGCCGTGTGAGACGGCATTCGCCCCCGTCTTTCTGGCGGTCTCCACCTGACCCCTGGCGATGAGTGGTCTGGCAAGGGATGTTCCCATGAGGTAGGTGGATTCATAAATGGCATTGGCCCGCAGGGCAGGGAAGACAAAATCCCGAACAAACTCTTCCTTCAAGTCTTCCACAAAAACTTCATCCGCCCCGGTCTCAAGGGCCTTTTCCTCCAAGCCATGCAGTTCTTCTCCCTGTCCCAAATCAGCGGCATAGGCCACCACAGGGCATTCATAGGTCTCCTTCAACCATCTAAGGATAACCGAGGTGTCAAGGCCCCCTGAATAGGCCAATACAATCTTGCTGATTTCTTTGTTCAAGTCAGATCTCCCTTGTTTCAATTCTCAACATGAATTTTCTCAAAAATATTATCAAGTGTCCCCAGCAGGAAATCGATCTCCTTTTTCCCGACAATGAGAGGAGGCAGAAAGCGAAGCACATTTTCGTGGGCACAATTTATAAGAAGCCCCTGTTCCAGACAGGCATCAACGATGGGTCCGCCGGGCTGGTCTAACTCCGCCCCAAGGATAAGCCCCAGTCCTCTCACCTCTTTTATCAAAGCATGTTTCCGGGAAAGGTTCTCCAGGCCCTTTTTAAAGTAATCGCCTATTTCCCGGCAGTGTTCCAATTGCCCGTCCTCCAAGATGTTTTTCAGCACCGCGTGGGATACTGCGGTAACCAGGGGTGTCCCTCCAAAGGTGGTGGCGTGGCTCCCGGGTCCAAAGGCCTTGGCCAATTCCTCTGTGGAAAGCATTGCCCCAACGGGCAGCCCATTACCCAGGGCCTTGGCCAGCGTCATGATGTCCGGCATAACGCCATAGTGTTCATACGCAAAGAGTCTGCCAGTCCTTCCCATCCCCACCTGAACTTCGTCAAAGATTATCAACGCATCGCGCTTTTTGCACATATCCCTGACTTCTTTCAGATAGGATGGACCGGGGCATACAACGCCCCCTTCTCCCTGTATGGGCTCCAGCATCACCGCAAAGACGGAATCGTCCAAGGCCTTTTCCAGGGCATTGATGTCGTTAAACGGCACGAACCGAAACCCGCCCAGCAAAGGATCATATCCGATCTTGATTTTGGTTTGCCCTGTGGCTGAAAGGGTAGCCATGGTCCGGCCGTGGAAAGAGTTGTCCATGGAGATGATAACATTTCTGTCCTGTCCAAACTTCTCATTTGAATAGCGACGCGCGAGTTTGATTGCTGCCTCATTTGCCTCTGCGCCGCTGTTACAGAAAAAGACCCTGTCTGCAAATGAGTTTTCCACAAGAAGCCGGGCAAGTTCCATTTGGGGTTTTGTGTAGTAAAGATTCGAAACATGGACCAGCTTTTCCGACTGCTCTTTGAGGACGCGGGTTACAAGTGGAGAGCTGTGCCCCAGGGCGCAGACGGCAATGCCCCCGACAAAGTCAAGGTATTCCCGCCCCTCCTCATCCCAGACCCGGCACCCCTCTCCCCTGACCAGCGTCACAGGAAAGCGGCCGTATGTCTGAAACATGTACCTGTCTGCCAAAGATATTGTAGAACTGCTTTGCGGATCATTATTCATGATGTCATCCTCTTCTCGGGGTGAAACCGGGTCCTGCCCACCACCGAACATTCAATGTACGATTTGGGTGCCCACCCCTACCTTGGAAAAGATTTCGAGTAGAATCGCATGGGCCTGGCGGCCGTCGATGATGTGAGCCTTTTTGACACCGCCACTCAGGGCCTCCAGACAGCAATTTACCTTTGGAATCATTCCCCCTTTGACGGTCCTGTTATTGATCAACCGGCGAGCCTCCTCCATCTTCAGGGTGGAGATCAACCGTCCTTCCAGATCCAGCACGCCTTCGGTGTCAGTAAGGAGGATTAGTTTCCGGGCCCTGAGGGAAGAAGCGATGTGTCCTGCCACCAGGTCCGCGTTGATATTATAGGTCTCTCCTTTCTTATTTGTGCCCACCGGCGCGATAACCGGGATAAACTCGCTTTCCATGAGGCTCAGAAGCACCCGGTTGTCCACAGAGGTGATCTCTCCCACCATGCCCATGTCGATGATTTCCGGTGGCTGATTTTCCCCCACATCCCTCTCGTATTTCATCTTCCTGGTCATAATGAGCCTGCCATCTTTGCCCGAAAGCCCAACCGCACGACCGCCGTTGCTGTTTATCAGGGTGACGATCTCCTTGTTGACCTTCCCAACCAGGACCATCTCCACCACATCCATGGTTTGCCTGTCGGTGACCCGCATGCCATCCACAAATTCCGATTTGATGGAAAGCCTCTTCAGAAACCCGCCGATTTGCGGTCCGCCCCCGTGGATAACCACCGGGTTCATCCCCACATATTTCATGAGGATTATGTTGAGGGCGAAATTTTGCTTCAGCTCATCATCCACCATGGCATGCCCGCCGTATTTTACCACGACGGTTGCACCGTTGAACCGCTGAATATAGGGAAGGGCCTCAACAAGAACCTTGGCCCTTTCTGTGTTAGGTATCATAATTATAGTATATACCTGCTCAGATTTTCATCTTCCAGTATCTCAGCCAATTTTTCCTGCACATATTCCTTGTTAATGGTTACGGTCGTTGTGGTCATATCCGGTGCGTCAAACGATATCTCGTCCAGCAATTTTTCCATCACGGTGTGGAGACGACGGGCCCCGATATTTTCAGTTCGTTCATTGACCTGGCTGGCCATTCTGGCAATCTCATTGACCGCGTCCTCTTGAAATATCAACTCGATCCCTTCGGTGGAGAGGAGGGCCATATACTGGGTAATCAACGCGTTCCTCGGTTCGGTGAGAATCCGGATAAAGTCCTCCATTGACAGTGAATCCAGCTCCACCCTGATGGGGAATCTTCCCTGTAACTCCGGCAAAAGGTCCGAAGGTTTGCTCACGTTAAATGCGCCTGCCGCAATAAAGAGGATATGGTCTGTCTTAACCATGCCGTATTTGGTGGTGACCGTAGACCCCTCCACGATGGGAAGGAGGTCTCTCTGAACGCCCTCCCGTGAAACATCGGGACCGTAAGAGGAATCAGACCCTGCCACCTTGTCCAGCTCGTCCAGGAAAATGATGCCATTTTGCTCGGTGATACGGACCGCGTTCTCAATTACCTTATCCATGTCAATAAGGCGTTGTGATTCCTCTTGAAAGATGATCTCCGCCGCCTCGGGGATCTTTACCCGCCGTTTCTTTTTTTTGGATGGAAACATGCCCCCGAAAATCTCCTTGACATTGAATTCCATCTCTTCAAGGCCCGCGCTGGAGAAGATTTCTACCATGGGTACATTGCTGTTGGTCACCTCCAACTCCACATAGCGTTCGTCCAGCTTGCCGGTCCTCAGCATGCGCCGCAACTTCTCACGGGTGGAAGATGCCTCTGCCTTTTCTGTCTTTACCACTTCCAGGACCCTTTCCTTCTCCCCATCTTGTTCTTCATGGGTCTCTTCGCTCCGTTTGGGAAGGAGGATATCCAGGAGTCTTTCTTCAGCCAGGTCGCGGGCCTTTGGTTTTACTTTTTCATGCTCTCCTTTCTTTGACATATTTACGGCCAGTTCTGTCAGGTCCCTGACCATTGATTCCACGTCCCTCCCCACATATCCTACCTCTGTAAACTTTGTGGCCTCTACTTTGAGGAAAGGGGAATTCGCGAGACGGGCCAGGCGCCTGGCAATCTCTGTCTTTCCCACCCCGGTGGGCCCCATCATGATAATATTCTTTGGGGCGATTTCGTCCCTGAGTTCCTTGGGGACCTGCTGGCGGCGCCATCTGTTTCTCAGGGCGATTGCCACGGAACGCTTTGCCTGGTCCTGGCCGATGATATATTTGTCCAACTCCGATACGATCTCTTTCGGTGTCAGGACTTCCATAAAGTGATTTGCCTCTGTACTATTATTTTTCATGGGTACCTCTGATTGCATATTGAAGGAACTCTGGCTGAGCTGAACAGCGCCCGTCAGACGTCCCACCTCCCGCTAAAATCTTTGGAAAAGGATCAACGAGCTTTCACGTGATAACCGGATAAAGAAACTACGGAGGCTGTCCGAGAATGGCTATTTTTCCCAATCTCTGCGTCAAACTCAAATTATAATCCTCGAAATACTTTAATGTATTCCTGTGGTTATAATTTCCGCTTTCCTTGATCTTGAAAAAACTATCTCATTCTCGGACAGCCTCCTACGCCTCAAGCTCGTAAAGGGTCAGGTGCTCGTTTGTATAAAGGCAGATTGAGGCTGCAATCTTCATGGATTCGCGGGCAATGGCACCCGAATCCAGGTCGGAATGGGCCACAAGGGCCCGGGCAGCCGCCACGGCATAGGGCCCGCCCGCCCCGATTGCCGCTACGGCTTCGTCCGGCTCGATCACATCGCCGGTGCCGGAGATAATGAACATATGTTCCCCGTCCACGGCAAGGAGCAAGGCCTCAAGCCTTCTGAGGATTTTGTCTGTTCTCCAGTCCTTTGCCAGTTCAACCGCGGCCCGGGTGAGGTTTCCGTTATAGGTCTCCAGTTTTCCTTCCAGCCTCTCGAACAGGTTAAAGGCATCGGCCGCTGCGCCGGCAAACCCCACAAGCAGCTGGTCTTTATACATATAGCGGACTTTTGTGGCCTTGTGCTTCATCACAGTATCCCCAAGGCTCACCTGTCCGTCCCCGGCCATGACCACCTTGCCGTTTTTCCTGACCGCAAGGACAGTTGTGGCCCTTATCTTCATAAGGTCATCCTGATTCATGTGTTAAACACCTTTACTCCTCGGGTAAGCGTTCAAAGGTTCAGGGTTCAATGTTCAGGGTTAGGGACAAGGCCAAAATTGAAGACCCAGAGTGCTCGCAAAAAATTCTGGTTTTGCCACATAATTGCCAATGCGCGCCAACTTTCAGACTGGGAATGACGAAGCCGAGCGTTTCTCACATAAATACGCCTCTAAAATGGAGTCTGGGGACAAGAATGTAACCTTGAACCTCTGAACCTTTGAACCCGTGAACGGCTAGCTCCTCGGGTGGGCCTTGTCATAAACTTCCATAAGTCTGTCCAGACTCACATGGGTGTACTTCTGAGTGGTGGAGAGGCTCACATGCCCCAACAGCTCCTGTACGGATCGAAGATCAGCGCCCCCCTCCAGGAGATGTGTGGCAAAACTGTGCCTCATGGAATGGGGGCTGATATCCGAACTCAGCCCGATCTCTCTGGCATATCGCTTGATGATTCTCCCCAGACTGCGTACCGAAAGACGCCCCCCGCGAACGTTCAGGAAAAGGGGGTTTTCCCTTGAACAGCCGCTTCCTCTTTTTCGGATCGATTGCGTTGCCTCCAGGTAATCCTTTACGGCCTTCAATGCCTGGCGCCCGACGGGGACGATCCTCTCCTTGTTCCCCTTTCCCACAACCTTGACCAGGCGTTCCTCAAAATCTATACTGGAGATATTCAAGGCCTCCAGTTCACTTACCCGAATGCCACAAGAATAGAGCATCTCCATAATGGCAAGGTCCCTCAGGCCAAGCAGTTTGTCTCGTTTGGGCCGCTGTAGGAGCCGGAAGACCTCGTCTACGGGAAGATAACCGGGTATATACTTTTCCAACTTGGGGGTTTGTATGTCGGCCGCAGGATTACTCCTGCTCAACCCTTTCTTCTCCTGAAAGCGAAAAAAAGAGCGAAGAGCAGAGAGTTTGCGAGCAATGGTGCTGCGCGCCAAAGACCCGTAAAGGCTTCCCAGGTATTCCCTTATGGCAGCGGGATCGACCCTATCTATTTCATGGTCGTCTCTTTTGCTGTCCTGGGATGTCTCCCTTGATGCCAGGAATTGAGAAAAATGTCGCAGGTCGGTATGGTAGTTTCTTATGGTGTGCAGAGAGTACCCCTTCTGGTCTCTCAAATACCCTATGAAATTTTCTATGCTGTCATGAGGCAACAAAATAAGAACCGCCTGGATTTTCCCCCTGATAATATGTTCTGCTCAATTTTCGCTCAGAACTGTTAAGTATAACATATTTCTTGAAATTAGCAATAAAAAACGTCCTGCTCTATTCTTGGCTTGACTTTGATTTGACTGTTGATGTAACTTCCAAGATCACGTTCTTGCGATTTCTAATATTGCGTCATTCCAGAGGAAAGCCGTACATAGTGTCCATACGGGGTCTCACCAAAGATTCAAATCATTTCCAAATATTTATCCCGTATTCTGGAAAAGCCTATTTCGGTCTTTTACCAGCCGGAATTGCTATGGGTTATGAATTCTCATGGGCTGCGGCTTTTTGATAAGGCTATGCCGTCAATAAAGATGACATTGAGCGAGTTCATAAAATCTGGTTGTTGAGGAGAAGGCTTGAATATGGAAAAGAACATAGAAGAATTGAGAAATGTGGCTCTCGTGGCCCACGTGGGTTCGGGAAAGACGTCACTTGCCGAAGCAATGTTGTTTAATGGAAAGGCCATCACCAGGTCAGGGAAAGTAGACGACGGGACATCAAATTTGGATTTTGAGCCGGAGGAAATAAAGAGGGGAATCACAATCAGCACCTCCTTCCACAACCTTGCCTGGAAAAAGCATACCATAAACCTCATTGATACGCCCGGGGATGACAATTTTCTTTCCGACACAAAATTTTCACTCCAGGCGGCTGATGGTGTTGTCCTGGTTATTGACGCCACAGCAGGGGTAAAGGTTGGGACGGAAAAGGTGTGGGCATTTGCGGATGAGGAGGAACTCCCCAGGATTATATTTATCAACAAACTGGATAGAGAGAGGGCTGATTTCTTCAAGGTCATGGAAGAGGCTTCCCAGATACTGGATATAAAGGCAACACCGGTCTTCCTCCCCATAGGCGCCGAAGATAAATTTGAAGGGCTGGTAGACTTGATCAGGAAGAAGGCCTATTTCTACAGCAAGGATGGGAGCGGAAAATTTGAGAGTTCCGACGTCCCCAATGATATGGAGGGCATTTTCGAAGAATGGCGAGAGAAGATGTTGGAAAATATCGTGGAAGTCAGCGATGAACTCATGGAGAAATATCTTGAAGGGGAAGAGCTTTCCCCTGCCGAGATAGAAGAGACTTTTACCCAGGGAGTCAAGTCGGGAAGGATCGTTCCCATTGCCTGCGGTTCGGCGATCTTGAACATGGGGGTTCCCCAGCTAATGGATCTCATCATCCAGGGTCTCCCCTCTCCCCTTGAAAGAGGATCTCAGGAAGGCACAAAACCTGGCAGTGAGGAAGCGGTTGAAAGACCCTCCTCGGTAGATGCGCCTTTTTCCGCCCTTGTCTTTAAGACCGTTGCCGACCCCTTTGCGGGAAAACTGACCCTTTTGCGGGTCCTTTCCGGGACACTCAAATCCGATTCAACAGTTTACAATGCCAACAAGGAAGCGAAACAGAAGTTCGGTCAACTCCTCCTGATGGAGGGCAAGAAACAGCGACCGGTGGAGGCGGCCGGTCCCGGAGATATTGTGGCCATCGCCAAGTTAAAGCAGACATCCACAGGTGACACACTGTGTGTGGAGAATGATCCGGTGGTCTATAAGTCCGCTGAATCGATCCCGCCGGTGATCTCCTATGCAGTCGGCGCAAAGGTCAAAGGCAGCGAGGACAAGGTATTCACCTCCCTGGCCAAACTCCTTGAAGAGGACCCTGCCCTCAAGATGGAAAGAGATCAGTCCACGGCGGAAATTATCCTTTCGGGTGCGGGGCAAATCCATTTGGAAGCCACCTGTGAGAAGCTAAACAGAAAATTTGGGGTGGAGGTTGATCTCAGTCTGGTCAAAGTCCCGTACAGGGAAACCATCAAGAAACCTGTTCAAAAGGTCATTTACCGGCATAAGAAACAAACGGGCGGTCGAGGACAGTTTGCCGAGGTCCATTTTGATGTAACGCCCTTGGACAAGGGCTCCGGATTTGAGTTTGACGAGGCCCTGTCGGGCATGAATGTGCCCCGGAATTTTGTGCCCGCCGTGGAAAAAGGGCTTAACGAGGCCCTGACGAATGGTATACTTGCGGGTTATCCAGTGGTAGGCCTGAAGGTCCGCTTTTATGATGGAAAGTCGCACGATGTGGATTCCTCCGAGATGGCATTCAAGATTGCAGCCAGCATGTGCTTAAAGAAGGCCCTTCAAGAGGCAAACCCTACCATGTTGGAACCTATTATGGAGTTGGAGGTCACCGTCCCCGAAGAGGCGATGGGTGATGTGATGGGTGATCTGAACGGCCGGCGCGGGAGGGTCCTGGGAATGGACAGCAAGGACAGATACCAGGTGATCAAGGCCCAAGTCCCCATGGCCGAGGTCCTGATGTACGCGCTGGACCTAAACTCTCTTACGGGGGGTCGGGGCACATTCTGGATGAAACACTCCCATTATGAGGAGGTCCCTGCCCAGTTAACGGAAAAGGTCATCGCGGCTTCTCGGGAAAAGGAATAAGAGTAAGGGATGGATGAAGAGTTTAAGGCTGGGGTCCTTACAATCAGCGATAAGGGTTCTCAAGACTTAAGGGTGGATGAGAGCGGTGAGATCGTCGTCAGGATGCTGGAGGAGAAAGAATTTTCAGTCCTCAAGAAAGAAATCGTCCCCGACGACCGGAAGCAGATCGTTGATACGCTGAAGAGATGGGTGGAGAAAGATGGACTTTCCCTGATTATTACCTCCGGGGGAACCGGGCTCAGCCCCACCGATGTTACGCCACAGGCAATGGAAGAGGTTATCGATTTCCAGGTACCTGGAATGGCAGAGGCCATGCGTGCCCAAAGCCTGAAGAAAACACCCCATGCCATGATCTCACGGGCCATGGCCGGGGTCAGAGGGGCCTGTCTCATCATAAACCTCCCCGGCAGCCCCCGTGGGGCCAGTGAAAATCTCTCGGTCGTATTGCCGGCTTTGAACCATGCCCTGTCAAAACTGGCGGGTGATCCATCGGACTGTGCCGTGTGATTTATACGCTTTTTTGGTTTTCCCTGCAATTTCTTGGTACTTTTTTACCTAATAATTTTGGGGTGATCTTTTGGGAAGCAACAGTATCTAGGAGGCTGTCCGAGAATGAGATAGTTTTTTCAAGATCAAGGAAGGCGGAAATTATAACCACAGGAATACATTAAAGTATTTCGAGGATTATAATTTGAGTTTGACGCAGAGATTGGGAAAAATAGCCATTCTC
>JADHXI010000185.1 GCA_016783065.1 Desulfobacteraceae bacterium | reverse complement strand
TGGGTGATCATACTTCCTTTGGGGAGTCCCGTGGTTCCGGAGGTATAATTGATCATTCCCACATGGTCAGGAGAGACCCTTTCCACCATTTCCTCAAAGAGATGGGGTTCTTTATCATTCAATTCATGACCCAGTTTTTGGATATCTTTGAAGTAGATCAAAATCGGATCATCATAGCGTCTCATTCCCTTGGGGTCATCCACAATAAGTTTTTGTACCCCGGGACATTTCTCCTTGATGTCCAGAACCTTATCAGCCTGCTCCTGGTCCCCGGCCACCACAAAGATGGAGTCTGAATGGTTGATGATATATTCCACCTGGTCCAGGTGACTGTCCGGGTAAATCCCGACAATGGCGCCGCCAAGGGATTGGGCAGCCAGTTCAGAGTAAAGCCCTTCCGGCCGGTTGTCTCCTGCATAGGAGAGCTTATCTTCCGGTTTGAAACCCAGGCTGTGGAGTCCGAGGGCAAAATCCCTCACGTTTTCATAATACTCCTTCCAGGTGACCGACTGCCAGATGCCAAACTCCTTTTCGCGAATGGCGACCTTGCGATCACCATATCTCAGGGCATTTTTCCTCAAGAGGCCTGGCATCGTTTCTATTGCCATGGTGTCTTCACCTTCTTTGTCCTGTCTTCGCCTTCCCCTCATTACAGAATTGAGGGGCCGGTTTGATGCTCGGTGTTATAGCATGTTGCTCGTTACTAATCATTGATTGGCGGGGAGGGCACATGTACCATACCCCGCCAATCGAGCCCGCCGCCTTTCAAATTCCGGGTTGATGAATTCCACCCGAAACCCGGCACTCAGACCCGGAGGTTAATCAAGATAGATCCAGTCTGATATGGGCACAAAGGCCTTTTTGTTGACATCCGCCTCCCAGACCTTTGCAACGGGGATCTTATTATCTCTGAATGTGACCGGCGCTGTTAGACCACCCACATCCCAGTCCTTTATGGTTGCCAGGGCGTCGCTGAGTCCCTTGCCGGTAAGGTTCCCGGCCTTATCGGCACGCCTCAGAGACTCTGCAAAAATCATCCCGGTAAACCAGCCCTGGGTATAATACGTTGTCAGGTGTTTTGTCTTGGGGTGGTGCTTCTTGTTGAAGGCCTTCATCTCCTTGATGGCCGGGACATCATACCAGGAATAGGTATAGGGCATGACACCGGTGAACCCCTTTGCCAAGGGACCCAGTTTGTCAAGCACCATTTTTCCCATCCCCCAGAAGGTGGCCATGGGAACCACCTTTACACCCAAATCCTTGCATCCTTTTAGCAGGGCAGGGACCGGGGAAAGAACGAATCCATGAATAATGAGGTAATCCGCCTTTTTCTGCTTGAGCTGAAGGACCTGGGAGGTCACATCCACTGCCCCCGGTTTGCTGATCATGTCTGCCACCAGTTTGAGGCCAAGCTGTTTGACCATCTTTTTGCCAAAGGGAATGGGGTCCTTACCAAACTCTGTGTTGCTGTAAAAGAATGCCACCCGGGCCCCCGGCTTTTTCTTGGCGATATACTTGAGGAGGATGCCCACCATATCGCTGTATGTGGGACCCGAAACAAAGACATAGGGATTGTTGGCCCGATTGGCGAGTTCACTTGAAAAAGAGGTGGACCCATACAAGATCTTATATTTATCTTTGATCATCGGGGCGATTGCCTTTCCAAGACCCGTGCTGTCGCCGTAAAAGATCAAGGGGTTGTCCTTGGCCATGATCCGTTTGAAAATGGCCACGGCCTTGTCCACCTTGTATTCTGTGTCATCGAAGATATAGACAAGTTTCTTTCCGCCGATCCCTCCCTTTTCATTGGTATAGGTAATGTAGTCGGAGAGCCCCTCGTGGATCCTGGCACCCGCAAAGGCAAATCTCCCGGTTATGGGCATGGCAGCCCCTATTTTAATAACATCCTGCGCTTGGGCAACCAAAGGTGCCCCAAAAAAGACCATCAAAACGCTTACCGTCAAGATTACCGGGGTTAATCGAATTCTCTTCATGACTGCACCTCCTTTTTTTGCGTATCAGTTAAACCCCAAACTGTCTGAGGAAACGGAAACCCTATGCCGATCTTCAGGGAACCGCAAATGACCTCCCTGAAAAACGCGCGGGGCTTCTTTCCCACGCCCTCTCCCCTTCGGAATCTCAATCACCTCCTCTCCTGTTTTTCTTAGTATGAAAAAGGCCAAAGGAGAAAAAAGTTCTTTATTCTTCTCCACATCTCTGCCAGCCCCCGGGGCTCAAATATCAGAAAAAAGACGATAAGGGCCCCAAAGACCACTTCCCTCAAGGGTGCGAAGATATGCTGAAAGGCAGGTATATTTTTTATGAATTCTGTCCCGAATTTCAGTAGCTCAGGCACAAGGACCATAAACATGGCCCCGTAGATGGACCCGATGACACTTCCCAGACCGCCGACGATGATCATTGCCAGGTATTCGATGGAAAGGGTAAGAGGGAAATGTTCGGGTGTCACAATATTCATAAAACTGACCCAAAGGCTTCCCGCTACCCCCGCATAAAACGAGCTGACGGCAAAAGAGGTAAGCTTATACCTGAAAAGATTGATCCCCATCAGCTCTGCAGCAAGGTCCCTGTCCCGTATGGCAATAAAGGCCCGCCCCACCCGCGACCGGATCAGATTCCTGGCATAAAGCGTGCCGATGATGACAAAGAACAAAGTGATGAAATAGAATTTTTGTTCCGTATCAAACTGAAATCCAAAAAGCTCGGGATCAGGCACATTGATACCCCTGATCCCATGGGTCATTGACTCCCAGGTCATAAATACATATTCAAAGATAAATTGGGCGGCGATGGTGGCGATAGCCAAATAGAGCCCCTTTATCCGCAGGGAAGGAATCCCGATGATTACGCCGGCAAAGGCCGACATGATACCGGCCATGGGCACGGTCCACCAGAAAGGGATGCCCACCCTTGTTATCAAGATGGCCGATGTATAGGCACCCACGCCCATAAAGGCGGCATGGCCCAGAGAGATCTGTCCCGTAAATCCGGTAAGTAGATTAAGACCATGGGCACCGATTATGGCTATACCGATCAGATTTGCTATGTATAGAACGTATTCGTTTACCAGGAAGGGGAAAATCAGGAGAAAAACAAGGAAGAGGGCGAGCCAGACCTTTACAAAGACCGACTGGAAGATGGCCTCATCCCTTATATAAGTATCTTTGAAATCGCCGCAGCGCATCGACCGAACCCGACTCCTTTGTCATTGGTCATTTGACACTTGAGACCTGTGGAAGATCCCGCCCAAAGCGGGGGCACATCACACCGGCAATAGCACCCTAAAAACCAAAAAATTGAAATCTTAAATTCTATTCTGCGACCTGCAATCCGCAACTCTCCGAAGCGTAAACTCTCCGCGCCGAAGGCCATCTTCAATCCCCAGTTTCTCAGACTCTCTCGATGATTTTTTTGCCAAAAAGCCCGTAAGGCCGAATCATCAAGATGAACACCAAGACGATAAAGGGGGCAATTTCTTTGAATCCGGGAAGGATGGGGTCGATATAACCACCTGCCAGATTTTCGAGAATACCGATGATAAATCCGCCCACGATGGCGCCGCCGATACTGTCCAGGCCGCCAAGGATGACGACCGGGAGCACCATGAGGCCGACGTGGCCCAAATTGGGGTGGATCCCACTGATATTTCCGATGACGATGCCACCAATGGCCGCCGCGCAGGCCGCAAAGCTCCACGAGAGGGCGAAGATGATCTTGGTGTTTATTCCCATGGACTGGGCCACCTGCTGGTCTGAGGCATTGGCTCGCATGGCAATGCCCAACCTGGTATACTTGAAGATGACGGTAAATACTATGACTCCTATGATAGCAAAAATGAACCCCCATTTGAGTGCCGATGGCACGATGGCGAACCCCAGGTTCCAGGGCTCTGCGGGAAGAATCTCGGGGAAAGAACGGAAATCAGCCGTCCAGATCATGTGGGCGAGACCCTTAAGGATGCTCGACAGGCCGATGGTCACCATGATTACGGAAATGATCGGCTCTCCGATGAGAGGCCTGAGTATCAGGCGCTCGATGACTATCCCCATCATAAAGGCAAAGGCGAGGGTAAAGACAAGGACAAAGGCAAAGGGGATCTTCAGGTAGGTCAGCAAAGTGAGGCATATGTAAGCGCCAACCATCATAAATTCGCCGGTTGCGAAATTAATGACGCTTGTAGCCTTGTAGATCAAGACAAAACCAAGGGCAATCAGGGCGTAGACACCACCCACCGCGATACCGCTCACCATCAACTGAAGAAAAATATCCACTCAGTTCGATCCCCTTTTTCTCGGGTTCCGGTGTTTATGGAAATGAATGTTGCTCACGTTAAATCCCAAATGGTGATATATTGTCAAGAAAAACCTTCTTTCTCCGTCATGGGAGGCCTCATTTAGAAAAGGCAGGGTAAAGAAATGGCGGTAATTGTTGTATTCTCCCAGGATTTATTATATCAGAAGATAAGATAACCTTAGACCCAATGCAGGCCTTCGGCCGCAACGAGAACCTGTAACCTGAAACTTGAAACTTGAAACGTGATGCGTGAAACGTGAAACCTGAAACTTGCAACCTGAAACCCGAAACCCCAAACTTTGAACCTGCAACCCGTGAACGGCTACCTCTTGAGGAGCAACACTTATGTTCCAAGAATCCAGATATTGGAATCCTGCCCTTGAAATCCTTCCCCGGGAAGCTTTGAGAAACCTCCAGCTAAAGAAATTTAGGGAAATATTTCGCTGGGCATTTGACCAGTCTAAGTTTCACCGAGCCCTTTATGAAAAGGCCGGTCTAACACCTGATGACATCCGCACTTTCGAGGATATCAAACGAGTGCCTACCGTTGAAAAGGCTATGATGCGGGATATACAGCGGAAGGAGCCTTTTCCATATGGAGACGCACTCTGTGTCCCTATTGAGGAGGTGACGGAATTTCGCCAGACAAGCGGCACCACCGGGCAGCCCGTATATCAGCCCGACACCTGGGCAGACTGGGAGTGGTGGTCCGAATCCTGGGCCTTTATTCTCTGGGCCCAAGGTTATCGCCCCTCGGATCGCGTCTTTATTCCTTTTGGTTACAACGTCTTTGTGGCATTTTGGGCGGGCCACTATGCAGCAGAGAAGATCGGATGTGAGGTTGTCCCGGGAGGGGTTTTGGATACCAAGGCCCGGATCCTCAAGATCCAGGAACTAAAGGCTACGGCCATGATGGCCACCCCAACGTATGTCCTCGGGATGGCTGATACTGCCAGAAACAGCATGGGTCTGAAACCGGCTGAGATGAGCATAAACAAAATAACCTGTGCAGGTGAGCCCGGAGCCAGCATCCCCAGCACCAAGAAGAGGATGGAGGAGGCGTGGGGGGCAAAGGTCTTCGACCACGCCGGGGCCACTGAAATAGGTGCCTGGTCCTATGAATGCGACTGCCAGCCAAATGGGATGCACGTGAATGAGGGATTCTTTCTGGTGGAAATCCAGGACCTGGAGACCGGTCAAATCATCCACGAACCCGGAAAAAAGGGAAAGATGATTATCACTGCCCTGGACCGTCAAGCCCAGCCCTGCGTCCGGTTTGACTCCAAGGATATCATCGAATGGGCAGAGGAACCGTGCCCCTGTGGGCGGACTTTTGGATTGATAAAGGGCGGCGTAATCGGGAGGGCAGATGACATTACCAAGGTAAAAGGGGTTCTCCTTGCACCTTCTGCCATAGAGGAGGTGGTGAGAGGGATTGATGGGCTGGCCCACGAATATGAGGTGGTTGTGGACAAAGCGGGAGATGTTGACACGATTGCCCTGAAGGTGGAGCTTCTGCCAGACGCTCAAACCCAGAGGGAAACCATAGAACCCAATTTAAGAGACCAACTGAGGCTAAAAACAAATCTAGGTTATAAGATAGAGTTTCATGAGTATGGGTCCCTGCCCAGATATGATGTTAAGGCGAGGCGATTCAGGGATTTGAGAAAGGCACATTAAGAATTTAATGAGGGAAGAGATGTCTCACAGAACAGACCTGAAAGAGATTGACACCAAGATCCGGTCACTGAAGAAGACCGTTCACGAATTGAATCAAATGTCGGATCATTTTCCTGCCCTGGCAAGAAATACGTCCCGGATCTTGGCAAGTATCAGGATGCTGGAGATAAACATAACCGATATTGTCGGGTTGGATGGGCAAGACTAAAGCACCTCGATGTTGCTGTTCCTCAAATCAAGGGTGTCCGTGATTGTCTGAGATGCGTGGGAAACTCAATCTTTCATTGGAAAAAGCAAGTTTAGTGTCCATCCAGAAATGAGATAGTTTTTGCAAGGTCAAGCCTCCGGCCCGGAGGGGAAGATGAGGATTTTAGCCACCCCAGAGGAATAGGCTTCGCATTCCACGGGGCAGGCAGGAATACATTGAAGTATTTCGAGGATTAAAATCCGAATCTGACCCCAGTACCATCTGCCGGAGCTACGGGGCAGGCGCAGAAATTGTGAAAAATAGCCATTTATGGATGGGCACGAGTTTAGAATACCCGATGATGATTCTAATAACATTATGATGAGGAGGACAAAATGAATATCTACGTGGGTAACTTATCGTACGAGGCCACCGAAAACGATTTGCGAACAGCCTTTGAGGCTTTTGGTCAGGTCATATCTGTCAACATCATAACCGACAGATATAGCGGCAGATCGCGAGGATTTGGGTTCGTTGAGATGTCTGATGAAGCCGAGGCTCAATCGGCCATTGAGGGTGTGAACGAAAAACCATTGAAGGGTCGTCCGGTTAAGGTTAACAAGGCCCGACCTCGACCGGACGATCGTCGAGGAGGAGGGCGTGGTACCGGCCAGGGTTTCTAATTGTCCTGTTAAACCCTAACGTTGCATAAAATTTGAGTCCAAAACGCTATAGATTGGGTCAGCAAGGGATGTTTGGCCATTTTTGAGGACGAAAGCGTATTAAGCATACGGTGAGGTCTTGAAAATGGGCAAACGTTTCTTGATGGCCTGATATAGAGCGAGCAAAGCGGTTTTGGGCCAAATATTTATGCAACGTTAGG
>JADHXI010000027.1 GCA_016783065.1 Desulfobacteraceae bacterium | reverse complement strand
CTTCTCTATCCACAGCAGATAGACGTATCGTCAGAACAGATGAGATGGATCGAAGGATTAAAAATGCTGCTAAAAGTCGATCTCCACGCCTCCGTATTAGCGGCTAATGTAACAATCCAACTGTAAAATGACCGTAATGGTAAAATCAGATGCGCACGTTTCCAAAAAATGAATCCACAAGAAAGACACGGGATGAAATTATCAGATATCAAAGAAATTTTGCACGCTGAAGTAATCTCGGCCGACGACGGTCTCACGATGCGAGTCGAGACGGGCACCGCCAGCGATCTAATGAGTGACATGCTTACCGGACCTACGAACGGTGCCCTCTTGCTAACCGGCCTTTGTAACGTTCAGGTCATCCGCACTTCCGTGGTAGCAGGGGTCGCGGCCGTAGTCTTTGTCAGGGGGAAACGACCTACCCCTGAAATGACCACACAGGCCCGCGAGCACGGACTGCCTCTTCTATCAACCCCCTTCACGATGTTTTCTGCTTGCGGCAGGTTGTTTGTTAAAGGGCTACGAGGCATTGAGGTAAAGGTCCCTCGGCCATAGACACTCTACAGCAAGTTTATTTTAACACCTGAACTTCTGCCTTTATGTTTGGCGTCAAACTTTGGGTGACGGGATTCTGAGAAACGGGTGGTTTTTGACATGGCGCTTCTCCAAAGAAGTTTCGAAATAGAGGCCCGGGACTTTGTTCGAGCGGGAGAAGCCTCCATTGAGGTCCAGAGGATCCTAAAAACCATAGGGTTTGATTCAGAACGAATCAGGCGCGCGTCCATCTGTGCCTATGAATCAGAAATGAATGTGGTTATGCATGGGGGCGATGGAGAGATCCTGCTGACATTGGACCCCGAAAAGATCATACTGGATGTCAAGGACCACGGTCCCGGCATCGAGGATGTCGAATTGGCCTTACAGGAAGGGTACTCAACCGCCAGCCTTGAGGACAGAGAGATGGGATTTGGCGCCGGAATGGGGCTTCCCAACATCAAGAAAAACGCGGATTCCCTGGAAATTCATTCTGATAAAGTGACGGGTGTACATCTTAAAATTGTTATCAATGTGAAAGAGGGTTGATGTCTAAGCCGCCCGAGGACTTAAAGACTCCCGTTTACGTCGAGATTGACGAGGACCAGTGCACAGGATGTGTCCTGTGCATGAAGGCGTGCCCCACAAAGGCCATACGCGTCAAGGATGGCCGGGTCGCTCGTATAGAAGGAATCTGCATTGACTGCGGAGAATGTGTTCGCACATGCACCAAAGGAGCGATCAAGGCAACCGCCCCCAAAGGGGACGATTTCACAACAAGCCCTGATCTTGTCATTAGCCCCCCGACCGTTCTCTACTCCCAGTTTGGCGAGGATTATTTGCCAAATGACATCCTCCTGGGGCTCAGAAAAATGGGATTTGGCTATGTCCATGACCAATCTTACACCAGCGAAATGTGCAACTTTGCCGTTGAACTTTATATCAAGGAGAACCGTAAGAAACCGAATTTACTCTTCCCCTTGATTTCACCGGCCTGTCCGGTGGTGGTCCGGCTCATCTCTTTCCGGTTCCCGTCTCTTTTGAAACACATTCCTCCGCTGGCGACTCCCCGGGAGATAGTCGCCAGGGAGGCAAAGAAGCGCTTGTCCGCAAAAAATGAGTGCTCTCCCGAAGAAATTGGAGTCCTACACATCACCCCGTGTCCGGCATTGGCCGACTTTGCAAAACAGTCTGTATCTCAGGGAGACTCCCCCCCCATGGATAAGGCGGTGGGGATCAATAGCATTTATGAGTCGCTCAAGAAAAATCTTCAAGAAATTGACGACGACATGGTGTTGCACCACTCCAGCGGTATTGGGATTGGTTGGGGTATGTCAGGTGGCGAGATTGCCGGCATGAATAGAAACTGCCTTGCGGTCTCCGGGCTCCACGAAGTCATCCACTATCTGGAAAAAATTGAAATGGGCCTTCTCCAAGAGGTGGATTATATTGAATGCAGAATCTGTGCGGAGGGATGTCTCGGTGGCCCCTTTACAGTGGCCGATAAGTACCAGGCAAAACACCACCTTCAGAAATTGGTCCGCATGTTCGGGGTTGAAAGAAGGATCAAGTACAACTATGTAATAAAACTCTACAAGAATGGATGGTTTTTTACCGAAAGGGACCGGACTGCCTTTAAAGATGTGGCATCACCTCTCTCTATCCCTGACCGGATAGAAAGGCTAAACAGGGTGCAGGAAACGTTGCAGTTATTGCCCGGAAAGGAATGCGGCGTGTGCGGGTCGCCCGATTGCCCCACTTTTGCCGAGGACGTGGTCGATGGAAAGGCCACTCTGGAAGATTGTATTTTTTTTCACAACCGAAAGAGAAAAACTTCGACCAGAGCGAGTCGATAATAAAATTTCAACGTTTTTTCAGCATCTTACATTAAAAATGGCAAGGTGTAATTTTTTTTATAACCCCTTGACACTGCGGATTGTAACTGTTATATCGCCCGAAGTTTGAACATTTCCACCCCATGGCAAATCGTCGGGGTATTGTATGGTTAACCACGATGCACCATTACGCTAGGGTGTTATTTTTTTATCTCCACAGAATTTCTTACACGGAAGGAGACCTTTGAAAAATGTTCAATCTTGGTCAAGATCAAGGAAGGCGAGAATTTCAACCACAGGAATATAGTGAATATTTCGAGGATTGAAATTTGAGCCTGACGCCGAGATTGGCCAAAAGGGGGCGTTTTGCAAAGGTCTCGGAAGCGGAACAAAGATTTCCGGGATCAGACGAGATCATGTTTAACAAGGGAGAAAAAATCTTCGCCGCAGCCCTTTTTGGGGTATGCATCATTGTAGGCATCGCAGGATATTCCTTTACGGGGGCCTCATCCCCCCCAAACAAGGTATGGTTTGGCACCGCCGGGGGTGATGTGATCTTCGATCACGGCTACCACACGGCTCTTGCCGATTGCGGTGATTGCCATCACGATTTTGACGAGAAATCCCCGGCCGGGGACACCGAAATGGACTGCCGTTCCTGCCACTATTTTGGTGAGGCACGGGACTTGACAAGTGATGATCCAACCCACAAGCGCTTTATAGGCGCCAACTGCATCGAATGTCATAAATCCAAAGAGGTAGAAGTGAAATGCGAGTCCTGTCACATTCGCAAAGGGTTCGCGTTTAAGGAATCGGGACGTACCATGCCACCCCTGCCCGGTACGGTCCAATTCGATACAGACGGCGGTTTGGTAACCTTCAACCACAAGGTACACCTGAGCGAAGATGTCGGGGAGCCCTGTTTGGCCTGTCACCATGGATTCAAGGGGGGCGAGGCCATGAAAGACCTGTCAAGGGAGAAAAACTGCCGCGCCTGCCATTATGAATTGGCTGAAAAGATCCCTGAAAGCGAAGACGATAATCATGCGCGATACATAGGGATCAATTGCGCCAAGTGTCACGACGCTGAAGAGTGCAGCCAGTGCCATAAAGACTGACAGGCCAAATGAACGCCATACCGGGGTATCGCTCAAAATGAGACGGCTCCCCCCTTACGCGTGAAGGGGATTCTTGGAGAATCCCGATTATATTTGTTGTTAGCACCTTAAAGAGAAAAATCGAGAGAAATAGATGGGCCTAAGATCCTTTTTTGGAATTCTTCCACCCAAATTGTTTTACAAGGATGTGTCTGCACCTGTAGAGCTGCTTCCCGTCCCCGAGAAGATTACCCTCTTATGGTACAGGCGAACACCTTCTGACCTGGCCGTGGGCGTGGGAACCGAGGTCGAAACGGGTCAGGATTTGGCGCGTAACGGAAGGGGACCCTTTGTTTCCACCGTGACGGGTCACGTTGATGAGGTCAACACATTTCTCGGGGTTGATTCACGGGAATATCTCGCGGTTCAAATCAGTGCTGACCAAAAAGACAATTTTGACCCTTCACTACCTGCCGTTGAAGACCTTTCCGAAGCCAAGCCCGAGACACTACGGGCCAGTGTCAATCGTGCAGGGTTCACCGCCTTGAAATCCATTATCCGCGATCCCAGGGTTTGGCCCGCCATTGATGCCCTGATTATCAGTGTCTTGGATCTGGACCCCCTGAGCATCGTCAATCAACAGATTTTTCGAGACAACACCGATCAGGTGCAAGCGGCTGTTGAGCTTCTGGCCCGAACCACTGAGGCATCACGATGTGTCTTGGCGGTGCCCGATAACCTGGCAGGTATCGCCAGTAAGGTCTCCACGGGTGCGGCGACTGTTGCCATGGTCCCGCCCGTCTACCCAAATGGCTTGCCTGAAATCTTGGCCAAAAACTGTGGGGCGGGCCTCCTGATGAAGACCTACGATACAGGTTTTGCAGGAAATACGGTTGTTGTGAGCCTTGAACATGCTCTGGCCATGGTCAGTAGCCTGCAAACTGGCAGACCCATGCTCGAAAAAACCGTAACTTTTTCCAGCGGAAAAGGGGAACTGCAAAACTTCCGTGTCCGTATTGGTACGCCTGTGGGAGAGATACTAAAACGGGCATCAGTGAACCCGCAACCCAAGGGAAAATTGATATTGAATGGGACCATGCGGGGATATGCCTGTTTCTCGGACGAACAGCCCATCACCGCAACCACCGAATCGGTTCACGTCCAGGAACCCTCAGAGGTCTTCTTTTTCCAGAACACCCAGTGTACAAACTGCGGAAAGTGTAACGCCATATGCCCGGTTGACCTTGAGGTCAATCTCCTGGGGAGGTTATCAGAATACGGTATTTACGATAAGTGCAGGGGCTTGGGAATTGAAAACTGTGTTGAGTGCGGCTTGTGTGGTTATGTGTGCCCGGCCAGCAGACCTCTGGTACAGTTTCTTACTCGGGCCAAGCAGGGTCTCTCAGAAGAGGCGCAGGAACCGGCCGGGATGGAGGAGGCCCTGGAATGTAATGCCTGCGGCCCTGTCTGTCCGGCGATCAGGCTGTTTGATACTGAATCGGACAAGGAAGATTCCCCGAAAGCATAGGCCTGTTGCCATCTAAATTCTGAGGCAAGTAGGAGGAAACTCTTAATAATGAAAGCTTTGGACCTCACGGTTTCGCCAGCCCCACACTGCCACTGCGGGGCAAGGATCACCAGAGTATCTTATAACATCCTTCTGGCCCTGATCCCGGCTATGGCAATGGGATTTTACTATTACGGGTTTGACGCCCTTCGTGTCGTTGCAGCCTCCATGGGTTCTGCCATGCTTGCCGAGGCCGCAATTCAGTCCATCCTGAGGAAACCCATAACCATTGCTGACGGGAGCGCTGCGGTCAGTGGTCTTTTGTTGGCCCTGATCCTCCCTGCCAGTGTTCCCCTTTATCTGGTTGTGGTGGCAAACTTTGTGGGCATTGTTGTCGGGAAACAGTGCTTTGGTGGGCTGGGGGCAAACCCGCTTAACCCGGCGCTGGTGGGCTGGGCCGTTATTCGGATAACCAGGGCATGGGCCGGGTATCTGGATTTCGACCTGGCGTTGGTTAATTACGAAACCGGTTTTATCCTCCAATACCCCCTTGCCGTCCTCAAGGCCCAGGGTTCAGCCGGGGTGGCACATTTCAGCTTGATGGACTTATTCCTGGGAAAACAAGTAGGGGGCATAGGAAGTTCAGCAATCATCTGGCTTCTTTTGGGTGGCCTCTACCTGGTAGTGCGCGGGGTAATAAGATGGGAAATTCCCCTCTCTTTCCTCATCGGGGTGGCGGTAATTGCAGGGATCTTCTGGTTAGGGGACAGGACAAGTTATGGAAGCCCGATTTTCAATATCCTCGCGGGCAATGTCATGATCGGTGCCTTTTTCCTGAGCACCGATAATGCCAGTTCTCCCGTCAACCAATGGGGTATGTTGGTCTTTGGTTTTTGCTGCGGGGCCATGACGGTGGTTTTGAGATCATGGAGCATCTATCCGGACGGTGTTGTCTTTGCCTGCTTACTGATGAACCTCTTTGTCCCATTATTGGATAAGATAAAGAAGAAGCAACCGCTCCCGCCGGCGTTGAGCCCTGTCACACCCCCAGTCATGAGTAAATCCGCGGAAGAGAGGTCAGCGTCATGAAAGAAGCCGCACACATGATCGTGGTCCTCGTCATCATCTGCACCGTGTGTGGCGTCGCCCTTTCGGGTTTTCGGGAAATGACCGCCGAGCGCATTGAGAACCAGGTCCTTATGAATGTTCAGGGCCCCCGGGTAAACAAGGTATTGGAGGGCTCTCAAAACGACTTGATCGCAGACCGCAAGGTGATCAAGATCGATGGCCAGGAAGTCCTTCTCTTCATGGGCAAGAAGGATGGTAAACCCTGGGCCATCGCTTACGAGACCCTGGGAAAGGGGTTTGGCGGCGATTTAAAGGTGATGGTCGGATATGACATTGAGAATGACAAGTTGACGGGCATTCAGATCGTATCCCATAAGGAAACGCCGGGTGTGGGCTCCAAGGTGACAGAAGATCAATTTACCCAGCGTTTCAAAGGGATTGAAATAGATCTGAAAGCCGAACCTGAAAAGCGCCTGAGCAAGAAAATAGATGCCATCTCGGGCGCAACCTATTCAAGCCAAGGCGTCTACGAGGCCATCGGCAAGAGCCTCCAACTCTACATGGCGATCAAAAAACAGGACCTCAGCACTAAGTAAAACGGCAACGGGTATGACCACATGAAATTGCTCAGAACATTCACTAAGGGTTTATGGGAAGAACTGCCTCCTTTTCGTCTGGTGTTGGGTCTTTGTCCCGTGCTTGCTGTCACAAAATCAGCCGAGACAGGACTTGGTATGGGATTGGCGGTTATCTTCGTGCTGACCTGCTCCAACGTCTTGGTTTCTTGTTTGCGGAATGTGATCCCCAGAAAGGTGCGCATTGCCAGCTATATCGTGATTATCGCCTCCTTTGTGGTGATGGTGGAATTGGCCAGCCAGGCCTTCTTCTACAAGATATATGAGAGTCTGGGGATTTTTATCCCCCTGATTGTTGTCAACTGCATCATTCTGGGCAGGGCAGAGGCCTTTGCCTCGCGCAACGGAATCATCCCATCCGCCTTGGACGGGCTCGGCATTGGCTTGGGTTTCACCATGTCACTCACCGTTCTCGGGGCAATTCGGGAGATTCTCGGTGCGGGCACGCTCTTTGGTACCCAAGTGATGTGGTCGTCGTTCCGCCCGTTTACTTTTATGGTGGAGGCACCCGGCGCCTTTATCAGCCTGGGGGTCTTATTGGCCCTGATGAATGCATTTTCAAAGACCCAGCAATCATAGAGGCGCTCTCGTCCAGGTTGGGTTCTGGATCAGAAACACGTGTAAGACATGAAACACTGAGCTTATAGGGAACCGGTCAGCAGGCCAGGTTTACGGAGACACTCGTATGGAATACATAGTTCTTGTCATCAGTGCAGTCCTGATTAAAAACATATTGCTGGCAGAATACTTGGGAAATTGCCCCTTCCTGGGCACTTCCAAGAGAATGGACACAGCCGTGGGGATGGGGTTGGCGGTCATCTTTGTTATGACCATTGCCACTGCCGTCACATACGTGGTCCAGCATATGGTGCTCGTCCCGCTCAACCTGGGCTATCTTCAGACCATCGCATTTATTCTTGTAATCGCGGCACTGGTTCAATTTGTGGAGATGTTCCTCAGAAAATTTGCTCCGCCGCTCTATGTGGCCCTCGGGATCTTTCTCCCCCTCATTACCACCAATTGTGCAGTTCTCGGTACAGCAATACTCTGTATTCGTCGCGACATGAATTTTCCAGAGGCCGTTGTTTTTGCCATTGCCTCTGCCTCCGGTTTTACGCTCGCGTTGATCCTGCTCGCGGGCATCCGGGAACGTTTGGAGATCTCTAATGTCCCCAGGGCCCTCAGGGGAACAGCCATCGGGTTGATCATGGCAGGCCTCATGTCTTTGGCCTTTTTCGGATTTGTGGGTGTTGACGGCTCTCTTAAGGAATTTATACAAAATTAGGGATTTTATGCCCGTCAGATCTTTGGATTTGAGCCAGGGCTTCGGGCGATAAAGTAAACTTTTTGGGATTGGGTATATGTTATCAGCCGCTTTATTCTTACTGGTATTGGGTCTGGTCGCAAGCGTCGCTTTGGCAATTGCATCACGAGCCTTTTACGTCTGGGAAGATCCTAAGGTGTTGGCCGTTACGGATGCCTTGCCAGGGGCCAATTGTGGTGGATGTGGAAATCCCGGCTGCGCTTCTGCGGCAGAGGCCATTGCCGCCGGACTGGCCTCGGCAAACATCTGCGTAGCCGGGGGATTTGAGGTGGCCCAGGCCGTCGGGGAAATCATGGGCCAAAGGGTGGAGGAAAGGGAACCCGAGTTTTCCTGGACCAGCTGCTCCTATGGCGTCGGCAACGCAGAACCTATCTTTTCCTACAATGGTGCTTCTGACTGCCACGCGGCCGTGATGCTTTATGGTGGGAGCAAACTCTGCCCCGTGGGCTGCATTGGGTTAGGGTCGTGCGTAAAGGCCTGTCAATTCGGGGCCCTGGCCATTGGTGACGACAACCTGCCCGTTGTTGATTACAGCCGCTGTGTGGGTTGCGGCGCCTGTGTTGACGCTTGCCCCAAAAATATTGTGGCGCTTGTCTCTCAGACCCGGCGCATCATCAGCGAATATGTAACGGACGAGTGCACTGCACCCTGCCAGCGGGCCTGCCCCACGGGCATCCACATCCCCGGCTACATCCGCGAGATACGCAATGGGAACTATGAGGAGGCCGTCCGCATCATCAAAGAAAAATGCCCGCTTCCGTTGGTTTGCGGTTATATCTGCCCGGCACCCTGCGAACTGAGTTGTCGCCGAAATTTTGTGGATGAGGCGGTGGCCATTGATCCTTTGAAACGATTTGTGGCGGACCATGAGATGACAACGGGGAAACATATCGATCCTTATAAGTGCACTGACAACGAGATAAAAATCGCATTAGTAGGCGGTGGGTCTGAAGGGCTCACAGCCGCATATTACCTGGCGCGGCTTGGCTATCAACCCACAATTTTGGAGGCCAAACCCGAATTGGGTGGCATATTGCGCTATGTCATTGCAGAGGATCGCCTCCCGCGCAACGTCCTGGATCATGATATACAGGGTATCCTTGAAATGGGGATAGAGGCCAATACCAACGTGGCAATGGGCCGCGATTTTGATGTCTGCTCTTTGCTCAAAGACGGCTATGATGCCGTGGTCGTCACCTCAGGGGGCTTTGACAGCCGAAAAATCCTCAAACCGGAGCAGGAAAGGTATGATGCCGCCATACCGGGTTTATTTATCATGTTGGACCTCCTGACGGCATTTTCCCAGAGAGAAGAGATCCATCTGGGAAAACATGCGGTCATTGCCAATGGAGGTCTAAAGGCCTTGGAATTGGCGCGCAAATGTCGCGATATGGGCGCTGAAATAGTAACCATCGTCTCAGACCAGCCGCTCAGCACGTTGCCCGTTGATTTCCATGATACCAAAGTCCTGGCGGAAGAGGGTATTGAGGTCCGGGCATCGGCTACGGTTGCAGCCATGAGGGGAATTGGCGAGCGCATGGACAGGATTGCCCTTGAGGATAAAGACCTCACCGGCGACATCTCCAAAAAAAGGACGATCATTGATGCGGACACCCTTATCGTACCCGCGGGACGTCTCCCCGAGATGGCCTTTGTGCACGCTGCCGGAAAACCCGAGACAGAAGGGGAAAGAGTTCGCTGGCAAACCATCGAGACCTTCCGTACCTTTCCCAAGGGCGGTGGATACGGGATCCTGAGTTCCCCTGAACCGGGGCGTATCAGCGACTCCTCGGCGGTGGTCAAATCGATCCTATCGGGAAGGCGTCTGGCGCGTGCCATCCACCAGAATTTCACCGACGGTACCATCACCCCCATTCCCAATCTTGTCTGGGAAGCCGCCGATATCCTGGATGTGACAGAGGTGAACGGGGTGAACCCATCCGAAAGACAGTGCCCAACTGTTTCTGATGTGGAAGGAGACAGCAAGACAGCATGGATCTTTCCTGAGGAATATCCGGGCCTGGATGAACCTGCAGCCAGGCAGGAAGCCGAGCGATGCCTCCAGTGCGGGCTCATTTGTTATGATAAAAACACGTAATTACGGGTTACGGATAACGGGTTTCTTGGGTTAGACAGTTGACCTGAAACGCGTGACCCCGAGAAGGAAGATGCCTGAAAATACAATCACCATAGACAGTCACAGATTAAAATTCCAACCGGAAGAGACCATACTTGACGTTGCAAAACGTAACGGAATCTTCATCCCTACCCTATGCCATATCAAGGGGGCACGGCCCACTGGAGCATGTAGGATTTGTGTGGTTGAGGTGGAAGGAGGCCGGGCACTGTCACCCGCTTGTGCAACGCCGGCAGGAAACAACATGGTCGTACGC
This sequence comes from Desulfobacteraceae bacterium, assembly GCA_016783065.1. Lineage (GTDB taxonomy): Bacteria > Desulfobacterota > DSM-4660 > Desulfatiglandales > Desulfatiglandaceae > JABMQV01. The sequence continues at coordinate 17,426 of JADHXI010000027.1, read as the reverse complement.
ACAAAGTCCCCGGCTGTTTTGGAGGCGCGTCGCACCATTCTGGCCTTGCTTCTGCAGTCCGGTCACCACAACTGTGCCGTGGCCACCGAATACTCGGGGGAATGGGCCGAATTTCAACGGGAAGTCCAGACATACGATCAGAGTTCCGATCTGTGCCCGGCCCACAGCGCTTGCAAGCTCCAGGCCTTTGCCTACCGGTATCAGGCTGACACCAGCGGGTTAGTGAGGTCCGAATGTGAACACCCCATGGAGACCGCCAGTTCACTGATCGTCCGCGACAACTCAAGATGTATCATGTGCGGCCGATGCGTTGAAGCCTGTAACGCCATCCAGGTCAACAATGCCATCTCACACGGATATCGCGGTGCAGAGGCCAAAATTGTTGCGATCGGAGATGGGACCCTGGCCCGTTCTGACTGCGTCTTCTGCGGCGAGTGCCTTCAGGCGTGTCCCGTGGCTGCGCTCGTTGAAAAGAAGAGTCGTTACGTGATCAGGCCATGGGAGGGGAGACATGTGCGCACTACCTGCCCTTACTGCGGTGTGGGGTGCCAGCTGGATCTGCACATAAAAAATGACATCACCATGAAGGTCACCGGCGCCGAAGACGGTTTGCCCAACCAGGGGAGATTGTGCGTAAAGGGTCGTTTCGGGTATGATTTTGTGCAGAGCCCGGACCGATTGACACGCCCACTGATCCGAAAAGACGGAGAGCTCCAAAGGGCGTCCTGGGATGAGGCATTGGGGCTTATTGCCGACAAAATCAAAGAGATCTCAGAAAACCATGGCCCCGGGGCCATAGCCGGTATTTGTTCTGGAAAATCCACCAACGAGGCCCTCTACCTGATGCAGAAGCTGTTCCGTTCGGTTGTGGGGACCAACCATCTCGATTCACCATTTGCCGCAGGCGGTTTGAATAGACCCATCAATGAACTGGAAAAAGCGAAGCGTATGATCTTGGTGGGTGCCGACATCACTGAAGAAAACCCCGTGGCGGGCACCTTTATCAAACGTGCGGCAAATAACGGCTGTGAGTTGATCGTGGTGGACTCACGCCCAACCAAAATCGGGACCTTTGCCACCCTCAACCTTACACTCAATGAGGGAACCGAATCGCTCTTTATCAGTGGCGTTATCAGAGAATTGATCGAGCGAGGAAGAGAAGCTCCTGGTGATGTCTTGGAGACCGTCGAGAGCCTTTCCATGGATAAGGTGACCGAGGCCACAGGCCTCACCAGTGACGACATCAAGGCCACAGCAGAGATACTGGATTCAGAAGAGCCTGTTATGCTGGTCTATGGGTCTAGGGTTGCCGCATTTGCAACGACCTTTGTTATGCTCCAGGAGGTGTTGGGGAATCTGAACAGGGAATGTGGCAGTGTCAACTATATGGGCGACCTAAACAACTCCCAAGGGGCCTGCGACATGGGGATGTTGCCCGCTTTCTTACCCGGCTTTGCCAGGGTAGATGATGAGGAGAGGCGAAAACCCTTTGAAGATGCCTGGGGGAAAAAATTGAACGCCACACCCGGTCTCAGCTTCGGGGAGATGATAAAGAACCTTGCCGGCAAAGGAGAATCGTCCAAAGAGAAAATCCGTTTTCTATACTGTGTCGGGGAGAATCTCGCCATCGCGAGACCGGCCATGCCCGACATTAAGGACGCCCTGGAGGCCATAGATTTTCTGGTGGTACAGGACAGTTTAGAGAATGAAACCACGCCCTATGCCCATGTGGTGCTACCCGCCGCCGTCTGGTCGGAGGAGGAGGGAACCTACACCAATTGCGAGCGCAGGGTAAGCCGCGCAAGAAAAGCGGTTTCTCGGCCGGGTGAGGCCAGGCCGGAAATATGGATCTTTACCCAATTGGCCAATCGTATGGGCGAAAACTGGCAAGAGACCTCGTATCAAGAAATCTGGGACAATGAGATCATCAGCCTGGTTCCGCAACTGACGGAGATTACGTACAGCCGCATAGAGGAAGGAGGCATTCAAAGGCCCCTGTCCGATCCTGCTGACTTGGGTTTTTCCGACCTCAGGGACAAACGATCTCCCTTACGGCGACCCGGTTGGACATCTTTCAATTACCATCACCGGACCCTCCTTGAGCACTGCGGTGATCTCCTGGATTCGCTGTCCAAATCAAGCGGTCTCGGGACACATGTCTCGCCCAGCAATCCCAAAGAGGTCAATGAGAAATTCCTCGACTTTCTCAAGGAGGAAGAACAGTTAGATACAAAGGGGCGGATCGAGGAAATCCTCTCTGCTTACAGAGGCAAACAGGGTGGGCTTATTCCGGTTCTCCAGCAGGTTCAGGGGGTCCTCGGGTTTCTGCCGGTCCCGGTGCAGAACTACATCGCCAACGGACTGGGGATTCCAGCTGCGGACGTCTTTGGTGTGGTTACCTTTTACTCGTTTTTCACCATGGTCCCCCGCGGCAAACATACGATCCGAATCTGTCTGGGTACGGCCTGCTTTGTTAAGGGTTCCGGCAACCTGCTGGATATCCTCGACCGGCATCTCAAAGTGGAGGTGGGCGGCACTACGGATGACAGAGAGTACTCATTTGAGGTCGTCCGCTGCATCGGTGCTTGCGGTCTGGCACCAGTGATGGTTGTTGACGAGACCACCTATGGACAGGTGGATCCAAAGGAAATCGTGGACATTGTAGAGAGTTACCGGGGCACCACCGACTAGGACATGAAGCTCGCAGAAGTAGTTGAACAACTGGACTTGGATGTCAAAACGGGGAGCGAACGCCTCGACACGGTGGTGACCCGTGGTTATGCCAGTGATCTTTTGAGCGACGTCATGGGAAATGCGTTGGAGGGGGATCTCTGGGTTACCCTGCAGACTCATCAGAATATTGTGGCCGTTGCGGTGATGAAATCGATCAGTGGGGTCATTTTGGTGAACGGGAGAGTGCCCCAGGAAGAGACGGTGCAAAAGGCGGTTTCAGAAAAGATCCCCATCATGGTTAGCAACATGCCCGCATTCGAACTGATCGGCCGACTCTTCCAGTTGGGGATCTCCGGCAAGTGACGTTTGCGGGAGCCGGACACTCAAGGGGTATTCTTGGGAAAAAATGGACCGGAAGTACTGGAGACCGTTGCAGCCGACCTGCACGTCCATACCTGCCTTTCACCGTGCGCCACTCTCGATATGACGCCCACGAAGATTGTCCATGAGGCCCGCAAGAAGGGTCTGGCAATCATCGCTATCACAGATCATAACAGCGCGGAAAACGCCGGTGCTGTAGTGGCCGCCGCCCGAGACACGGGGCTGTGGGTCATTCCGGGGATTGAGGTGACCAGCACCGAGGAGGCCCACATCGTCGGGCTCTTCTCAGATACCGAAAGAGCCTTTTCCATGCAGGAGCTCATATACGAGACGCTCCAAAAGGGTGAAAACAAAGAGGAGCTTTTCGGCATTCAAGTGGTGGCCAATGAACTGGACGAGGTTGAGTCCATCAATAAGCGGATCCTGATCGGGGCAACCGATCTCTCCTCAGAGGAGGTGGTTCAGGCGATTCACGACCGCGGAGGACTCGCAGTGGCAGCGCACATTGATCGACAGAGTTTCAGCATTGTCAGTCAACTGGGATTTATTCCCGATGAATTGAGTCTGGATGCCATTGAAATTTCGAGCCGCATGAGACTTGATGAGGCCCGAAAGGTCTTCGAGGCATATGATTGGGCGCCGTTCATCACCGCCTCCGATGCCCACGATCTGGAAGAGGTGGGGACAAGTCCAACCTGGTTCCGGGTGGGGCACAGGGATATGCCCGAGTTGAGATTGGCTTTGGCCGGAGTAGAGGGCCGGAAAATCATTAAGGGAAATACAGAATCCTTTCAGGGCGCCAACCTTCATTAGGCCATTACTGAGGCATGGAGGATCTCTCACTCCATATATTGGACATTGTTGAAAACGCGACAAGCGCCGGGGCTACCTTGGTTGAGATACATATCGAGGTGGATTCTGAGAACAATTTGTTTGCGTTGAGGATTCGGGACGACGGGCGCGGCATGGATCAGGAAATGCTTTCAAGGGTGCGGGATCCCTTCGTAACCACCCGGAGAACCCGCCGTGTGGGGTTGGGATTGTCTATGCTGGAGCAGGCCGCTCAGGAGGCGGGGGGATATCTCAGGATCACCTCACAACCTGGCCGGGGGACCGAAGTTTCCGCAGTGTTCAAGGCCGATCACATCGACCGAAGGCCGTTGGGGGACATCGGTTTGACCATGATTTCGCTCATTGTGGGGAGTCCAGAGGTGGATTTCGTCTGTGAATGCGATCTTGACGGAGAAAAGACCTCGCTGGATACGAGAGAAATCAAGGCTGAAATCGAGGGTGCGGCCTCCATAACAGACCCTGCGATCTTAAAGTTGATCAGGGATCTGTTCACCGCGAACTGAGGATTTGGGCAACGCCCAAAATTGAACAAAGGGTAATGCATATGGCCAAACTACGAGTTGAAGACCTAAAGAAGATTAAGGAATCCCTCAAGGGAACCGTCAACCTGAGAGAGGGTGAGCATCGTGTCAAAATTACCGTCCATATGGGGACCTGCGGAATCGCGGCGGGTGCGCGTCCGGTCATGAACAAGTTCCTCGAATCCATTGAAAAGAGCGGTGCCCATGATATTATCCTGACCTCTTCGGGGTGTGCCGGGCTGTGCAACCGCGAACCCATGATCACGGTGGAGGTCAAAGGGTCTGCGCCGGTGAAGTACATGAAACTGGACCCTCAAAAGGCTGGCCGGATATACGAGGAGCATATCCAGAATGGGAATCCTGTGGCCGAGTATGCCCTCACGGTTGGCAGCGAAACGACCTATTAATAGATCCATTGGAAGGACCTGAGGATACGGGTCTGAAAAGCTTTTGTATCCCCGACTTTTGGAGTCTGGAAAGACAGGACCGAGGCTAGAAATATGGAAAAGAAATATCGCGCTCACCTTCTGATCTGTGCCGGAACCAGCTGCGTGGCCAGCGGTTCACTGGATCTGAAGGACGCGCTGACCGAAGAAATCAAGAAAAATGGACTGGATAACGAGGTATTTATAGCGACCACCGGGTGCAATGGCTTCTGCGCCGCTGGGCCATTGCTGATTGCCTACCCGGACGGGATATTTTATCAGAAACTCACGCTGGAAGATGTCCCCTTTTTCGTGGAGGAGTACCTGGTCAAGGGCCGGGTGGTCGAAAAACACCTTTTTGAAAGCCCCGAAGCCGCTGAACTGATCCCGAGAATCAAGGAAATCGGATTTTTTAGTCGCCAGATCCTTGTTGCTCTAAAGAACAGGGGGCTCATTGATCCTGACAAAATTGATGAATACATCGCCCGTGACGGTTATCTGGGGGCGGCTAAGGCCCTCCTGGAAATGACACCGGAACAGATCGTTGAGGAAATGAAGGCTTCGGGTCTTCGTGGGCGGGGTGGCGCCGGGTTTCCCACCGGGTTAAAGTGGCAGTTCTGTGCCGCTGCGGATGGCAACCCAAAGTTCATCCTCTGCAATGCCGACGAGGGGGATCCTGGTGCCTTTATGGATAGATCCATCCTGGAGAGCGATCCCCATTCGGTCCTGGAGGGAATGATCATCGGTGGTAAGGCCATCGGGGCCCACCAGGGGTATATCTATGTCCGTGCCGAATATCCCCTCGCAATTGAGCGGCTGCATGCAGCCATCGCCCAGGCCAAGGAATATGGGCTCCTCGGGGAGGACATACTGGGGTCCGGTTATGACATGGAAATTGATCTTTACTATGGGGCCGGCGCCTTTGTATGTGGGGAAGAGACCGCGCTGATGCGATCCATTGAGGGCAAGCGGGGGATGCCCCGGCCGAGACCCCCCTTCCCCGCCCATAAGGGGTTGTGGGATAAACCGTCTGTTCTGAATAACGTAGAGACACTTGCCAATATCCCCCAGATTATCTATCGCGGCGCCGACTGGTTCAACAGCCTTGGCACTGAAAAGAGCGCAGGGACAAAGGTCTTCGCCTTGAGCGGTCAGGTCAGGAACATCGGACTTATTGAGGTCCCCATGGGGACCCCCCTCCGCTCTATCATCTACGACATCGGGGGAGGAATACCCGATGGAAAACGGCTCAAGGCCGTCCAACTGGGTGGACCATCGGGGGGCTGCGTTCCTGAAGGCCTGATCGAAACACCCGTGGATTACGAATCCATTGCCAAGACAGGGGCCATTGTGGGTTCCGGCGGGATGGTGGTGATGGACGAAACCACCTGTATGGTGGACCTTGCCAAGTTCTTTTTGGGGTTTACGGCGGAAGAGTCGTGCGGCAAGTGTACGCCGTGTCGTGAGGGCACACAACAACTCCTTGACATCCTTGAAAGAATCACCCAGGGGCTCGGGGAACTTGAGGACCTGAACCGGCTTGAGCAACTGAGCAGAGTGCTCCAGATGGCATCACTGTGTGGTCTCGGGCAGACGGCACCCAACCCCGTGATGAGTACCCTACGCTATTTCAGGCACGAATATGAGGCACACATATTTGACAAACATTGCCCCACGGGGACCTGCAAGCGAATCAGCTCACCGCCATGCCAGTCCACTTGCCCTACGGGTCAGGACGTCTCCACCTATGTGGCCCTTTTGGGGGAGGGCAACGTGGAAAAGGCCTGTGAAATCATCTGGAAACAAAACCCCCTTCCCATGGCTCTCGGACGCGTGTGTCCTCACCCCTGCGAGAGTTCATGCCGGCGAGGGGAAGTGGACAAACCCATCAGCATCTGTTCCCTCAAACGCTTCGCTGCAGACAGCATGCGTCAAAAACTCGGCGAAATTCAACGTGTGCCAGTGCTCCACCCCGAGGACAAGGTGGCGGTGGTGGGTTCCGGCCCTGCAGGTCTTACTGTGGCCCATGACCTGGCTCACAGGGGTTATCCTGTTACCATCTTTGAAAAACTCCCTGTTGCCGGGGGCATGCTCCATGTTGGAATTCCGGAGTACCGGCTCCCCCGTGATGTCCTGCGGGACGAAATAGGGGCCATTCGATACCTGGGGGTAGATATCCGGCTCGGGGTCAACGTGGGCAAAGACCTTACCTTTGAAGAACTCGCCGCCCGGGGCTACAAGGCCTTTTTCCTTGGCATCGGCGCCCACAAAGGTCTCAAATTGCGAGTCCCGGGTGAGGACGATTTTGAAGGATTTGTTGACGCCACGGCCTTCTTGCGTGAAATCGGTCTGGGAGGAAAGAAGGTGCCTGGACGCAAGGTGTGTGTGATTGGTGGGGGGAATTCGGCCATTGATGCGGCACGAACCTCCTTACGCCTCGGTGCAAAAGAGGTACACATTGTCTACCGTAGACAACGTGAGCAGATGCCCGCCAATCCCGCCGAGGTGGAAGCGGCCATTGAAGAAGGCATTCACATCGATTTCCTCACGAATCCCGTCCGGATACTCGGTGATGGGGGTAAGGTGACGGGTATGGAGTGTATTCGGAACGAACTGGGGGAACCAGACGCCGGTGGAAGGCGGCGCCCGGTGCCCATCGAAGGGTCCGAGTTTGTCATGGAATGCGATGTTGTTATCCCGGCCATCAGCCAGGAACCCGATCTATCCTTCCTTCCGGATGACCATAAGTTCGCAATCAGTCGATGGAATTCCTTCCTGATAAATGAAAGGACACTGGAGACCAATATCCCCGGATTCTTTGCGGGGGGCGACGCGGTCACGGGACCAGCCACTGTTGTGGCGGCAATCGGGGCCGGGCACAGGGCTGCTGTCTCCATAAATTGCTACCTCCGCGGGAAGGACTACCAGGGCTACTGGTATCCAAAACCGCAATTCCCTGTCGACCGGCTGGAACCGACCGATGAGGACGAAAAACTTGTTCGACCGAAACAGAAAGAGCTTCCTGTTAGCGATAGAATAGATAATTTCAAAGAAGCGGAACTTGGGCTCGACGAGAATTCAGCACTCTGTGAGGCACGACGCTGCCTCCGCTGCGATCTCTAAACGAATTCAGGCAGGAAACAGAACCAAAGAGAACTCCTGAGGCTCAAGATAACGGTTCATAGCAAGGCTTAGGGAAGGAGGATGGCACCATGACAAGGTTAGACCTCTTAAAAACAGTGGGAGTATTCTCGGGTCTCGATGAGAGTGAGATCGCCCAGATTGAACCCATCTGTTCAGAAAGGGAATTCTATCGTAACGACACGATATTTCGGGGTGGCCAGGTCTTCGGGGGCGGGGACGATGCCAGGCATCTCTCTATCCTTGAAAAAGGACGGGTGGATCTGCGTTTTGATCTCCCCATGCGTGAATCCGATGAAGAAACCACGGTCGCGACGGTAAAACCGCCGCAATGCTTTGGCTGGTCCAGTCTGGTGCCCCCTTATCGTTATACCCTTTCAGCCTATTGCACTTCTGATCAGAGCAAAGTTCTTGAGTTAAAGAGAGATGACCTCGTTGAGATCTTTGAGAGAGACCATAAGATCGGATATATTGTGATGGGAAATCTCTCCAGAATTATCGCAAGGAGATTCTTTTTGCTTCAAGACGAATACGCAAAACAGGCGGGCCACCGTATGATGAGGTGGTAGGCCCCTCTGATTGGACTCAACGAAGCACCCAAAATTGATACGGTTACAAATCACCGAACATGGCCGCCACAGGCAACAAGCCGGGCGGCCGTTCCTTTCCCCTGTCCCCCCGTTCCTATTCCAGATGCATGTGAGAGCGCAGTCCAAATCCGCAATCGACTCAAATATATCATGAAAAGATAGGCGTAACCCCAGTGCAAGAAAGATTTTGACTAATTCTGATGACTTAGTATCATAGTGACGTCTTAACCCTGATTTTGACAGATTTCAAAAAGTTCTATTGAGAGCACTTTGAGTATGATGAACAATTCTCTTATGGGAAAATTTTTCTTTCTGGTGATGGCCCTGGCATTATCCTTCTCGGGGTGTGGAGAAAGGGTAGAACCGGGCGTTGACAAAAAAAATCAGCAGAACCGGATAAGAACGGTCAGTGTGAGCCATGTTGATGCAACCCCACCCCAGGGAAATGTTGAATATGTGGGGGTGCTGGTGGCCCAGCGTAAAGTTCGGGTATTCAGTGAATTGGGTGGGACGATTGAACGGCTCCTTTTTGAGAAAGGGGATAGGGTCCGGGAAGGCAATTTACTTGCTGAAGTGAGCACAACCAGCTTCCGCCTGAAGGTCCGGCAGGCAAAAGCAGCAAGGCGAGCTGCAGAGAGCGAGATAGAGAAACTCGAAAGGGGTAGCAGGCCCCAGGAGATCCAGATCGCCAGGGCCGCGCTGGAAGAGTCCGAGGCTGCACTGTTTGAGGCGGAGAAGGATTTTGAGAGGATAGAAGGGCTTTATAAAATCCGGGCCGTCTCCAAGAGGGAATATGATACTGCCGTCAGAAAACTCAATACCGTCAATGCAAGATTGGACTCGGCACAACAGCAACTGGTCCTCGCCCTCCAAGGCCCCCGCGTTGAGGATATCAAGAAGGCCCGGGCAAATCTGGACCAAGCAGAGGCTGCACTGGCTTTGGCCAAAGACCAGGTGAAGAAATCAAGACTTCATGCGCCCTGCGACGGCATCATCGCCTTTCGAGATGTGGAGGTTGCGGAGGTGATACCACCCGGGACGCCCATCACCCAGGTGATCGACCTCAACCGTTTAAAAATAAAGGTGTCTATGGGAGAAAAAGATATCCACATCTTAAGAAACCATAAGCGTTTCCCCTTTACTATTGACGCCCTTCCCAATGAAAAGTTCCGATGCCGCCTGACTTTTCTCGCCCCGGCCGCAGATCCCGTTACCCGTTCCTTTCCCCTAGAATTAATGGTGGAGGAAACCGACCCGCGGATGGCCGACGGTATGACCGTCAGGATAAAGTTTCCTGCTGCGGACAATAAAAAGACCCTCAAGGTCCCCTCGGCATGGCTGTCAGAAGAAGATGGGAAGATAGGTCTCTATATAGTAGAGGGCGGAAAGGCCCTATTCAAAGAGACCGTCCTTGGCAGTTACTACGACCAGCGAGTGGAAATCCTTTCGGGTTTGAGTGACAGGGACCGGGTCATCATCAATCCGGCTGGCCTAAAGAGTGGTGACCCGGTAAGGGTCGGCCAATAGTCATTGATCATTGGTCGTTAGCCTTTGGTCATTGGTTATTGGTGGTTGGTGGACCTCCATAAAAAGCATATGCTTATCTGCGATCCCCCCGGGCCGGAGGCCAAAATCAAAACTGATCTGAAATGTTCCTGACCAAATTTGCCATATCAAGACCCATCGTCGTTCGAATGGCACTGATCCTCATCGTGATATTTGGCATTTATTCCTACTCGAAAATGCCCAAATACATGGACCCTGATATCACCATTGGGGAAGGTCTCGTTGTTACACTCTGTCCGGGATTCTCTCCGGAGGAGATGGAAAAACTGGTCACGAGCAAGATCGAGGATGAACTGGAGGGTATCGCGGAAATCCGGCGATATGAATCAAACTCATACGAGAGCACCTCAAAAATTCACGTCTTCTTTAACACCCGCCTTTCAGAATACGAAATCGACCAGGCCATGCAGGAGATACGAAATGCGGTAGACCGGGTAGAGGACCTTCCCAAGGAGGCAAAGGTCCCCAGGGTCATTGAGATTGATATCGCCCTCTTTCCCGTTTGTATGGTGGGGTTGTCCGGCCAGCTTCCCATGATGCAATTGCAGGATATTGCCGAAGAAATCGCTGAAACCTTTGAAACAATCAATGGGGTTTCGGAAGTGGAGATTACCGGAAAAAGAGAAAATGAGATCTGGGTGGAACTAAACCCCCGCCGCATGTCGACCTACGGCATCTCCATACCCCAAGTGGCCCAGGTCCTGGCCAAACGGGTACAGAATCTACCGGGTGGCACCGTTGAAATGGGCGGTCATGAGACTGCAATACGGATGGTCGGGGAGCCGGGGAGGCCTGAGGATTTGGGAAATATTGTGCTCAAGAGCGTAAATGGAGGCACCGTCTATCTGAGGGATTTGGCCAAGATCACCCCCACCCTTGAAAAGGCCAGGACACTCACCTTTATTGATAAAAAAAATGCTCTGGTCCTCGCCATAAAGAGGAAAAGAAATACGAACATGATTCAGATCGTAGACGATGTAAAGACACTATTGAAAGGCATCCCCGCCCAATATCCCGGCCTCAAGACAACCCTCTATTTTGATCAGTCAAAGGAGATCAAGAAACGGATCAAGGAACTTCAAACCAACGGTCTTCTGGGTATTTTTCTGGTCTTTTTGATCCTTTGGCTCGCCATGGGGCTTCGTAACGCCCTCTTTGCGGCGATCGGTATCCCTGTTGCCTTTCTTCTCACCTTTGTCCTGATGAAGAGCTTTGGCCTTTCCATCAATGTTCTTACCCTTTTTGGACTGATCCTTGTCCTCGGTGTGGTGGTGGATGACGCCATAGTGGTCCTCGAAAACATCCACCGACACCTGGAAAAGGGGAAATCCCTTTTTAAAGGGACCCTTGAAGGAAGCCGTGAAGTACTGGCCCCTGTGCTTGCATCGGTCAGTACCACCATGGCCGCCTTTTTCCCTATCCTCATACTGGTCGGTGGCATTATCGGCCGATACATGGCCGGTCTGCCAAAGGTGGTCATCTTTGCCCTCTCCGCCTCTCTCTTTGAGGTCTTTTTCATGCTTCCTTCCCATGTGGTTGAACTGACACCTAAGAACGCCTTTGAGAAGGCTCGGAAGAGACGTTTGGACATCTTTCGGCCCTTGCGAAGGATCTACTACCCCTATTTGAGGATGATTCTCCGGCACCGTTACGTGTCGGTGCTTGTAATCGTGCTTTCAACCGTTTTGGCCCTTTTTCTTTACTTTCAAACCGATTTTGTCATGTTCCCAAAAAGCGATGTCTTTCCCAGGTTCAATATCTACTTTGACCTCCCCCCCAATTCAACACTGGAACGAACCACGGAAACCCTGATGGCGTTGTCCGATCTGGTGAAGGACCGTATCGGCAACGAACTGGAGGCCCCCATTGCGGTTGCAGGGAGAAAAGAGGTCAATTACGAGCCCATATTCGGGAAGCACTATGGTCTGTTAATGGTAATATTGAAGATCGGAAAGGAAAGGAAACATAGTGTCGTACAAATGATGGACCGGGTGAGGCAGGACGTGGATCAGCTTCTCACATCCCGTGGAGCCACCGCCTTTGTCCTGGAGAGGCTTATTGAAGGCCCCCCGGTGGGTGCCGATGTTGACCTAAAGATACAGTCACCCAGTTGGGAGACTTCCGCGAAAATATCCCGGCTGATCAGAGAGGAAATGGGCGGGCACAAGGGGCTCGTGGATATACAAGACGATTTTTCCAGAGAAAAACAGTTTATGGAAATTACCGTTGATGAGGCAAAGGCAAGAAAGCTCGGAATTGACCAGAACCATCTTGTCATGGCCGTCCAGGCAGCGTTTTATGGCCTGCCGGTGGCCACCTACAACAGAGGGGATGAAGAACAGGAGATCAAGTTGAAATATCTGCTCAAATACAGGCGTGACTTTGATGACCTGTTGAATTTGAAGGTGGTGATTCCGGGGCAGGGCGAAATCCCCTTAAAGGAGTTGGCGAAAATTCGCCTCACTCCGGGGTTCCATAATATCTACCATTACAACGGCAGGCAGACCGTGCGGCTTACTGCCAACATCAAAGAAGTACAGGTGGAGCAGGAAAGCGGATTTTTTTCCAGTCTTAGCGGGGAGAAAATGACAGCGGTAAGGGCCAACAAAATCGCTATGGACTATTTCAACCGTATCAGGGAAGGTTTTCCGGGCTCAAGGCTTATCGCGGGCGGGCTCCAGGACGAGACCAACACATCACTCATGCAGCTTGGTAAGGCAGCCGTTGTGGCACTTTTCCTAATATTTTTCATCCTTTCCCTCCAGTTTAACTCCTTTACCCAGCCCTTCATCATCATGATCACGATCCCCTTTGTTACCCTGGGTGTCATGGTGGGATTGCTCGTCAGCAACAATCCGTTGACCTTTATAACTCTGATCGGGCTTTTGGCTCTCACCGGGATCGTCGTCAACGATTCTCTGGTCCTTATAGATTTCATTAACCGGTATCGAAAAGAGCACCCAAAACAACTGTACCTGGCCATCGTGCGAGCGTGTCATGTACGCATGAGACCCATTATACTGACCTCCCTTACCACCATTTTTGGCCTGTCCCCAATGGCCTTTGGGCTGGGCGGCAAGTCCATCTTTTGGGCCCCTCTGGCTACCGCCATCATGTGGGGGCTTGGCTTTGCCACGATACTCATTCTCTCTATGGTGCCTGCGTATTATGCCATCCTGGAGGACATCGGCTACCTTATCAGGCATCGGAAACGAAGAAAGGCAGATACCTTAAGGGAGATAGATGAGGCCTTTCAGTATGAAGAGTTAAAGCCATATATGAAGTAAGGGGTTACGCAAAAATAACTTTACATTTTCGCATCCCATCTTCAGGTCATCTTCGGCCGCGTCTCAATCCCAAAATCCTCTAAATAGAAGAAGTGAATGCTCATACCCTCTTTGATATTCTTTTGGATGGCCTCGACCAGGGGTACGGCCTTTGACCTGCCCTCCTCATGGGCCAATGAAAAACGGGCCTCCGCAACATCATGAAATAATGGATCCATTCCTGTTTTCGAGTGAATCATCTCCATCTCTTCTTTCTTTTGTAGCGTTTATAACCCTTTACAGACACATCCTTTGTTATGCCAAGATAAAATTCCTTGACATCTTCCTGTTCCATCATCCATTCGGTAGTGTCAGAAAGAACGATCCTTCCGTTTTCCAGAATGTAGCCGAACTCAGCGACAGTAAATGCCCTATGGGCGTTTTGTTCCACCAACAGGATGGCCGTCCCTTCTTCGTTGATTCTTTTGATGATCTGGAAAATCTGGTCAACTATAAGGGGAGACAGGCCGAGAGAGGGCTCATCCATCAAAAGAAGCCTTGGCCTGGACATCAGGGCCCTGCCAATGGCTACCATCTGCTGTTCACCACCGCTTAAGGTCTCTGCACGCTGGCCTTTTTTGTTTTTCAAAACCGGGAAATGCTCGAAGACCCTGCCATAATCACTTTCGAGGTCATGGTCTCTCCTCCTTATATAGGTCCCCATCCTGAGATTTTCCTGAACAGTAAGCTTTGGGAAAAGCTGTCGCCCCTCGGGGACGTGCGACAGGCCGAGAGCAACGATCTTTTCAGGATCCTCTCTCTCGATCCGCTTTCCCATGAATTCCATTGTCCCCTTTTCGGGCTGATCATCGTCCAGGATTCTGGAAATTGTATGCAAGAGAGTAGTCTTACCGGCTCCGTTCGGGCCCAGGACCGTCACAATCTGGTCTTCCATTACCCTTATGGATATTCCCCTGATCGCCTCTATGACATCGTCATAGTAGGTTTCTATATTGTTAACCTCCAGCAACGGCATGACCATCTCCGAGATAGGCCTTAATCACCTCTTGATCGGTCTGGATCTCCTCAGGCCGACCCTCAGCGATTTTCCGCCCATAGTCGAGTACTGCAATCCGGTCCGATACCCCCATAACAAGCCGCATGTCGTGTTCAACAAGGATCAGGGTAACGCCGAGGTCCTCCCTAATGTCAGTGATCCATACCATCAGATCCTGAGTCTCCTCCAGGTTCATGCCCGAAGAGACTTCATCCATCAATAAGACCTTTGGTTCGAGGGCCAGAGCTCGGCCAAGTTCGACGAGTTTCTGAACACCATAGGGCAGCCCTCCAATCCTTTTGTTCCTGTGCGCCTGGAGTTCGAGAAAATCTATGACCTCTTCCGCCTTTCTTCTGTGCCCTATCTCCTCCCTCCAGGCACGCCCGTAAAAGATGGCCTGAGAGAGCACACCTGATCTCTTAAAGATATGCCTCCCGAGAAGGATGTTCTCAATAACCGTCATGTTGGTGAAGAGCTCTATATTTTGGAATGTCCTGGCAATCCCGAGTTTGCCGATCTGATGGGCCTTCAATTTCAGAATATCCTGGCCCCTGAAGCGGATGCTTCCCTCGGAGGGTTTATAGAGCCGGCTGATGCAATTGAATAGGGTCGTCTTTCCTGCTCCATTGGGGCCTATAATCGATAGAATTTCCCCTTCGTTGACGTCAAGGCTCACATCATTGACAGCCAGGACTCCGCCAAAGCTGATTGTCAGGTTTTCTAGGGACAAAAATTTCATATTGGACCCATTTTCTCGGTATCTCAGAGCGGGAACATTCTCCACCAGTTCCTTATTTTGACCCAGAGGCCGTAAAAGCCGGTGGGTTGGAGTATTACGAACAGCATGAGAATAATGCCGTAAACAGCCGCCTGAAGGCTGGAGACAGTCTTTATGGCTGATGGCAAATAATCCTTGGTAAAGCTGATGATCTCGGGAAGTAGGGTAATAAAAACTGCCCCGATGACAGAACCCGTGATCGATCCCAATCCCCCCACCACAATCATGACGATGTAGCCGATGGAATGAAGCAGGGTAAAATTGTCAACGCTTATGAAAAGAATGAAATGGGCGTAAAGACTTCCAGCCAGTCCTGCGTATATGGCGCTAATGGTAAAGGATAGGGCCTTGTATAGGCCGAGGTTGATACCCATGGTTTCAGCCGCAGTCTCGCTGTCTCTGATTGCCATCAGGGTGCGCCCAAAATCGCCCCTGAGCATATTTTTTGCCGCCAAAAGGAGAATAGCCAGGCTGGTGAATGTAATAAAAAAGTATCTCCTGTATGAATCGAAGGTAAGGCCCAAAATGGTTGGAGGAAAACAACTAAGGCCGTCGGCGCCACCTGTCAAACTTTGCCACTGCAAGATAATTTCATCGGTGACGAACCCGAATGCCATTGTCCCCAGCGCGAGGTAGATTCCCGTGAGCCGGAGGGATGGAAGACCCACGACAAAACCGATAAGTCCCGTTAACACACCCGACGCAGGCAGGGCTAGCCAGAAAGGAGTGCCGTATTTCACGGTTAGTATGCAAGAGGTATAGGCTCCGATAGCCATAAAGGCCGCGTGTCCCAGAGAGATGAGCCCCGTGAAACCACTCAAGATGTTGAGACCCACTGCCGCGATGATATTGATGAATACCAAATTGAGCATGTAGGCCGCATAATCTCCGCCTGTCTGGGAAAGAATGACAGTCCCAGCCACGAGAACAGCCATCCAGACCCACTTGTAAAACTTGTCAAAGATACGAATGTCTCGCGAATAGCTTTCTCTGAGATCTACCAAACTTACACCTTTTTCTGTTCGTGGGTGCCAAAAATCCCTTCAGGCCTGATCATCAGCACTGCCATCATAACGACATATGCGAAGATGTCTTTGAACCAGAGGGGCAGATAGATACCGGCAAGGTTCTCGGAAATCCCGATGATCACTCCTCCCACGATGGCTCCCGGTATACTGTTGAAACCACCAATGACCGCTGCTGGAAATGCCTTAAGTCCGATGAAACCCATGTTGGCGCTTAGAAAGGTAATGGGAGAGATAATGATTCCGGCCACGGCACCCACCATGGCACTTATGGCCCATGTCATAGAATAGACCCGTTTTACGCTGATGCCCATGAGAAGGCTTGCCAAAGGATTCTGTGCCGAAGCCTGAAGGGATATGCCCAGGGTGGTGAACTTGAAGAAAAGGAAGAGGAGAATGACCAGACCGAGGCTGACGAGGATAACCCAGATATCAACTGGAGATATGACGATACCACTTATTTTGATGGCCTCTTCTGAAAACACATGGGGGAAATCGAGGGTGTCGTAAGACCAGATCATTCCTGCGAAGGCCCTCAAGGTGATGGCCAGGCCTATGGTCACCATGATAATCGAAACCACCGGTTCTCCGACGAGAGGTCGAATGAGGACCCGTTCCAGTACTATGCCTATGCCTCCGCAAATGATGGGCGTCAGCAAAAAGGCAAATACAAAAGGGACATTGAAAAAGGTGATCAGGGAATAGGCTATAAAGGCGCCGATCATTATCATTTCGCCCTGGGCAAAATTGATCACTTCCGTAGCCTTGAAAATCAGTACAAAACCGAGCGCTATCAAACCATAGACACATCCGACTGCCAGACCGCTTATGATCTGTTGAATAATCATGCCGCCCCCTCAGAACGGTCATTAACGCATGCGATAGGCTTCTCGTCCTGCCGGTCAAACCCGATGTTGAAATCAATGGCCATTTCTTGACAGATTCCAGGGCATTCTGCAACATCTGGGTCAATACGGGTGTAACTCACGGCCGTTGGTAAAGGATAGCCATGCACACCGTATCAAACGAGGAGTTTATCGTATTTGGAGTAACGGAGTAATGGAGTATTGGAATGGATGAATCGTTGCAATTATGGGCAAATATGCAACATATTTGGATCTCGGGGTATCAGGGGTCGAAAAATACAAATC
>JADHXI010000184.1 GCA_016783065.1 Desulfobacteraceae bacterium | reverse complement strand
GCCGCCCCTCAGGAACCACGGCAACCCCTTTGTTGAACTGATTGATCGCTATTTGGATTTTTTGACGGCCTCCTGAATGAAATCCACATACGCTTTGGCCGGCAACCCTTTGGCTTCTTTATCCTTGATATAGCCGGCAATCACAGGTTTAGCAGCCTTGGCCCAAACGGCACTCTGTTCCGGTGACAGCGCGAAAATCTTGTTTCCCAGGCTCAGCGTGAACTCACGCCCCGCCTTGTCGCTGCTATCCCATGCTGCACCAGTCTTGGGGATCCACTCTTTGCTGACCTCTTCAAAGACCTTCTGGACATCCTTGGGCAGGGAATTCCACTTGTCCAGGTTCATGGCCACATAGAAGCCGGCCGTGTACCCAACACTGTAACATTCCACGGTTTCTTTGACCACCTCGGCCTGTTTCCACCCCTTCAGCACTTCCATGGGGCTTAAAGTGGCATCCACCACGCCTTTTTGCAGGGCCTCGTATACCCCCCCCTGTGACATGGCCACAGGTACGCCTCCAAGGGCCTTGGCCAGCTTGGCATTAAACCCGTAAGAGCGGATTTTCAGGCCTTTGACATCCTCCAGTTTATGTACGGGCTTTTTTGTGTGCAGGAGTCCGGGGCCGTGGGCATGGAGATACATGGGCTTGACCTTTGTGAGCTCTTTGGGCTTAAACTTGTTATAATAGTCATTGATGATCGTTGTGGCTGCCATGCCGCTCGGATACCCCATGGGAAGATCCATGGCTTCCATGGCAGGGAATACGCCGCGACTGTACCCAAAAACTGACATGCCTATGTCAGCAATGCCCTTTCTGACGCCGTCGTAAATCTTGGGGCCTTTGAGTAATGCACCGCCAGGATAATAAGTGATCTTCACCTTTCCGTTTGTCCGTTTTTCTATCTCTTTCGCCCAGGATGCTCCCAGTTCGGCCTGGATATGGGTTGGTGGAAAAAAATTCGCATAACTCAGTTCTATGGGTTTTGCTTGGGCGGTGGGTGAATTGAACAAAAAGAACACTCCCACGGCCAGAATCAAGATAAGAAAAAAAATCGAAACACGTCCTCTGCCTTTCATAACCATCCTCCTTTTAAAGATTGTTGGCCAAATTACCTATGACAACCTGACTTTAACAAAACCTCTCCGCATCTTTAGGAGAAGTTATAACCTAAGTCTCTAAGGTCCGGTCAAGTCAGTCCCTATTCATATTTCTTGATCAGGGCCCTTATGGTATCCACGTAATATTGACCCGGAAGCCCCTTGCCATCAGACTTCTTGATATAGCCCTCCATAACCGGTTTGACCGCCTCGGCCCACCGCGCGCTCTCTTTATCCGAGAGCGTAATTACCTTATCACCCAGACTGAGGGCAAATGAACGCCCTTCTGCGTCGCTCATATCCCATGCCATGCCATGTTTCCCGATCCATTCGAGACTGAGAAGCTCCATCACCTGCTGGACATCCTTTGGCAAAGCGTTCCACTTATCGAGATTCATGCATACATAGAATCCATGAGAGTAGCTTACACTGAAGCAATCAACGATATACTTGATCACCTCGGCCTGTTTCCACCCCTTCAAGACCTCCACGGGTGAAAAACTGGCATCCACCACGCCTTTCTGAAGGGCCTCGTATACGGCACCCTGCCCCATGGAAACCGGAACCCCACCCAGTGCCTCGGCTTCTTTTGATCCGCTGCCCACTGCGCGGATCTTGAGTCCCTTGAGATCTTCCAATGTGCGTACCGGTTTCTTGCTCAAAAGCAGGCCGGGGCCATGTGCGTGGAGATAGAGGACCTTTACCTTGGAAAGCTCTTTGGGTTTGAACTTGTTGTAAAAATCGTTGATGATGAATGTATTTGACCTGCCGCTGATATAGCCAAGGGGAAGGTCAAAGGCCTCCATGGAAGGGAAGACGCCACGGCTATAGGCGAAGACCGACATCCCTATGTCGGTGATCCCTTTCCGAATACCGTCATACATCTTGGGGCCCTTGAGTAACGATCCACCGGGATAATAGGTGATTTTCACCTTGCCGTTGGTGCGTTTTTCCACCTCTTTTGCCCAGGATGCGCCCAGTTTGGCCTGAATGTGGGTTGGAGGAAAAAAGTTGGCGTAGCTGAGTTCTATGGGTTTTGCCAGGACGGGATTGGAACCGATCATAAAAAATGCCCCTACCGTCACAATCAGACAAAACACAAAAAAATTTCCTGTCGCCTTCATAAACCTCCCCTTGATCTTTAGAAGATTAGAAGAAACTTAGTAGAAACTTTTCCCTGACTACCCTCCTTTGAGCAAAACTCACGTGAGTTCTCAATAACCTCAGGCTCAATTCTTACATATTGCGCCATGAGCTTGTCAAGCCAAAAGACCCTTTTCTATAATATTCTGGCATTCTGACACCGGCTATCCACAAAGAGAGGGGGTCACAGGAGGATCCTCGTAAAGGATTTTTCTTGTTTTTCTGTGGGCCGCTATGGTAAAAGTGCTTGCCGATCGCGCAGGAGCATCTCTGCATCAAAGAGTAATGACATTGTCTTTTGCTGGATTTGGAGAACCTCTGTAACCGATGAACGCGTTTGAAAAATCAACCAATGGCCTGGCAAGAGGGATGTACTATGTTGCCGGAGCGGCCATTGTGTCAATGATGCTTCTCACCTGTGCCGACGTCCTGCTCCGTTTCGGGGTCACCCTTTACCACTCCTACAGATGGCAATTTCTTGAAAACATCAAGCCAATCCCCGGGACTTACGAACTGGTTTGCTTTATGGGGGCCGTTGCGGTCTCTTTCGCCATGGCCCACACCTCGGTAGAAAAGGGGCATGTGGCCGTCAGCCTGATCGTTCGCCTTTTTCCTGAACGGGTCCGGGCGACTATCGAGAGTATCACCTCCCTCCTCAGCTTCTTCCTGTTTGCGATGATTTCCTGGCAATCTGTTGCGTATGCCAATGATCTCAGGGAAACCGGTGAGGTGTCACTCACCCTCGAACTCCCTTTCTATCCCTTTGTATACGGGGTGGCTTTCTCGGCAGCGGCGGTTTGTCTCGTTATTGCGGTGGCGTTCTCCAAGAATATTGCCAGGGCGGTTGTCAGATGAGTTTAACGGCAATAGGGATCATCGGCATTATAGTTCTCGTCATCTTTTTGTTTTCCAATATGCCCGTTGGTTTTGTCATGGGCTTCCTGGGTCTGATCGGTTTCAGCTATGTGGTCAATCCCAGCGCGGGTCTGAGTCTTTTGGCCCGCGATGTGTTTGAAGTCTTTTCATCTTACGGGTTAACCGTTGTCCCGCTTTTTGTTTTCATGGGCCAAATTGCCTTCCATTCGGGCATCAGCCGCAGGCTCTATGATGCCGCGTATGTGTTGGTGGGACACCGCCGTGGAGGGCTTGCCATGGCCACGGTTGCTGCCTGTGCCGGTTTTTCGGCCATATCAGGTTCCACAAACGCCACCGCGGCCACAATGGCCACCGTGACGCTCCCGGAGATGAAGCGGTACAAGTACGATATGGGCCTGGCCACGGGGACGGTGGCAGCGGCAGGCAGCCTCGGTATTTTGATCCCGCCGAGTGTTATCTTTATCGTATACGGGATATTGACCGAACAGTCTATCGGCAAGCTCTTTGCCGCTGGAGTTTTTCCCGGGATACTCCTCTCCATCCTCTTCTTATTGACGATCTATTTACGTGTCCGCAGAAATCCCTCCCTGGCTCCCCCAGGCCCCAGGACCACTATGAAGGAAAAGATCAATGCCTTCACCGGTGTGATCGAGACGCTGGCCCTTTTCGCGATGGTCATGGGCGGCATCTTCTTTGGCATCTTCACCCCCACCGAGGCAGCCGCCGCGGGCGCCTTTTTGACCTTACTGCTGGCCATCTGCCGGCGGCAACTGACCTGGGACGGATTTGTCAAATCCCTGTCGGATACCACCAAGATTAGCTGTATGGTGATGGTGATAGTGACCGGTGCCGTGGTCTTTGGTCATTTTATGGCTGTTACAAGGGTGCCCTATGACCTGGCCAATTGGGTCAGCGAGCTCCCGCTTCCCAGTTATGCCGTCATGGGGGTGATCATCCTGGTCTATCTCTTCGGGGGCTGTTTTATGGATGCCCTGGCCATGATCATGCTGACCATACCCATCTTCTTTCCGGTGGCTCAGGCCCTGGGTTTTGATCCCATCTGGTTTGGCGTGGTCATCGTCCTGATTACCGAAATGGGTGTCATCACACCACCGGTGGGTGTGAATGTCTACGTTGTCTACGGCGTGGCCAAGGATGTTCCTCTGGAGGTAATCTTCAGGGGGGTTCTCCCTATGCTTATTGCCCTGCTCATCTGCAACCTGATCCTCTTGCTTTTTCCCGAGATTGCCCTGTACCTGCCCGGTCTCATGCGCTGAGATCAGTCAACGCCTTTCTGAATGGACTGTTTTGAAATGTGATTCCTGTTACTGCAAAGAGGTGGATACCTATGGGAACCGACGAGCATACCCACGTGATGGGGGTTATTACATCCCGAAGATGCCCGACATGCGGGCACCATGAAGTGGGTGTTACTTCAAAAAATAACGTCTTTCACCCCTTGAAACCCGGCACCCTGGTACAGGCCCTGGAAGGTGAGCCCCCAGAAACACCCGGGACAGAGGAACATGTTTGCTTCAGGATGTAAGCCCAATGCCGCCTTAGAGGTACTTTTTGACCTCCTCGGTCAAGGCCGGGACAACATCGAAGAGGTCGGCAACCACCCCAAAGTCTGCCTTTTGAAATATGGGGGCCTCTTCATCCTTGTTTATGGCCACGATCACCTTTGAGGTGCTCATGCCGGCCAGATGTTGGATTGCCCCTGATATACCGCAGGCGACATAGAGGTTGGGGGAAACCACCTTCCCTGTTTGACCTACCTGGTCGGAGTGGGGCCTCCATCCAGCATCCACGGCCGAACGCGAGGCCCCAACGGTGGCTCCGATAAGATCCGCAAGATCCTCCAGGATCTTGTAATTTTCCGGGCCCTTCATACCGCGACCGCCCGAAACGATCTTGTCCGCCTCTGTCAGGTCAACCTTACCGCTCTCATCCTTGACCGCGTCAACCACCTTCGTCTTGAGGGAGCTGTCATCAAGGCTGAAAGATGCGTCAACCACCTCCGCCGATCTGGAGGTATCCGGCTCAGTTATACTCATTACGTTCGGCCTGGTGGTGGCCATCTGCGGCCAACTGTCTTCAAAGGTCACCCTGGCATAGGCCTTACCGGCATATATCGGTCTGGTTGCCACAAGATTTCCATCCTCCACTGATAGAACCGTGCAGTCCTGGGCCATGCCCACACCCAAACTGGCCGACAACCGGGCTGACAGGTCCTTCCCCTGAGTAGAGGCGCCGATCAAGAGGATGGCCGGATCATCGGCCTTTACCAGCTGGGAAACGATACCTACATAGGCATCCGTTGTGTAGGTCCCCAGCCTTGGATCATCTGCCACCAGGACCTTGTCCGCGCCATAATGACCCAGTTCGGTTGCCTTGTCTTTGATGTCTGCGCCAAGCAGTACCACCGTCAAATCCTGCCCCAGCGCGTCTGCCAGGCGTCTTCCTTCGCTGGCAACTTCATAAGTGATCTTTCGGATCTCGCCGTCCCTTTGCTCCGCAATTGTCCAAACTCCCTGTGCCATTTTCCATATCTCCTTATAGTAAGCGTCAATTCATAACGATTGATGATTTTTTTCTCGTCCCGCAAAAAGGGCGAAAAGTTTTTTAAAAAATTTTCGCCTCTTCGTGAAGTAACCTGGCCAGTTCAACCGCCTTGTCTTGAGGCGTCTCACCTTCAACGATTTTTCCCTCCACTCTTTCAGGAGGTGGCGTGAGTTCCAGGATCTTTACCTTTCTCCCGCCTTCCCCGAATTCGGCAGGGTCCAAACCAAGATCCGCAAGCGTCTTCTCCTCGAGGGGCTTCTTTTTGGCCTTCATGATTCCCGGAAGAGAGGCGTATCTGGGTTCGTTTAGGCCCTTCTGGGCCGTGACGAGTGCAGGCAGGCTGGACTCAATGATAAGCACTTGGCCCTCTACGGGCCTGTGTGCCTTTATTGATTTGCCATCCTCGGCCGCCTCCACCTTTACAATCAATGAGAACTGGGGGATGTCCAAGAACTCGGCTAAAGAGGCCCCCACAACCCCCATATCATCATCCACTCCTCGCTGACCGGTAAAAATCAGGTCATACTCAAGGTCCTTTATCGCGGCAGCCAGGGCCTTTGCCGTGGCAAGAGAATCGCTATTCTCCAAGGCATCGTCACTAATAAGTATCCCCTTGTCCGCGCCCATCGCCAGGGCCGTTCGAATCGATTCCGTCACCCTTCTGGGCCCGAGGCCTACTACGGTGACTTCGCCACCGAACTTTCCCTTTAGTTTCAGGGCCTCTTCAACGCCAAATTCATCGTAAGGATTCATGACCCATTTGATGTCATCTTGTACAATCGACTTCCCATCGGGTGCAATCTTGATCAGGGTCTCCGTATCCGGGACCTGTTTTAAACAGACGACAATATTCACTTTTACCTCCTTTCAACAATTGGTTTTAGTCTTGTAATTGATTTTTTGTCCTTAGGCCTTCACAAACTGAAATATACTCAAAACAGTCACAATTCTTTCCGCCAAGAGAGGTTTGCTTGGCCACACATTCACGATTAAATATTGAAGGTTTGAGGAGTTCCTATCTGTTTGATTTACAAGAACTTATATCGTCGGTCAACAGACTCGGGCTACCCCCATCTTTGTCAAGCATTATCAGTTGCCTGCCGTTGAAAAGGCAAAGTGAGCCCAACAAGTTTTCAATCTTCAATCTTCAATTTTCCGGTTTACCCAGGCTAGACCTCTAGCCCTTTCAAAAAATAACCACTGATCTGCTTGGCAGCGGTTTCAATATCATACCTCTTACGGCTTGACAACACCCAGAATCTTGACATTTCATCCAGGGCCCCGAAAAATGCCCTCTTGGCCACGCCAGGTATAATATCTTTCTTGAAGATTCCCTTTTCCTGACCCTCCCTGACAATATCTCCGATCAAGTCCAGATATTGGATAAACCCCAAGTTCTTGTACTCCTTCATGAACTTACCGCTCTGGCGGAGTTCAACCTGAATGATCTCGGCCATATCCTTGTTCTGTTCAATCAATTGAAGATGGGTCAGGGCAAATGTCTCAAGTTTCCTGGCAGGGTCTTTTAGTCCAGAAATTTTGGCAACCATGTCCTCGAGCACGGCCTTCATCTGCTCTTCAAAGAGCGAGATCAGGATATCATCCTTGTTCTCAAAATAGATATA
>JADHXI010000183.1 GCA_016783065.1 Desulfobacteraceae bacterium | reverse complement strand
AATCCCAGTCTTCAAAAAGGGTGAGATCCTCGCTGAACCCCTCAACCTTTGAGAGGATGTCCCTGTGAAAAAGGACGCTCATGATCGGGAGGTAGTTTTGGAAAAGGATCCGGTCGGGGTCAAAATCAATGTCATGGTTGACCACTTTCTTGATGCAGTTTTCGGGGTTTTCCGCTGGTCCGTTGAAATGGGCGCTCAGTACGCTGGAATAAACAATTTTTTCATCTCTTGACAAAATAGCGCTTACCAGGGTCTCAACATGGTCAGGATAAAAAACGTCGTCATCATCTAAAAAATTCAGGTAGAGACCCCGGGCAGCCTTTAAGCCGCTGTTGGCCGCTGCTGACCTTCCCTTGCTTTTTTCATGGGCGATATATGTCACCGGGATCCCCCCTGCCAGGGCAGTTGCCACATCTTTTACGTCCTGACCCCCGTCATTTACAACTACGATCTCCAAATTGGCATAGCTCTGCTCCGCGATCGACCTTAAGGCATTTGCAAGCAGCTTTGGGCGATCCTTGGTGCGCACAATGACCGATACCAAAGGCCCGGCCTCACCCGGTGCCGGCGCCAGCCTGTGGATCTGCTGAAACGGAAGGGAAAGAGGGCCGATTTTTCTTATGAGACTCGCTCCCCACAAAGAGAAACCTTCGGCATGGGTCGCCTCTTGTGGGAGCGTCAAACTCCTGTACCGGTCCAGGGCCAAGCTGATATCTCCGTATGGCTTCTCCTTGAGCTGACTCTTGTAGGCGCCTACTGCCCGGGCCTTCCGGTCCGACACCCCGGTAATATCAACCAGCAGGCTCACTCTCAAGGGCTGTCCCACCTCATAAAAGGCGACATCGAAATCAAGGCTGCTGCTGCCAATAGCATCGCACAACAGAAAAGATGCGGCCCGGTGATCCGGGTGAAACTCCATCGGAGACGGCGCATACACTAATTGAGGCCTAAAATCCTCAAGCAGATCGATCATCCGTCGAAGAGCCCCCCGGGAACCAGCCAACGACCTGTCCTCGTATGGCCAGAATTCCAGATCCGTCACATCGAGACAGGCGCACGCCTTCAGCGCCTCATTCTGCCTTAATTTAACATATTCTTCCTTATCATTCCTTCCTGATGTATCTCCCTTAGCCCCATTGGTCAGAAAAACGACCTTTACAGGATCACCGGACCTTGCATGGAGGGCCAGAGCGCCCCCGCACCCGAATGTCTCGTCATCAGGATGGGGCGCCAGGACAAGGACCCTCTTACCCGTAAGGTCAGTCGCGTGGTATGGAATCAGATTTTCCTCGGTAAGCACTATCGCCTCTTGAAACCTTTAAAAGTGAAAGAGACTGGTCTTCTTTTTGAATCCAAAATCCCCAATCCAAAACCCGTCTAAAAGAGATCACTGTCGCCCCAGGTGTAATAGAAGGAGGTATTCAGTTTTTCATGGAGCTTTTCATTGTCCAAAATGTCGTTCCAGAATGTATGATAACAAAATGCCAGATCATTCGGCTCTCTAACAGCCTCAAACCCAAGTGTTTTCAGGTGGTTGCTCCACCATTCAGGGTGATATGAAAACCAGGCCTGGATTGACACTGCCTCGGGAAAGCATTTTGTAGAGAAATGGTAGAATAAATGGGAGAGGCCATCAAGGCATTCCTTGGCAAAAAGGGCATCGCCCCAGAGGAGCTTCTTGTTTCTCAAAGAAAATACGCTCCAGCCTACCAAAGCCCCCCTTTTCCGGACGGTGAACACCCTGTGGACTTTATCCGGGCAATCCAGATATCTCCATTTTACATATGTTGCGTCTCTCCTTATAAGGAATCTGTAAACAGGGCAGAGGCGATCGAAGAGCGTGTCCCATTCTTCATTAACAGAATCGACTTCCTCGACAGTAAATCCCTGTAAAATTCTTGAAAGTAAACCTGGTCGGCGAAATGGCGCGCGGGAGAGATCTCTGACCCAAAACGGGATGGGATCAAGATATATATACCCGAGGTATCGCTCACCCAATTTCCGCATATTTGCAGTGTTTGGGCCATAGCCAAAGGGGACAGACCCTTCACAGAATTTTGCGTAGAAATAGTGGGCTGTTCTGGCAAGAATGCCGGTTTTACCCAGACCAATCCGCCTGATACTCGGGTCGGTCATTGTATCTCCAATCTGAGGTACCGTAAAATTCAACACCCTGCCGTCATCCTCACTTGCAGACGATAAACAAACCGGGAATCCCGCATAATGAGATACTATCTTATCGTCCTGAGAAAAAGCCATGCAGACCTCATGAGACCCGAAAGGATTATCTCTGAATTTCCAGTACCACTGATCCAGACTTCTATCCTCTTTGAACACCTCATTGAACATTGCCAGTATCTCGTGTTCGTCGCCTTCCTTATACGAACGGATAAAGAAAGGATCCTTTTTGCCAACAAAGATCTCATAGCCAAACCGCCCGCTTTCATGCCAGGCTTTCTGTTTCTTCCATTTGTTAAGAAAAGAGAGAAGATGATCTTCTGCATTTGGATCATTCAGAGCAGATACAAGGTCGTCAAAGAGTTCCGTCAACCTATCAACTGCCCATTCACACGTAGGAACGACCTCCCTTCCTATCTTCTGATCTTCAGTGATACGAAATCCACTTTCTGAAAGTGCTGCATAGATATCTCGAGACATATGAACAGCGGTTTCGGACTTAAGCTTCCCGTCATAACAGACTTGGTCGGCTATAATCAGGAGGCCCTTATCCCTCAGTAAACGCCGAGCTTTTCTCATGACTTCATTAAGGGGGCGAAGGTATTGCAAGCTCTCCTGGAAAAAAAGCGCATCATAACTCCCTTCGGCAAGTATTGAGACGTCTTCATCGAAAAGATCGAGGACTCTGAAACAGTCTTTATCGGCCCCGTACCGCTGTATGGCATACTCAATCAGTTCCGGTGACGGCGCAATCGCGGTTACGTCAAAACCTTTTGAGCTTAACATATCCGCAGAACACCCGAGCCCGCATCCCACATCCAGAATCTTCGCAGGAGGTTCAGGCAAATAGGAGACCAGCTTCTCAAACATGCGCTCCTGTGCCCCTTCAACCGTCAAGCCAGGGGCATCGGGGAGCCAAAGCCCAAAATGGAGATGGTCGCTGTCACACATTAGGCGGTAATAGTTAAATGGCGGCGGCAGTTGCAGGATAAGGGAGTCAATTTTCATTTGAGATAGCTTCCCTTATGACCCATGAAATTACTTCAGAGCGACTACTGTAGCCCGCGGCGCTTCCCAAACGCCCAAAGTATTGACCAGGAGCGAGCATTGACCAATACTTTTCGGGGAAATCCACCGATTCCCCCTCTCCAAACCGACCTGCTGACGGCGTAAAGGTTGGATTGGGGCTCGCCTCAAAGAGCCATCCTTTCTGCAACCGGGCAGGTACTTTTATTACAAAGGGTGAGGTGATCCGGTGCTGAAAAATCTGCGCTCGCCCTCTCGTTGCAGGACGCGCAAGATGAGCCACCGCTTTTCTCAAACGGGATTTCACGCTGTTGGAATATTTGCCCAATAAGAGTGAATGGGATCGGGACATAAACTCCCTTTTCTTCCCCCACTCGTTCCGTCCGCACTGATCATAATAATGAACCGCTTTGGCCCTCGGTTCAATGACAAGGGAATACCCAGCCTTCTTCAAACGAATAAAAAGATCTGTATCTTCGAAATACAGGAAAAACCGGGCATCAAAGAGACCACCTGCCCTAAGAATGGCTTCCCTTTTCAAAAGGACAAGACCACCGGACAGGTTTCTTACCCTCACAGGTCTTTTTGCACTCCAGACCCTTATTGAATGATATCGCCAGCTATTACTCAAAAGACGGCTGATCGGAGCCTGTGGTCCACACGCGTCGAAAAACGCCTGAAGTTCAAACAAGAAAAAAGGGATAGATGGCGGGAGGTAATATTTGAGATCGTCATCCCAGAAAGCCTGCGGGGAAACAGCCCCTGTTTTTTCTGTGGAAGAAAGCGTTTTTTGAAGACGCAGGAGACAACCTGGCAGCAACCGGGCATCCGGATTTATGAGAAGGACCTGGTCCCCCTCGAAATTCTCAAAAGCCAGGTTACAGGCGCGTCCAAAACCGATATTTTTGGGACTGACCCGCAAAGCAACGGTCGGTGGGAGATATAAACGTAATCTTTCCGCCTCCTCATCGTCTTCGCTATTGTCCATCACAACTACCTGGACCGGACCGAGGGAGACCGCATCAAGAACCGATTGAACCGCCTGACGTGTCAGAGATGCACTCCTGTAATTGACAATAATGGCAACTGTTTTCAATTCAGAAGGCCCTTGGTGTATTGGGCAAACGCCAGTGGTGCTCGATCCATACCATCCCAAATTCCGGGCGGTCGCTCTCTATGGTGAACGGTGCACTGCTAACCTGGTGGATTAGCCTTAGAGCATGTTCATCCCCCACCGAAACGATAGCCCTGTAAGCCCCCCCAAGAATTGGTATCGACGGAATGACAAGTTCTACGATCTGCTCATCGGCAAACTCTATCGGTCTTAGACCAGCGATCTTCGTTGTGGTTCCAAAAACACTTTGGCCATCCGGTTGCCCAATCTCGATGCCCACATGTCCCTTTAGAGGAGGACCGGTACACACGGTCTTAATCTGAACCACCACGGCCTGGAATTGTCTAATGTTTTCAAGTCGCTTTCCCTTATCATCAACCAGCCGGATATCTTCGATGACGACTTCCGGCAGGGATACGCTTTTCGGAGAAGCCGCCTTGTTTTCGGCACCCTCGTTTTCCGCACCCCTTTTCAGAGAGGCCAAATACTCGGAAACTACCCTTGGCGTCTTGCCATAATCGCCTATCCCGCCTTTATGCAACCACAACGTATCAGCACATAATTCATTTATTAAATACATGCTGTGGCTGCAAAAAATGATCGTCTTGCCCGCTTCCCTGAACTTGGTCATCCGATCCACGCACTTCTGCTGGAATCGCTGATCCCCCACGCTCAAGGCCTCATCGATAATGAGGACATCCGGATCGACGCTCGTCGCGATGGAAAACCCCAAACGCACATACATCCCCGATGAATAGGTCTTGACAGGCCGATCAATAACATCACCCAGTTCTGAAAAACGGATAATGGCCGGCTCCTGTTCCTTAATCTCTTCCTCTCCGAGGCCCAAAAGGGCTGCATTAAGATAAATGTTCTGCCGACCGCTGAATTCAGAATGAAACCCTGATCCAAGCTCTAAAAGGGCAGCGACCCTCCCCCGCTTCACGACTTTTCCAGAGGTTGGCCTTACCGTCCCTGCCAATATTTTCAGCAGAGTGGACTTACCTGCCCCGTTTTCACCGATTATCCCCAACGAACCCCCGGAAGTCACTCGAAATGAAACATCATTTAACGCCTCAACAATTTCGTGGAAGGGCCTGCGGGTGACAGCTTCTTTAAGGCGATCAAAGGGTCTTAGGTAAACCCGATATTGCTTTGTCAGTTTTTCAGCCTCAACCGCGTCCAATATCTTCCCCCGCAAGCATACCCATCCGGTTAAGGCTCACCCCCTCCTTACAGAACATCGGCAAAGGCATACTTGGAACGTTCGAAAAACAGAATGCCGCCAACAAGAACCAGGGTCGCCAGCCCAATGACATACGCGAGCATCCCCCACGAAACAGAGTGCTGCAACAAGACCTGGTGGTAAAGTTCAATGAATGGATACATCGGATTGAGCTTGATTGCCCAGCGCAACTTTTCCGGCACCATGCTCAGGGGATAAATGATCGGTGTCAAAAAGAACCACAAAGAAAGCGCGGTCCCGATAAATTGCTTTATATCCCTCAAAAATACGGACAGGCTGGAAATCAGTATGATCAGGCCAAGGGTAAATACCATATGAACAGCAATTATCACCGGAAGCCAGAACCATCCAAAATGCGCGTAGCCTTTTAAAATCAGATAACATAAATACATGACAAAGCCGAGGCCGTTTAAGAAAAACGGCACAACGACCCCTGTCAAGGGAAGGACCTCCAACGGAAATGCGACTTTAGTAATCAGGTTGGCCCTCCCTAAGAAAAGATCCGTAGAGCTGTTAAGTGCTTCAGAAAAGGCCAACCACGGGAGCATCCCTGCCAGAAAAAAGATCGCGAAGCTGTCGGTCCCTGTTTCCATCGGCTTCAGCCGGATCTTCAAAACGACTGAAAAGACAAAGATATATATAAGGAGATTGGCCAGCGGTGTTAGAAGGCTCCACACAAAGCCACCGATAGAGCCGGCAAAACGCCCCCTGATTTCGTTACTCACAAAACCCCAAAAAAGGGTCCGGAACCGAAACGGGATCTCAACCCAGCGCCTGATTAAAGAAAAAACATTCATGGCATGGAATTAAAGTTTTTTCGAGATCTTTTTGCTTCCGGTTTGGCCGTTATGATAATCTGCGTAATCTGCGCCTGCCCCATGAAATGCTTTTGTTTTACTATTTCATCGGGGTAATCTGCGGATGGGGAAAGATCATTTCGGATAAAACCTGTTCATGACATTTCTTACTTTCTGCTTAAACTCTTCGGTAACCGCATCTACATCATCCAAATTCGCCACTACCCTGGGCGTTATGAGGACAATCAGCTCTATCTTTTCCACCTGCTTCCCCCATGTCCCAAACAGGTACCTGAGCACCGGAATCTTTATCAGGCAAGGCACGCCTGTTATCGATTCGTCCTCTTTATCTTTTATCAGCCCTCCGATTGCTATGGTCTGGCCATTCCTTACCGTCAACGTGGTGCTGACAGTTCGCTTAAAGAACGCAGGATAGCTGTACCCGGCCACATCTACGGACTTTTTCTCCAGGTCGCTGACCTCTTGGCTGATGTCCATGGTGACCAGACCCCTCTCATTGATGTGTGGTGTAACGGAGAGGATCACCCCCGTGTCCCGGTACTCAATGGTGGTTGTACCTACAACGGCACCGCTTGTAATCTGTGTTGACCCGCTTGATATCGGGATCTCCCTGGAGACATCGATCTTGGCCTCCTTGTTGTCGGATGCAAGGACATGCGGGGAGGATATGATGTTGACCTTCCCCTCACTGGCCAGGGCATGGAGCGCGGCATACCATTTGTCGGTCACCCCTATGGAATACCTGAGCCCCGTAGATATGGCATCGGCTCCGGCCAATTTGTTTATGGTGGCTGCGAAGCTTCCTGCCCCCGCTGCGGCAGCACCTTTCCCAAGTGCCCACTCCATCCCAAATTCGGTGCTGGTATTCACTGTGATCTCGGCGATCGTGGCCTCAATCAATACCTGTCTGGGCATTACGTCTAACTGCCTCAGGATGTTCTCTATAATCCGGTAATCAAGTGGGGTAGCCTCGATAATGAGGGCATTCCTTATCTCGTCCGGGGTGATATTGACTTCGCTCATCAAGGTTCCCGCTGTCTCCTCTTTTGCGGCAGTGG
>JADHXI010000026.1 GCA_016783065.1 Desulfobacteraceae bacterium | reverse complement strand
CAGGAAATCTATGAGGAGTTACAACACGCGCAACGATTTTTACCGCGTTGATAGCGCCTATACCAGGAAGACTTTTTTGATGCTTGATCTCGGGATTTTTTCGAGCCAGCCTCTCAAATTCTTTTTCGTAGCCTTGCTTCTCTTTTTCGTATGCTTCAATTTGCCTATCCAAACAATCCAGTACGAATTGCTCGCCCTGGGAGTCTAATGTGCTGCCTATTTCCTCGTTACCGCTTTTCCCACAGGCTCTCAGCAGTGCATACCGCTGATTTTTTAACCGGACCCCCGCTTTGACCAGATCCTCATAACCGCTAATAATCCGGCGCAGATACAAAAACTTATCAGTAGAGTGGTAGACTTCCTTCATAAGCCCGGCCTTTAAGAGTTGTACCAACTTGCTGGCATCGATCTTATCTGTTTTGGGTCCCTCACTCAGTAGCTTGTTGCGGTTGGGATCACAGATGAATATCCTGTCCACATATTCTTTAAACTCCGTATACAGCCATTGTGAAGTGGTCGTTTCTTCTATTGCCAATATCTTTGTTCCTCTAAGATTCTTTAAATAAGCCTGCAAGTCTTGAATATCCGATGGAACATCAATAGCCGTGATCTTATTTGATTTCTTTGTCATTCGAGCAATAGCCATATTTTTAATGGACCAATCTATTGCCATGTAATGATCATAAATGATATCCTTCATCAGCGTCTCCTTTCTTTGTGTTAATTATTTTCTTTATCTGTTAAATAAGTAACACAAATGAGGTATTACCTCAAAGGAGACCTTCTTTCTCATTTTATCGTAGAGCCTACGGCTCGGAGAGGAACTGAGGCCCAAGGGACCCACTTAAGGGAAGGAGAAGCCGGGCATAACGTTCTGCCGGAGGGAAATAGGGGAGGTACTTCGAGACCACGAACCGTATCACCGGAACTTTGGCTGAGTGTGGCGTAGTCTGTGTTAATCTAACAGTCTACAGGGCAGCATAGTTATGCGCCAAGCGGGGTGTCGCCTGTTTGGCTAGTCATGGGCCTCAAGCCGATGACTATTGAGGAACCGTATGAGTTAGTTGCTCACGTACGGGTCTGTGGGGGGTGCGCCGGGCAACCGGTGCATCTACCCAGATTTGGGGCTGTTCACAAATACCAAAGGAATCCTGACCATATTGTTTCATTTTTCAAGTCTATAGCTTTCAAGAAAAAGTTTTTGGGGTAATCTGACATACGATCTTTAAAGAGGTTCTGTCGCTTTTGTTGAGAGAAACTGGAAATTTGAAACTGGAAACTCGATAACCTCAAGAAATACCGACATATTTCCAAGTTTCAAGTTTCGAGTTTTAGGTATCAGTCGAACCAGACGCCTAATGCTTTATCCAATGTGGGAAATGATAACCCCAAAATGTTTTTCTGTAAGCGTATAGAATCATTTACTGCAATGAGGTTCCTGAAAGCCGTTTTTCTCTTGACTTAGGCATTTTTTGCTATTACATCGGATCGGATGTAAATATTCCCACCATTCATTCAACCTCTATTCAGGAGGTTACCCAATGAGAGAACGCCTCAAGATGTATATGCCTAGCTCCTAACAGGGGATCGTTTACCCTGTTGGGAGCTCAAATCTTCGGTTGGCCAAACCATTTTCATGCATTCAGGCATCAATACTGGCCTTGTGGTCACGGGTGAAGTCGATATTGAGAAGGGGACTCATGGAGTGCCTGGGGATGGTTGGCTGTGGGTTAGAAGGGAAAAGCTCCACCGGGCGTTGCTTCCCATGCACCCGGTTCCCCAGAAGGCCGTGTGAAAAGATCATTGAGTTTCTGGATATTTCGATTCGCTTGCATGATTACCTCCCTGATCTCTTTGCGGGCCTTTCGCCCCCAGCCAATCGGCTTGGATAAAAAAATGGTGCGCCACGGGCGTGTGTTTTTTAAAAACGCTCTGGTGACGCTTCCCCGCTCCGAACCGGCCGGAATTGATCGATTAAGGAACTTGATCGTGTCGAGGGTTGCCCACCTGCGCGCGAAAAAATGAAGTGAGATGACGACGATTGCGATTATAGAGACAGCCAGTATTTTAAACCATTGTGCAGCTGCAACGCCTTCTATTTGGGGTGGAAGGTAATTTCTCCACGACAAGTAGCCCGCCCAAAGTCCCACTGCAATGTAAGCACCAATGAGGGCACCAAACATTACGAAGTCTCGCAACAACACGCCATTGCGCCAACGCCGAATAAGCTCTTTTAGTCGGATAAGTTTCTGGTCTTGTAACTGCTGGGCCGCCTTTTCTAAGGTCCCCACAATCCGATAGGCTCGTTCCAGGCCCACCTGTCGAATGCGGTTGTGAATTTCGGTCAAGTCTTTGTCTCTCTTGTTTTCAAAGCGTTTGCGCACGCTTTCATCTTGGATGGGAATGGCGGCGTCCGGATTATAAATGAAATAAAACCTGCCCGCTGTGAGACCTTCTTGTGCAATGGTGCGCTGCCAGGCGGCTACAACTTCTTCCAGGGTATCCTCTCGCGCACTTGTATCAATCTGGTTTAAGATGTAAAGGAACTTGTTGGAATCCGACCGGTTGATGGTATTGGCTACTAGGTGCCTAAGTGTATCCCGCATCGCACCGGGCTCGGGATGCCGGGCATCGAAAAATACGAGAACAAGATCTGAAATATCAATAATGTAGTTTGTAATCCTCAGGGTAGAAGTACGCTGAGCATCGGCATCAAATCCGGGTGAGTCGATGAAAATCTGTCCTCGAAGGTACTCACTTGCACAGGTCTTCAATTGTAAATATGAATCAATACGCACGCCCTCACCGGCCTGGACCTTTTCCAACTCTTCGCTCATCTTGTAAAAAGGGAATCGGGGGTCCGCATTGACAGCAATGCCCGGCAGCAGCTGGGGGTCCGTATCTGCGGTAAAGCAAATCACTGTGAATTTGTCGTCCACGGCCTGAGGTCCGGTGGGCTGCAATGGATACTGGAGGTAATGATTGACAAATGTTGATTTGCCCGTTGAGAAGGTACCTAACACCGAAATTAGGGGCCACCATGCAATTTGTGTTGTATAAGTCTGATCGCGCTTCATAAGTCCGGTTTTGTGAGCGATCTTGTCCAATCGTCGAAAGCCCTTCACCGCATCCACCAGCAAAGGGTTTTCCTTCTGGAGGTGCTCTTCAAGGCTTCGAAGTCTCTGCTCGATTTCTTTTTCAGGTGCGACCACTATAGGAACTCCATATCAGATTGTGAAAACAAAACCATTTTTTCTGCTTTGCACAACAACTTTTCCAAACTTTCGTTAGTGGCTTTCTCCCATGTCTCAATCCAGGGGACTAGGACGACTCAAGATCTACAATAGCGCTTTTTGGTGAGAATGTCTATAGTCTGTAGGTCGTTGACATCAAGATGAATAATTTGGTGATCTTACGGGGCATCCTTGCGAATTGTACTAATCGTGAGGAGGGCAATGGAACTCTATTTGTTGAGAAGTTGCACATGTTTAAACGTGGATTCAAATATTTTCTGCGCGACTCGACCCCAGACCTATTCTTAGGCATCTAATCATGCCGAAATATCACTTCTAAAAGAGAAGTGAACCTTGTAGTTTACGGCGTGAGGGGTACATCATATGGCCACAATCGAAAAGCGAAAAAATGTAGGGTGCTCATGCAGGGTACCAGACTGTATGCAGCCCTTCAGCGCCGGGGGCCTGTTCCTTACTGCTTGGCCTCCTTTTCTTGTGTCTCTGTATCTTGTTTCTTCTTAACGGTCTTGCCTAGCTTTTCAAGGACATTCCCTGTTTCATCCCGCAACTTCTCTATCTGTTTCGAGCTCTCTTGCTTCATTTTTTCTAGGCTTGTCTGCAGGTTTTTGATATGGACATTGAATTCTTCCTCTCTTGTGGTCGCGGTATAAGCAACGATAGACAGAATAAGTGCAATGATTGAGATAACCAGCGCCAGAGTTGCCCTGAAACCCCCTTTGACAATCTTTGTCTCTTTAGCCATAAGGATCCTCCTCTATAATATGTTTTTAATCTTTCCGGGGTCTTAGATGTTTCACATCCGCCCCGGCTCCCCTATATAGAATGTACCCGCTAAGATAGCAATAAACACATACTAAACATTATTCAATCAGGTACTGGGCGATAGAGGGTATGCCGTCCCTTCTCGGGGTCTGGTTCCATTTGACGATAAGGTAATACGTTTCTCCTTCCATCATGCGGCACTCATCCTCAAAAATTTTAGCATTCTGACCTCCTGCTGTTTCATTGCCCTCATCAGGGCAACTTGTCTCCTGGATTCTCCATCGGTCACGCTTCGCCCCAGATCACAAGACCCATGGTATGACGGCTTTCTGGATTGGGATGATTGGGAGTAGGACGAACATTCAGACCAAAGTGGCCCACCTCCTCGAAGCGAAGGTCGCATTGATAAATGTACACTTGAACACCGGCCGTAATCGTCGTCTGTCTGATAAGAACTCGCTTTTCGGCGAAGGAGTATAGGAAAATTGGCCTTGTGTGTCAAATTGAATCCAACCTCATGATGTTGTGGTAGCAACTCGCTGGCTGAAATTGAGGGCTGAGGCCAGGAAGGGCGCAGATGCTAAGACGGTGACCCAGGCGCTTGACCTTGCCAGAAGGAGGGAAAATCGAGGAAATTTAGGTAGAGCTATCCCTTGAACCCATCTCCTACTTAAAAAATCAGGGTGAATAGACCTCTGGCCTCCGGCTCGTAGAGCCAACGCCTCGGAGAGATACTGCGGGTCAACATAAAGCCACCTATCGGACACGGGGAGCTGGGAGGTCGAGTAGTCAGTCTGTAATAGATTTACTGGCTTAATAGTGATGTATAGATGCCCAATTTTGGCAAATTCCCGATGCAACCTTTCCTATATTACTTGAATCCACTTCTCACCAGAATTGTTTTGTATGCTAACTAATCCGCAATATATTTTGATTGCAGGCAGCTGCTTTTTAGGTCAACCGAGGTAAAACGTGTGATATCATCATTCGGAGGGCCGGATCGAGGGCTGTGATATGTCATGTTATGCCTGTCGAGATAGAATGAAATTGTCAGACATGGTCCAGGCTCTTTTCCGACAATTGCATGATCAAATCTAAGCAAATGCAGTTCATTTGCCGCGGATACCGTCAAAAACCCCGACAATCTTACCGCGACTGGCCTTAACCAGGACGATCAGCAAGGTCACGATCCGATCATCCCAGACCGAGTCGCTCCGTTTGGCAGCCAATTTGAGACCCAGTAATGCAGTATCACTTCAAAATCACTTCCCGAATGGCATCTCCAAGCTCGCAGGTCTTATTTGTCCCTCCCATGTCGGGGGTCCTGATCCTCCCTTCCTCCAGGGTCCATGAAACCGCTCTTTCCACGTCCTGGGCGGCCTGTTTTTCTCCCAGGTGCTCCAGCATCATCCTGATGGATTCGATGGAGGCTATGGGGTTGACGATTCCCTTAAATTTGATGTCCGGGGCCGAACCATGGATCGGTTCAAACATGGAGGGAAACTCCTTTTCGGGGTTGATGTTTCCGCCGGCCGCCAGTCCCATACCTCCCTGGAGCATTGCGCCCAGGTCGGTGATGATATCCCCGAAAAGATTTGAGGCCACGATCACATCAAATTTCTCAGGATTTCTGATCAGCCACATGGCCAGGGCGTCCACCAGCGCCATATCACGAGTGACACCGGGGTAATCTTCAGCCACTTGATCAAAGACTTGGTCCCAGAAGACCATGGAATGATTAAGGGCATTGGATTTGGTACAGTTGGTAACCATGCCCGGCCGCGTGCCGCTCCTCTTTCTTTCCTCCGCCAGCTCAAAGGCATAACGCATCACGCGTTCACATCCCTTCTGGGTGAAGACCGCGGTCTGCAACGCCACGCCGTCCGGCGTGCCCTGCTTAAAAAAACCGCCCAGGGCCGCGTATTCTCCTTCGGTGTTCTCCCTGACCACCGCCATATCCACGGTCTCGGGAGTGGCCGTCTTGATCAGGGTATCCACGTTGGGGTAGAGTTTGATTGGTCTCAGGTTTACATACTGATCAAATTTCTTGCGAATACCCAACACCAGCGTCGCGGCAATATGGTCGGGTACTTTTTTGGCGTCACCCACGCTGCCCAGGAATATGGCATCAAAGCCCCTGAGAATTTCCATGCCGTCCTCCGGCATCATTCTTCCGTGTTTCAGGTAATACTCGCAGCTCCAGTCAAATTCCGTTGTTTTTAAATCAAGTCCATGTTTTTCCACCACGGCCTTCAGCACTTTTTCGGCCTCGATGGATACTTCCTGTCCAACCCCATCCCCGGGAATGAAGGCTATTTGATAACTTGGCATGACATCCCTCCTAATTAGTCAAGGCTCTCAAGTTGGTACTTTCCAAAAGGCCGATACATGAAGGGTTGGTTATCGCACCCCTCCAGCCATATCCACGAAACACTGTTTTAGGTTGAGCGGAGCACATTTGATTTCCCGTTTGATATCACCCCATTGGTACCGAGGCCTTGTATAAGGTGGCATTACCTTCTAAGGTATAACCGGATACCGCTGAAGGGATAATAACGGACGTGCCTTTGGAAAGATCAAATGCCTCACGACTCCGAAGGTCGGTTACACCCGCCCCCCCGCTTACGCAGATTAGAATCTCCACGCTCCGGTCCTGCAAGCTTTCAAAACATTCACCCTCGTCCAAAGAAATCACTGACAAGAGGAATTCCCTGGCGGGGGTAACATATTCCGTCTGGCAGGGACCATCACTCGTTGATTCCACTTCTTGAGCAGGCCCGGCCTCAAAATCCACAATTTTCAACAGTTCGGGCACATCAATATGTTTCGGCGTCAGCCCACCCCTGAGCACGTTGTCCGAGTTGGCCATCAATTCTATGCCCACACCCTGAAGGTAGGCATGGAGTTCGCCGGCTGGAAGAAAGATGGCCTCCCCCGGTTCCAGTTTTACCAGGTTGAGGAAAAGGGGTGAAAATACCCCGACATCTCCGGGATATTGACGGTTGAGCTCAACCATCCAAAAGAAAGCCCGGTCTTCAGGGACATATTTTTCGGCAATAGTTGCCGCCTCGGTCACGGCCATACCTTGGTGATCCTTGTCCATACTCATCAGCGAGGTAAAAAACTCCTTCAGACCAACGACGCTGGGCTCGTTTCTCAAACGGGCGAGATAAGCGGACATAACCGAACGGGATACCTTCTCCATCAATTCCAGCATCTCCGATATATTTCGAAAGCCCTTCAGGCCCTGGAACGGCGTCAACGCAGAAAGGATCTCCGGCTTGTGATTAGGGTCTTTGTAATTCCGGTAGGCGGCGTCCAGCGGGATTCCGAGGTCGTTTTCCTTTTCAAAGCCCGCCCGGGCCTGTTCAAGGTCGGGGTGGACCTGTATGGACAGGGGTTGATCGGCAGCCAGCACCTTAAATAAAAAGGGCAGCGTGTTTGAAAATTTCCGCGCGACCCTCTCTCCCAGAATGGATCTCGGGCTGTCCCCAATTACCGCTTCCAGGGATTGCCACCTGCCGTCAACCAGCACTTCTGACGGGGATTTTGGATGGGCCCCCATCCACAGTTCCGCCGCTGGTCTCTCGGATGGAGCAGGTTCTCCAAGAAGAGTCTGTATGGCAGTCCTTGAACCCCACGCATATTCTTGAACAGGGTTTTTGAGAAAACTGATTTTGTTCATTTCCCCTTAACCTCTATCCGTCAGGGTCCAAGAAACCCTGGATTATTGCATCCAGTTCTGAGGTCTTTCCCCAATAAAAATGATCTGCCCCCTGGATAACCTCAAAAATGGCATCTGGGTTCCAGCCCGGCAGCATTTCCTCGATCATGGACGCGGGTGCAATATCATCTTTGGAGCCCGCAACTACCAATTTAAGCTTGGGACTTTTGGAAAAAAAAGAGAAATCGATAAAGTTTACAGGAGGAGACACCATGATCATCCGCCCGGCCTGAGTGAACCCATTGAGGCCCAGGGCGTTAACCCATGCCCCAAAGGAATATCCGGCAAGGTCAATGGAGTTTTTCCCCATATCAGAGAAATACCTGAGAGCTGCCGCAACATCTTCCTGCTCGCCAATGCCCTGGTCATAGTGCCCTTCACTCCCTCCGACGCCTCTGAAATTCAGCCTGAGCGTAGAATACCTCTTCCTACGGTAGGCCTGTACGATTGACTCGACCACGTTATTGTGCATGTCTCCCCCATAGAGGGGATGGGGATGGGTAACCACGACCGCCTCATGGCCTCCGGACCGATCCACAAGGGCCTCTATCTTCACGCCCACCGATTCTATCAGAACTCGCTCCTCGCTCATTTTGAGGCACTACCTTTCAACCCCAAATATCCGCATGGATGTTCTGGGTGTTAAACTTCTCCCTTAAGACAGGCATCGGGCAACTTGTTCCTCTCTTATGCCCGGGCTGTTCTTATCTTTTTTATGATCTTTGGGATAAAGAATGAAAAAATAAAAAGGCCAACAGAAAAGAAGACTTTGAACGAGAGCAACTGAGCCCAGTTTCCTGAGACCCAAACCTCTTTAACCGTGCCAATAAAGAAGGTAAAGATAAAAGTCCCAACAATAATACCCAACCCGGTTCCGAAAAAATAGTGCCAGAATCGTACCTTTGTAAGCCCCATTCCAAAATTCATGGGTGTGAAGGGGAAATACACAAGCCGAAGATAGAGAACAGTCGCAAAGCCGTTTCGCTCTATGGCATCGTCATATTTCTTCATCTTATCTCCAACCAGAGAGGCGGCAAAGTCCCTTCCCAGAGTACGCCCGATAAAGAACGCGGCACTCGCCCCGAGCATGGCCCCCACCCATACATAGAGAAAACCCCAATAAGGGCCAAAGATCGCAGCCCCCAACCCGGTCAACAGGGAACCGGGCACAAACAAACATACCCCCACCGCATACACCAGCATAAATACGAAGGGACCCCAAAAGCCTGCTTCATCAAGAAAATTCCCCAAGGCCTCTGCCGTGAGATATTCTTTTACCGAAGTAAACCTCACCAGGTAAATGGCCAAGGCAATAAACGCCCCCAGAAAACAGACTTTTATTATCGCATTTTTGGTCTTTGCCATATCAAATTCAGTTGAACCCATTTCTCTAATGCTCTATGGCCCCGGCACAGCTAAACCCGGCTCCGGCGGTGCACGCGTAACAATGATCCGCCACCTCAATCGAGTTTCCCGGTTCAGGCGGACCCGGCATCTCAGAGACATGTCTCTCTACCCCGCCCATAAAGAGGCCCGTTGCCAAATTGAAATCGCAATCAAAGAGAAACCCATCCCAGGAGACCGATACAAACGTCTTACACATGAGCCCCTCAATGGTTGATGGGTTAAAGCAGGAAACCAGTTTCTTCATGTATTTCTCTTCATTACCCGAATGTAAGAGCCAGTGCCAAAACCTTCCAAGTGGGGCATTGGCCAAATTGAACACATTGCTAAAGACGATCCCCCACTTCCTCTCAAGAACGTCCCGAAATCTCTTTTCCGTCTGGGTCTGAGAGGGAGGGAGAAACGCACCCGTGGGATTGGATACCAGGTTAAGCTCCAGCCCGGAATCTTCTTGACCATAGCCGGCCTTGTTCAGCTCCTTGAGCGCAGTTAAGCTCGCATGAAAAACGCCACTGCCCCGTTGGGAATCCACCTGAGATTCATTCAGAGAAGGAAACGAGGCAACTATGGCAACGCGGTGCCCCTTCAAGATGTCTATCAATCGATCTCTTTTTCCGTCATATAGAGCGGTCAAATTGGATCGGAGCATGATCTTTGGCGCAAGCGCCGAGACCTTTCTGATCAAGTTTCCCAGATTCGGATTCAACTCGGGTGCGCCACCCGTTATGTCGATGGTTTCAAAATTGCACCTACGGGCGTAGGAGACCACCTCGTCCATGGTCTCTGAACTCATGCTCTCATTACGGCCGGGACCAGCGTTCAGGTGGCAATGCCGGCATGCCTGGTTACAAAGAAAACCGACATTGATCTGAAGTGTGGTTGCCACTTCCCTCTTTAACTCAAACCCATGCTTGGAGAGGGTCAAATGAAAAGGGTCTATGTCCATAATCCCTTGCCCCGAGCCTTCCCCGGCCCTCTCCAACGAGAATTGACCCATCTCTATTCTCCGTTTATCACCTTGTTCCCATCACATGGACAACTTCTCGGCCACGGTGCGCATCTGCACCCCGTGGACCAGAGAGGCACCCCCTCGTATGGCCGTTGCCACGTGAACCGCTTCTGTCATCTCGGCCGGGTTGGATCCTTTTTCCAGACAGGCCTGAGTAAAGGCATCGATGCAATAGGGGCACTGAACCGTATGGGCCACGGCCAGGGCTATCAAAGCTTTCTCCCTCTCTGTGAGTTCGCCTTCTTCAAACACGGCATTGTAATAATCAAAAAATTTGTTGGCCAGCTCCGGTGCCTCTTTTCCGATTTCATCGAATTTTTGCAGGTCTTCCGGTCTGTAATACCGTTCCACTCAGCAATCTCCTTTCCTTCACACACGTCCCCTTTAGAGTCAAATTATTCACTTTCTAGCTTCTCATCGACTCCATAAGGCGATCAAACCCTTCCCCTTTTCCAGGAAGCCCGGGGCCACAACTTCCTGCCGCATAGGGAAGGAGCATTGCCTGACGCTCTCGGCAGGTCTCGCATTCCTCCAGGATTGGTGTCAAAAACGCCCAGCAGAGCTCGACACCGTCCTGCCTCCAAAAGAGCATTTGATCACCCAGAATACAATCTATCAGGGCCTTTTCATAGGAATCAAGGATCGGCCCTTTATAGTTTTGATTATATTCAAAATCCATTGTCACCGAACGGAGGCATAGCCGGGCACCCGGATTCTTTGTCTGGAATGTCAAGATTATTTTTTCGTCCGGGTAGATCCCGATGCTCAAACGATTGGCAGTGATGTGTTCACCCAGTGTTTGCCTGAACATTGAGTGGGGGACCTGCTTGAACTGGATGGCGATTTCGGTCAATTTCCTGGCTAGCCTTTTTCCTGAACAGAGGTAAAAAGGGACACCCTGCCACCGCCAGTTGTCCAAAAAAACCTTCATCATCG
The DNA here is from genome assembly GCA_016783065.1 of Desulfobacteraceae bacterium. Taxonomy (GTDB): domain Bacteria; phylum Desulfobacterota; class DSM-4660; order Desulfatiglandales; family Desulfatiglandaceae; genus JABMQV01. The sequence goes on along the minus strand of JADHXI010000026.1, from coordinate 17,791 downwards.
CGAAGGTAGGGACGAGAGAGTCTCCATTTACACCAGGTTCATCCCGGTAGCCCTTAACCGCTTTCTCATTGATGGTCCCGGGGCCATATTGGCCGACCTCCAGGTATTCTTGAATTTTTTCAACCGGAAAAGGCCTTAGGGCCCTATACACCTTGACCTTCTCATCACGCACCCGATCAGCCTCGAAGAGGGATGGTGGCTCCATTGCGGTCAGTGCCAGGAGCTGCATCATATGGTTTTGAAACATGTCCCTCAAAACCCCTGCCTGTTCATAATACCCCGCTCGGTGCTCTACGCCCAGGGTCTCAGCCGCTGTTATGGCCACATGGTCAATGTATCTCCTGTTCCATATGGGTTCAAATATAGCGTTGGCAAAGCGGAACATGAGGATATTTTGAACGGTCTCCTTTGCCAGATAATGATCCATCCTGAATATCTGGTGTTCTTCAAAATGATCATGAAGCGAACGGTCCAAGTCAATGGCTGTCCCAAGGTCTCTGCCAAAGGGCTTCTCCACAACGATCCGCGACCAGCCATTGCCATTTTCATTCTCAACGGCAAGACCGGACCGGCCAATCACGTGAGCGACATCCTTGTAAAGGGAAGGCGGCACAGCGAGATAAAAAATCCGGTTTCCACCGGTCCCATGTTCCTCGTCCTTTTCCTTGAGATATCCGGCAAGGGCTGAAAAAGAGGGGAGATCTCCGTAGTCGATGGACCGATAGAAAAGAGACTTGGCAAACTCCCCCCATTTTGAATCCAGGCGTTGTGGGGCAGCAGAAACACCCTTTTTCATTTTATCCCTAAACCCCCTGTCGCCAAGTTCCGTACGACCGCAACCCACAATGAGAAATGGCTGGGGCAGCCCGGCATTAAGGTACAGATTAAAAAGGGCAGGAACTAGTTTTCTCTGGGTCAAATCGCCCGATGCCCCCACGATGACGACCGTGCACGGCTCTGCATGACCTTCTATCAGGCACGCCTCAGGAGGAATCCCCAGGTCTGGGGCCTCGCTCTTGACCACTGCCGGCTGGACTTCTCTTATCGGATTCTTGTCACCAACATCCATGGCGCAACCTTCTCTTATTTCTAAGATCGTATGGATTTAGTTTTGTTCAAAATTGGCACTTAGACAGGGGAATGGGGGTTCGGAATCCCCATTCCCCCAATTTCAAAGGGCTAAAGTGTTACCTAAGATTGTTCTTCCTCTTTTCTATCGTTGGCAGCCATGACGGCATGGCCGCCAAACTCCTTGCGGAGAGCCGCAAGGACCTTATCTGAAAAGGAGTCCTTTTCACGAGACCGAAATCTTCTTAACAGGGAGAGGGCGATTACGGGTGCCGATACACCCGTCTCAATAGCCTGCTGGACCGTCCATCTGCCTTCTCCGGAATCTTCGACATAACCACGAACCCCTGAGAGCCTCTCATCTTTTTTAAAGGCATCTTCCGCCAGTTCCAAGAGCCACGAACGCACGACGCTCCCCTGGTTCCAGAGGTGGGCGACCTGAGCATAATTGAGTGCTTCAGCGTAAGGAGAGGCCTCCAGGATGGCAAACCCCTCGCCGTATGCCTGCATCATGCCATATTCTATACCGTTATGAACCATCTTCACAAAGTGCCCTGCCCCAGCGGCCCCGCAGAATAGATAACCTTCCTCCGGGGCCAGAGTCTTGAATATGGGTTCAAGATATTCAAAGGTCTCCTTTTCCCCCCCTGCCATAAGGCAATACCCTATCTCAAGGCCCCAGATGCCGCCGCTGACCCCCACATCCATAAACCGAATTCCTTTTTCAGCAAGCAGGTCCGCGCGGCGAATATCATCTTTATAATACGTATTACCTCCGTCAATAACGATGTCACCTGGTTCCAGGACTTCCTTCAGCTGATTTATATGATCTTCCACTGCCGCACCAGCCGGCAACATCACCCAAACGGTTCGGGGGATTGAAAGTTTTTCAACTAACTCATAAAGGGAGTAAGCCCCCAGGGCGCCTTCTCTAACCACCTGGTCCGCCTTTTGTGGCGTTCGGTTGTAAGCAACAACCCTCTGATCACCTCTCAAGAGCCGTTTTGTCATGTTCATGCCCATTCGCCCCAAGCCAACCATCCCTATCTGCATATTCATTCCTCCTTATCCGCAGGCCCTGCCTTTCAGATGAAAAAAGAACTTCAAGCCCTTCTTGACCTTGTCAGAGAAAATTTTCGGTGAAAAATAGGCCCCGGCCACACACTTGTTTATCTCACCCAGCGTGGGGTAGGGATGCACCGCGGACGCGAGGGTCGAGAGCTTCACTTTTCCATTAAGGATCGCCACCCACTCGCTCAACAATTCGCCTGCCCGAGGTCCCAGGATCTGAACCCCCAGCACCTTCTCATTTTCGTCCAATATCATCTTGATCTTTCCGACCTGCTCGCCCTCGGCCAGGCTCCGGTCATTATCACGAAAGGCCTCTGTCCACACCTTGTAATTGATCCCTCTATCTTTGGCCACTTTCTCATTCATCCCGATGCTCGCCAGTTCCGGGTCGGTATAGGTACACCAGGGCAAAAACGTGTAATCAACCTTGCGGGGCAGATGAAAGATCGCATTGCTGATGACGATACCTCCCTCATACCCGGCCGCATGGGTAAATTGGTATGCCCCCGTGACATCACCGGCCGCATAGATGTGCTTTTGACTTGTCCTCAGCCTGTTATCCACCGCGATGCCTTTCTTGTCCGATTCAACCCCGATTTCCTCTAACCCCAGCCCATCCAGATTGGGCTGCCTTCCCATGGCAACCAGGATGGTGTCAGCCCTCAACGTGGTTTCCTTGCCTTCGGCGCTCTTGATAACGACTTCTTTTTCAGCCCCCCTGTCATGGGTTCGGACCACCGAACTGTTCAAATGAAAAGTCACTCCTTCATCGGTCAGGACCTTCAGGACCTTGTCGGCAAGATCCTTGTCCTCTTTGCTCAAGATCTGGCCGCTCCGCTGGACCATAAGGATCTTTGTGCCGAGCCGGCAGAATGCCTGGGCCATCTCTGTGGCGATGGGACCCGCCCCCAGGATGATCATGGAACCGGGAAGATGGTCAAGGGAGAAGATCTCTTTGTTGGTAATATAAGGGGTCTTGTTCAGACCCTCTATGGGGGGAATGGATGGGGACGAACCCGTGGCCACAACCCAGTTCTTTGCGGAAACCATCTTCCCATTCAACCGGATCGTGTGCGTATCAACAAAAGCGGGGCTCCCAAATTCCACTTTGGCGCCAAGGCTGCAAAACCTCTCTTCAGAGTCGTGTTTTTGAATCACCCGGATGACGGATTGAATCCTTTTTACCACATCCCTGTAATTCACCTCCGAGACTTCCACCCTTGGAAGACCAAACTTCTCAGCGTTTTTCATTTGGTGATACACATGGGCGGTCTTGATGAGTGTCTTGCTCGGCACACATCCAAAGTGAAGACAGTCGCCCCCAAGCTCTTGCTCCTTTTCCAAAAGAAGTGTCTTGGCACCCAACTGGGCCGCCCCGGCCGTGACAGTCAGGCCGGCAGCTCCCCCGCCTATAATACCTATATCAAAATCATAGCCCGGCATGATACCCCTTCTCCATTTTTCAAATCCCAGTCAGAGCCACCCGCAGGCCTTTGTGCTTCGGTCCTGCTCACATACCATTCAGAGACCAATCATAGTTTAGGTATTTGATGGTGATGTTCTCCCTGTTCGCCTCCAGTTGTTTCCTGAGATCTCCCCTGGCGTATTTCAGGAAAAAGCCAAAGACATCATCATTAAAATCTTCTTTAAACCAGTCGAATATCTTGCTCACATAAAGCGTTTTCCCATCAAGGCGGTTCCGCCGAGGATCATTAATAAAGGCTTGTGCGGCTCCATCCAGTTGTTGATCCAGGACACTTCCCTCATAGGGTTCGGATTGCAGGGGGGGGCAGCTCTTTGATGCGCAGTTTATTGCGAAGTGTACGCGCGGGTCCTTGAACCGTGGACGTAAGATACCATGCTCTATGTCATCCAGAGTGATTACGCCACCATCAATACGACAGATCTTCTTTTTCCAAGGGCTCTTGAAGAGACTCCCCAGGTCTTTTATGGATTTAACGCCTGGATAACCGCTCAAAACCAGTTTTATGGTCCAGGCATTGTAGGCATTCACATAAAAGGCAAATTGATCATTTCTGGTCAGGGTCTTGGGGTCTATTTTTTCAAGCATTGTGAGGTATTGATCCAGCTTGGCCTCTTCATTCTTGAATCCCCGATAATCCACAACACCGTTTTTCACATATTGCTTCAGGAGTTGAGCATATAGGCCGTTATCAACACCCCGCCCGGACAAGGCGTCTCTTTTTAGCCCGATTGTTCCAGTGAAAAAGGAAAAGGAAAGAAAAAGGAAAAAGAGACGCCTCCAAGTCTTCATCCCAGGCCTCCTTTCATGGCTATTTCCGTCTTATCCAGGATGCGAGGTCTCCGGTAACAGGGGAAAATTAGGGTTAAATTATTTATTATAGCACAACCGTATTTCGAAAGAAACCAATAATTCCCAAACACATATCGCGTTTCGTGACTGGATTTCGGCGGAGCAATTCAGCACAAATAAGGATATATGAGCACACCCGCAAAAACGGTTCCCTAAACAAGTGATACTTGCAAACCATTCCTTTATGGCTTAATGTTCTGCCATCATATTTTAGGGGCCCCTTTTGCTTGTGCCTTGGAGATCCACACGAACTGAGCATCGATGCATTTCCGGAAATGTTAGGCTGTGGCGGACCTGTATTTTTTTTATAAATATGATCGGGAGGAAAAAATGGAGTTTAAGAAACTGTTCGAGCCTATCACCATCAATAACATCGAAATAAAGAACAGGATTGTGATGCCCTCCATGGGTCTGGCCTATACCGGGGACTATTCCTTCAATGAAAGATATAAGGCCTTTTATCGGGAGAGGGCCAGAGGGGGAGTGGGCTTGATGACCATTGGACCCGTTGCCATCGACAAGGTGGGCAGTGCCCCCTTTATGCCTGGATTTTTTGACGACAAAAACATGCAACCCATAAAGGATTTTGTGGAGGAACTCCGCAGAGATACTGATGCGAAGCTCGGGACACAGCTCTTTCACGCGGGCAGGTACTCATTTTCTTTCCTGAGCGGAACCACACCCATGGCCCCTTCGGCCATCCCCAGCAAGCTCACCCGGGAGACCCCCCGCGAGATGACCAGAGAGGATATCGAGGAAGTAAAGGAGGCCTTTGCAAGCTCAGCACGCCGCGCCGGACAAATGGGGTTCGACTATGTGGAGATCCTGGCCTGCACCGGTTATCTCGTGAGCGAGTTTCTCTCCCCCCTGACCAATAAGCGCACCGACGAATATGGCGGCAGTCTGGAGAACAGGATGCGTTTCGGGGTCGAAGTGATCCAAAAGGTCAGAGAGACGGTGGGAGACCAAATGGCACTGGGTATCCGGATCGCCGGAAACGACTTTATGGAAGGGGGAAACACAAACCTGGAGGCTGCCCAATTTGCTGCCGAGGCTGAAAAGGCCGGGATTGACGCCATAAACGTGACCGGAGGATGGCATGAAACCAACGTCCCCCAGTTGACCACCAACGTGCCCCCCGGGGGATTTGTATACCTGGCAAGGGGGGTCAAGGAAAAGGTGAGCATTCCGGTCTTTGCCTCCAACCGGCTGGGAGATCCCATTATTGCCGAGAAGGCCCTGAGGGCCGGGGCATGTGACATGATATGCTGGGGCAGGCCCCTCCTTACCGACCCGGAACTCCCCAATAAGGTCAGAGAGGAGAGGATGAACGAGATCATCCCCTGTATTGCCTGCAATCAAGGGTGTTTTGATGCCATATTTTCTGGCAGCTATGTCACCTGTATCCTGAATCCGCGTGTGGGAAGGGAAAGCGAACTGACAGTTGATAAGGCCAAGAAAAAAAAGAAGGTGATGGTGGTTGGTGGCGGGCCTGCTGGGATGGAGTTCGCCCTCACGGCTGCTTCAAGAGGACACCGGGTAACCCTCCATGAAAAGGAAAATCGCCTCGGGGGTCAGGTGAATATGGCCAAGGTCCCCCCGGGAAAAAAGGAATTTCAAAAGATCACCGACAGCATGAAAGATCGCATGGACCTCTGGGGCGTCAAGATAAATCTCAATAGCCCGGTGACTCCCGAAACCGTAAGGGAAAATGCACCGGATGTCCTGGTGGTGGCATCGGGAGCAAGACCCGCGGAGATGAAGGTTCCGGGCATGGATAAACCTCACGTGGTAAATGCCTGGGACGTACTCAAGGAAGAAGTGTATGATATCGGGGAAAAAGTGGTCATTGTAGGGGGGAGTGCCACCGGTTGTGAGACAGCCCATCTTATTGCCTCAATGGGTATGCCCACCGCCGAGACCTTTACCTTTCTGATGTATCACACTGCCGAGGACCCTCAATACGCCATGAACCTTCTCCACAGCGCGGGAAGGAAGATCACTGTCATCGATTTGGTGCCGCGGATGGCAGACAATGTTGGCCGGACGGCACGGTGGTCCCTGATCAAGGGTTTGAGGCTGATGGGGGTAGAACTCCGTCCCATTACCAAACTTCTGGAGATCAAAGACGATTCGGTCCTGGTAGACACAGAAAAAGGAAGAACCTCTATCCCGGCCGACACGGTCATCATGGCCGTGGGCGCCCAATCCGTTGACGACCTTTCAAGGGAGGTAGAAGGGAACGGCATCGAGATCATTAAACTTGGGGATGCAAAAGAGCCGAGGAAACTCACCGAGGCAATAAGAGAGGGATTTGAAGAGGCCCTCAAGATCTGAAAATTCATTGCTGATCTTGAGAAAGAAAAAGAGCTTGCCTCTTTACGAAGGTAGTCGTAAAAAGAAAAAAAGCTAAAAGGAGGAGAAGATGAACAAGGGTCATGATGAGGAAATGGAAAACATCATGGATGAAAGCCCCTTTGAAATGGGGGACGGGCCGGATGGTGAAGATCCAGGCCGTGATAGGCCATACGGCGATCCCGGAGGTCAAAAAAAATTCCTACTTCTCGGCGGTGTAGGTATCCTGCTTCTGATCCTTCTTATCATTGTATTTTTAGGAACCGGTGATAGATCCAGCAGCGAGGAGCTAATCACCTTAAAGACCAAGGTCAACCGGATCGGGGCCAGGCTCACGCAACTCGATGAAATTGAGAACAGAATCGCTCTCCATCAGAAGCACGAAAAAGAGCTCCGGCAGTCCATATCAAGATTAGACGATTCCGGGAAATTCCTTAGAGCACAGATGGACGAACTGACCCAGAGGCTTGGCAGCCCAAAAAAAAGCACGGCCTCGCGAGCAGACAGGGCAAAAACCTCAAGTGCCATCAAAAAGAAGGCTCCCACCGGGACAAAAAGCGGCTATTATGTGGTCCGCCGGGGAGACAGTCTTTACAGAATTGCCAAGAAACACAATTTATCGGTAAATGAACTATGCCGCCTCAATCGGATAAGCACAAAACAGGCCATTAAGCCGGGCCAGAGACTTTTGGTTGCATCAGGCGCCCGCTAAACCCGCTGCTTGAGATTTCCTTTTTATCTTGATGATCCCCTTTGCCCATAAATTGTTTTTGTTTGCCTGCATTATGACCTGAACACAATCCATCAGTAAGGGCCTGCGCAAAAACAACTTCACATTTTCGCATCCCTGCTTCAGGCCATTTTTGGTTGCGCCTCAATCGCAAAATCCTCGAAATAGCATTACTATCCCTGTGGTTTTGCTCAATCGGCACAGCCAAATCTGACCCAAATCCGCGCGCCAATTCTGCGAAGTTATTTCTGCGCAGGCCCTAAGCACCTTGACACCCACTCTTATTCTATCTATTTACTGAAATTATCATTCTTGACCAAAGGGCATGAGGATACTTTCAATGAAACCGATTATCCTGGGTACGGCGGGACACATCGACCACGGCAAGACGTCGCTCATAAAGACCTTTACAGGTATCGATACGGATCGCCTCAAGGAGGAGAAGGAAAGAGGTATCACCATTGAGCTGGGGTTTGCTCACTTTGAATTGCCGGGGGGGAAACTCCTTGGGATCGTGGACGTCCCGGGCCATGAAAAATTTGTCAAGAACATGGTCGCTGGAGCCACCGGCATTGACCTTGTGGCCCTTGTGATCGCCGCAGATGAAGGGGTCATGCCGCAGACAAAAGAACACATGGAGATCTGCGAACTCCTCAAGATCCGGTATGGCCTGGTGGTACTTACCAAGATCGACATGGTGGAATCTGACTGGCTGGAGCTGGCGAGGGAAGATGTCAACGAATATCTTGCAGATACATTTTTGGCCAACGCTCCCATTATCGAGGTGTCTTCTCTGACAGGCCAAGGCTTTGAGGAACTGGTTCAGACGCTTGACAGGCTGGTTCAGGAAATCCCCGAACGGGAGATAGGCCATCTCTTCAGACTTCCCATCGACCGGGTGTTTACCATGAAAGGCTTTGGTACGGTTATTACAGGGACCACTGTCTCAGGGAAAATCCGAACCGGCGACGAAATCACCATCTACCCCCAGGGAACCAACGCCAAGATCAGAGGCATCCATGTGCACAATAAAGAGGTCAACGAAGTACAAGCCGGACTGAGGACCGCAATCAACCTCCAAGGTGTTGAAAAGACCAGCCTGAACAGGGGGAACATTGTTGCCACCAAAGACTCCCTGAGGCCCACCTATATGGTGGACGTAATTCTCGACCTATTACCAAGCGCCCCCCGTAACCTAAAAAACAGGGCCAAGGTGCGCTTTCATAATGGGACGTCAGAGGTCATCTCCACCCTTGTCCTCCTGGACAGGGATGAATTGGAGCCGGGTCAAACCTGTCTCGCACAGATCAGGCTCGACGAACCTACCACCGTATTGAGGGGTGACCGCTACGTCCTCAGGAGTTATTCACCGGTGCGAACCATAGGGGGTGGCGAGGTTCTCAACCCACTGCCAAAAAAAAAGAAGCGTTTTTCAGAGGTTGTCCTCTCGGATTTGAGGCTACTCCAAAAAGGGGAGTTGAAGGAAATTATTAAACTGTTTGTTTCTATGGGCCGCTTTGAGGGTTTGGAAGAGACAGAGCTCTCTTTCCTGGCAAACACAAGCCGGAAAAGGCTGGATGAGGCCCTGACGGGCCTTAAGGCCCAAAAGAAAATTATCCAGTACGACAAAGAACGCAAAATCCTCATACACGAAGACTTCCTGCGAATGGCGAGGGAAGAGATCGTCCAGACCATCACCCGATATCACAAAGATTTTCCCCTCAAGATGGGGCTCCTCAAGGAAGAACTTCGATCAAGGACCGCAGGGAAAAATAACCCCAAACTCTTCAACCATATTATGAACCAACTTACCCGGGATGGGATCACTGTCCTGGAAAAAGAGATCGTACGACTAAAAGATCACCAGGTGACGCTGGCCCAGGACCAAAAAAAGGTGCGGCATAAGCTGGAAGAAACCTATTTGAAAAGCGGGCTCCAGCCCCCCTACTTTAAGGAATTAAAAGAGAAATTTCCTGGAAATTCAGGGGCAGAGGTCCTTGAGGTTATGCTCAAGGAAGGCCTCCTGCTCAAGATCAAGGAAGACCTCTATTTTCACAGCAAGATCGTAGCGGATCTCCAGGATAGGCTGGTTAATTTTCTGAAACAACATGGCGAGATAAGCACCCCTCAGTTCAAGGATATGACCGGCGCCTCCCGTAAATATGTCATACCCCTCATAGAGTACTTTGATCAATCCCAGGTGACGGTCAGGGTTGGGGATGGCCGTGTCCTAAGGAACAAATAATGGCAAAGGGACTGACCGCTGCCTTGGGTCTGGGTCCAAGGGAGCACGTGGCCTTCGTAGGCGGGGGTGGCAAGACGAACCTCATGGAGGCACTGGCACGAGAGTTGACATTGGGGGAGGCAAGGGTCGTTACGACAACCACCACAAAGCTCAGGCAATCGGAGGCACGTCGTTTTCCCTGCACAATCCTTTGCGCCTCCGGTTCTCACTGGCATGAAAAGCTGAGAGACGGACTTGAAAGATATGGATCCGTATTTGTGGCCCGGCGTTTTATAGAACCAGAAAAGGTGGAGGGAATAAATCCTCAGCTGGCAGACTCGCTTTTCAAAGACCCTCTGGTTGATTATCTGATTGTGGAGGCGGATGGCTCGGCTGGACGTCCTCTCAAGGCGCCGGCGACCCACGAACCCGTAATCCCTTCATCAGTAAGCCTGGTGGTTGCCGTGATAGGGCTGGAGGCGATCGGCAGGCCGCTTGGGTCTCAGGTTGTTTTTAGACCCGAGTTCTATGAAAGAGTCACCGGACTCAAACAGGGCTTGATGCTCACCCCAGATACCATTGCCAAGATCTTCAGATCGTCTCAAGGGCTCTTCAAAAATACACCCCACTCAGCAAGACGGGTTGCATTTTTGAACAAACTGGATCTTCTTTCCGACCACCAGAAGGCCAGAGAACTGACCGATCTGTTGCTCCAAGGACCACACCCTGCGGTGGATGCGGTGGTTTCGGGCTCTGTCTTGGAGAAAAGTTATCGCTTAGTGGAACGACAACAAGAGTGACGGTCAAGTCTCTTGATGTCACTGTGAGCAAAGGTAGGAGGTTACCATGTCAAAAAACACCCACCGCTTTGTGGAAGAATATGACGGTCTGGTGGGTTTTGGGTTCAGCCGAGACGTAGATGAATGTACAATCACCTATTACCTTCAAAGATTTTCAGAGGACGAGCTGATGGCCCTTATCAAGGGTCGCATGTCCCAAAAAGACATGGAAGAGCTTTTCAATCTCATCACCCGCCTCATGAAGCAGCACCTGACCGAGGAGGAATACCACAAACATTTTCTCAAGGATGATGGGAAATAAAGGGCGCTAGACCTCAGCGAGCCGCTCCCAGTTTGACCGTCCGGTCGACCGAATAAGAAGCCCGAGTTCTTCTGCGTGTGTCTGCAGCCAATCAGAAGATTCTCTCAAACACCTCCTGATACGTCTTCAACACCCTTTCCCCAAAACAGACAAACACTATTTTCTCCAGACTCTCGTTGTTTTCTAGAAATCTCTTGGTCTCCCTCATGGCGATCTCCGTAGCCCTTTCCAGTGGAAACCCGTATGCCCCCGTACTGATGGAGGGAAACGCAACCGTTTTTGCCCCCCGCGCCACTGCTGCCGTCAAGCTGTTCCTGTAACAATTGGCCAAGAGGTTATCCTCGTTCTTATGCCCCCCGGCCCAGACAGGCCCCACCGTGTGGATTACCCACTTTGCCGGAAGGTTATACCCCTTGCTTACCCTTGCCTCTCCTGTCGGACATCCCCCCATTTGACGGGTCTCCTCCAACAACTCGGGGCCCGCTGCCCGGTGGATAGCACCGTCCACCCCGCCGCCTCCCAGTAGAGAAGTGTTGGCGGCATTTACTATGGCATCGACCTCTTGCTTTGTAATATCTCCTTCTACAATCCTTATCTTCTCCTTCATCAAATCCCTCCTTTCCTCCAGTGTAACAGTTCAGGTATTCTTGACAGGATTAACAGGATGAACATGATTATTTTTCTTATCTTGTTGATTTATCAGTTCAAATCCCTGATTTTGTGTTTCACATCGACCCTTTTTTCTCCTTAACCCGGAACGTTGAATCTCTGTCGAAGATCCCGCTGGGCGGGGAACCTGTGAACGGTTACCTATCCTGTCATCCTGTTTATCCTGTCAAATACTTACGGTCCCCGGATTCCTGCCCGAATTGTCAAGATCCCATAAGCACAAAGTGCCCCTACAATGAGGTAATAGAGCACCGCTTCCCCCAGACGAGCTGTCCCTTCCCTACCCTGTTGTCCCGAGGGAGCTGAAGACCGCCCCTCTTTTCTTGCCAGCGGGAGGGCAAGCAGGCATAACAAAAAAAGCCCCGGGATGATGAGACCCGCCAACGTCGCCGGCATGGTCTTCAAAAGGGTTTGGATGCCCAGAAAGAACCAAGGGCCTTTGACCTCGCCCACCAAAGCATCCGGTGGAATATCCATATAGGGCCTGACAATAAGCGCATATAAAAAAAGCCCCGTGGCCGAAAAGGCCAGGAATTTGTGGTCTGGCAGCCATTCGCGAATGTGGGCCCTTAGGAAGTAAATGATAAGAACGGGCAGAAAAAAACAATGGTAGAGATAGGGGAGAAAAAAGAACCCCTCTCCCGGCACCATAAACAACTTTGATAACGGTGCTCCTATGAAGGGAACCGATTTCAGGATATTCATAAAAATCTGTCCGGCAAAGATCCCTTCCTTGTCGCCTTTGAGGATAAAGCCGGTAAACAGGGTAAAAAAACAGAGGCCCAGGGAAACGATCAGGAGATTCCATTCACCCACGGAATACACCCTGTAACGCCTCCTCAGGAAGTGATCCACCGTATGGAGCAGCATCAGGATCACAAACACCTGCCCGGAGGCGTAATGAAGCTGTCTAAAAAACCACCCATAGGGAACAAGGGTGGTGATCTCCTCCACGTTTTGAAAAACATTTCCCATGGGGCGATAATAAAACGTGAGAATAATCCCTGAGATGATACACAGGATCAGCGATGCGAGCCCCAGCCTCGGAAAATAGCCAGATATATGCATACCTCTTTTTGCCACTCGTTACCGCCTCACTATTCACCGCAAGACGAAAAGAAATAGCGACCTCATCGTCCTCTGCGCACCTCTTCAGTGAATCAAATGTCAAGTGTCACAACGATATCCTTGTTTTTCTCCGTAGCAAAGGGGACCCTCAAAAGATCCTTTTTGGCAGGTCCGGATATCCACTTTCCCCACCGGTCAAACACACTCCCGTGGCAAGGGCATTGAAACCTCTGAGAGACAGCACCATAGTTGAGCATGCACCCCAGATGCGTACAGCGCATGGAAAAGGCATATGCCTCGCTCCCTTTCCTCACCAGGCACACCCCTTCCTTGAAATTCAGGACAGACTGCTGCTCATCGGGGTGAAAGATAATTTTCTCGGTTCGGCTTTTCTTAAAGGTCATAAACGACAGCGCGGGATATGCCAAGATAGCTCCCCCAAATATATAAAATAGCCGCGAAAGCCCTTTCTTAATGAATCCCCTTCTATCCATATCCCTTTCCGCGTGTCCCACCCTAGGAAAACCAGCCCCTTTTCGCATCTCCCGAGTCCTCTCTCAAGACTGATATATTTGGCCATATTTTGAGTATTGTGCTATAATTAGAGTTTAAAGAATCACAAAAAAACCTGGCAAATCCCCCTGGTTCGTCTCAAGTCAAGGGGTACTCATGGAACCGGAACATGAAGGGAAAAACGCCCCACCTGTTCATTTATAGTGTTGTTTCAATCATCGTCCTATTAGGAGCCATCGAGTTAACGACGCGGACTATTTCATGGTTGAGCGGGAACGGCTTTACCCTTTCTTTGCACGAACTTGATCCCTACGACCGGAGGATAAAAGATATTTATCAATGGCACCCTTTTACCGGTTTCACATTTAAACCAAATATCAGGTTTGCCGGGAGCCACCCAAACCAAGAGAAGAAATCGGCACGATCTACCGACAAGCACGGATTCTTATCCCGAAATAACGACTTGGAATATCGCAAACCGCCAAACGAAATTCGAATCGCCACTATCGGCGGTTCCACCACCGCTAGCATAAATCTGGAATATGATCAAAACTGGCCCGGCTATATTGGTAATCTCTTGAAAGATGAATTCCCAGCAAAGGATATCAGAGTCATCAATGCCGGTACACCGGGTTTTGATACGGCTCAGGGCATCGGGAACCTGGCCCTGAGAGTGATGCCCTTTAACCCGGATATTGTGATAATTTATCATGCATACAATGACTTGAAGGCTATCAGACCCAACAGGACCTTCCGTCCGGATTATTCCCATCTTCACACGGCCCCTTATGGTGAACACAAAGAACCCCATCTTCTGATAAAGCTATTGAACAACAGCATGTTCTACGTGCGTATGCGCAACAGTTACCGTGAGCACAAAAATGCGGTAGATAAATATGAACAACTCAACCTTCGTGGAAAAGGAAAAAACCGGTTGTCACATGTGCCCCAGGAGGCCCTGGAAACATTTAAGCAGAACATTCGCCGTATGATAGCAATAGCCAGGGCAGGAAACGCAAAGGTCATCCTTTCCACCTTCGCCAGCCTGCACAATCCGAAGCTGGACTGGTCACAACCAGAGACATTCCATTCCAGCAGCGAGTTCCAAAAGAGGTGTCTGGGCGGTATTATCCACTTCAACCCGGGACTGAATGTAGAGGGAGTGTTTGACGGCCTTTCCCGCTATAATGCCCTATTAAGGGAAGTGGCAGCCCAAGAAAAATGCAGTCTGGTTGATAACGCGAACCTTATCCCCCATGAGGATCAGTATTTTGTTGATCGGGTTCATTTCTCCAACTTGGGCGCCAGACGTATGGCCTTAAACCTCTTTCCGGCTGTTGCAGATCTCATGCGAGGCTCCAACCTGAACTAAGGCTTACGCAAAAATAACTTCGCAGAATTGGCGCCCGGCAACTCACCACGGAAATTGAGTCATGGACATTACCCGCGTAGGCAGGGGGGCCGCTTCCTTCCATCGTCTGGTGACTCAGACCGGTTATGAAAAATTCTCCTTCTCACCTTTTACCCTCAGTTTGGCATCGATGAGCTGTTTGTGGGTCAGGCGGAGCAGACTGGCCAGTTTGCGGGCAAGGTAATCCTCATGCTTGTCGAGCAAACCGTCTGTGTAAGCGATTCTCCAAATCGTCTCTATGATCTGGATCTTTTCTTCCGAAGTATAATTCTTGTTAATAAGATTCGTGAACTGCCAGAGATCCACGCTGTTGTTCAATTCCTCTTTCGAGGCCTCAAACAATTCGTGAGCGTGGTCATCAGAAAGGCTGTAGTCCTGTTTTAATGTCTCAATAATTTGGTCTCGTTCCAAATCACTGAATTTCCCGTCAATCTGAGATATCTCCAGAAAAAGGGCACAGGTTGCAATGTGGATATCATGCTCAGTGGTTGCCTGCCCGACGTTTTGCCGGGGTGCTTTTCCGAAAAATTTCTTGACGAGATCGATCACACTCTTTTCTCCTTCTATAGTCCTCAAGATAATGTTTCTCGTTTCTGGGTGCTGGGTTCCAGGTTCAATCAACAATCCGAAATCCGACTCTGAGGTCCGATGTTCGATGTCCAAAGTCGGAAGTCCAAAGTCCGAAATCGCCAATAATCAATCGTCAATCGTCAATCCTATGCTTACCCACCGAAGGAATGTACATGGGCGGCATGGGCGGAAACACAATGCTGCAATCCTTTCCCAGGGTAGCTTCCGCCTCGGCCAGTGCCTCTTCCACGGTTTCAAATGGTTCAAATCCAATTCGTTTTGCCGTCTCAAAATCTTTGGCGCCGGCCAGTAAAATCCTGCTTAGATGTCTAAAGGCAAAGGCGCCCTGTCCCCATAAAATCAAAGGGTGCACTCCGTGAAACCCAAAACCATAGCGGTATTTGTGGACATATTCGGGGCGGTGGGCAAAATCCTCGGCATAGAAATCCCATATCTCATACGGGTCTTGGAGTTCCGGAAGTACACGGTCAAACAGCTCCATGTAGGATGGATGATTCATGGAATGAAACTGCCGCAGACAGGGATGGGTAAAGATGGCGATTCCCCCTTCTCGAATAAGGGGTTGCTTCTGATACAGGCCAAAACTATAAGAGAGCGCCTGGTTTCTTACCAGAATGGGGTTGATCAAGGACAGATTGGCATAATAGGACTGGTCCGGAATACCAAAAACCCCCACATCGGCCTGCTCGCTCACTTTCACCACCTGCTGCTCGTAGAGCGTATCCAGGGTCTTTTCATGAACAGAAGGGATATGCCCGGCGCGAACCGCAACTACCTCTTGGGGGTGGGCCGTATTCAGGACCGACTCAATGGTAAAAAGCCTTTTATTGTCCCTGGCCAGCTCCACTTCAACCAAATCCCCCATCTCCCACACGAGTTTTTGAAAAGAGGAGCGTTTGGCATCCATGACCGACTTGCCGCTGGCGCCTCTAAAGGGCCGGTGATGGTGTCGGATACTCTGATAACTGCTCAAACCGACCATAATGGATTTCCATCCCCCGTGGAAGGGGAGGCTGGAAATATTGACATAAAACAACTGGTCAGATTCCACTACGGCTCGATTTAGGAAAATTTCAAAACCTCTGTGGGTTTCTCCAAAGGAAATCAGGTTTTCCCGGTCTTCAGCATCATGGCAATATAACCGATTCGGACCAAAGCCAAAGGCGATCTTTTCCCCCAGGATCGTTGAAAGCTCCCGATTGGTGAATTTTCGGTGCAGGGCATTGGCACAGATCAACCGGATATCATTTCTGGCGACTCCCAGTTTATCAAGCTCCTCCAACAAGACGGTGATGGCCGCCTCTCGAAAATCCGGCCTTTTCATGGGAATCTGTGGAATTATCGGATCATCAAAGGCAATGGTCACTTTACTTCCCGGGCCGGCAAGTCCGGAAATGGGGTCGTGATCCATGGGGTGATGAAGGGCGTTTCGGACGGCCGCAGCCGGATCCGAAAGTGGTGGCAATGGAGGCGGCGGCGACAGGACTTCTGTCCTCCCCGGGACCTTGGCGGTCAGCAGTTGATTTCCGTAAACAATATTTGTCAACTCCTTTGTGGGCATCGATAGCTTCCTTTCCGAATTGTATGAATTTAGCTTTTTTCAAAATCGGCACTTAGAAAGGGGAATGGGGGTTCGGAATCCCCATTGCCCTGGTTCCAAACGGCTAAAGTGTTACTCCAGATTAAGTTTGACTATTCAATTCCATATTCCCGGGATCAAAGTCAATGCTTTTCCTCTGATTTATGGAAGGCAGCGTTCATCTTACCTTTTTAATCAGATCAAATACGAAAAATTATTTGCCCTGAGACCATTGATTGAGGCAGAATGTCTCCATACCAAGATAAGGAGGCAAGGCACATGAACAAGAATTTGTTCTCCCTGGAGGGAAAAGTAGCGTTGATCACCGGAGGAAGCCGCGGCATTGGGAAAGCCATTTCACTGGCGTTTGCAGAGGCAGGGGCTGACCTGGTTGTTTCCAGCCGTGACAAGCGGCCCCCCGAGCTCGAAAATGTGGCAGATCAGGTTCGCGCCATCGGCCGAAAGGCCATTTCAATCCCCGCGAACGTTGGGAAGCGTCAGGAGGTGGAAAACCTGGTTCAAGAAACCCTTCGGGAGTTTGGAAAGATAGATATCCTGGTAAACAACGCAGGAGGGAACCCTGTTTTGAGCATCATGATTGAGCTGGAAGACAGGGCCTTTGATAAAGTCCTGGAGATCAACCTCAAAGGGGCCTTTATGATGAGTAAGGTTGTCGCCGGAGAGATGATCAAACAGGGAGGCGGCAGGATCATCAACATCAGTTCCAGCAGCGGACTTCGCGCCCGGGACGACGGGACAGGGGCCTATTGTATCAGCAAGGCAGCCATGAATATGCTGACGCAGGTGATGGCCCGGGAACTGGCCCAAAAAAATGTCCTGGTTAATGCCATTGCCCCCGGATCTATCAGGACCGAGTTTAGCCGCATAAATTGGACCGACCCCGACCGGAAGGCCCAGCGTATAAGGGAAATAGAGCTAACCCAAGTTCGTGGATATTTTTGATTCTAGGTGTTAAATTCCTATAATTTGAGATACGGCATATAATGATATCAGTTACTTAGGTTGTCGTACGGTGTTTGTAGTGTCAAAAAGTTAAAAATGTGCTTGACAGGGGA
>JADHXI010000182.1 GCA_016783065.1 Desulfobacteraceae bacterium | reverse complement strand
GGCAATCCAAACTCGGGCAAGACAACTCTTTTCAACGCCCTAACCGGCGCCAGACAGCACGTCGGCAATTATCCCGGGGTTACGGTGGAAAAAAAGGAGGGGACATATGTCGGCAATGGAAACAGGTTCAACATTGTTGATCTGCCGGGAACCTATTCTCTTACCGCCTATTCACTGGAAGAGGTGGTGGCAAGGGATTATCTGGTAAATGAAAAACCCGGCATGGTTGTCGACATCGTGGATGCATCCAGTCTTGAGAGAAATCTCTACCTGACGGTCCAATTCATGGAAATGGGCGTCCCGGTCTGCATCGCCCTGAACATGATGGATGTGGCAAAAACACGAGGGATCGAGATAGACGTCGACAAACTTTCCGAGCTGTTGGGTCTTCCAGTGATTCCGACCGTTGCCCGAAGCGGCAAGGGCAAGAAAGAACTTATGGCGACAGTCGGTGAGAGACTGAAAGATCCGGATACTGTCCCTTTTAGAATATCCTACGGTGACGATATTGATAATGCGCTTGACACGATTGAAGAAAAAATCAGGAACAACAATTTCCTGACGGATACTTATCAGGCCCGGTGGACGGCATTGAAGTATCTCGAAAAAGACAGCCAGGTACTGGAACTCGGACAAAAGACGGATCCTTCCCTTTCAAAAGAGATCGAACAGATTGTACAGGGCGTATCTGACCATCTTAGTGAAACCCTCGACACCTACCCCGAAGCCATGATCGCCGACCATAGGTACGGATATATCAAAGCCATTTTAAAGCAGGGGGTCGTGCATCACGAGCAGGATCGAAACAGACTCCAAACATCCGACCAGATAGATAAGGTCGTAACGAACCGATTCCTGGGGCCTATTATCATGATCGCTGTTCTTATCGGTCTTTACCACTTTACTTTTACATATAGCGAAATGCCGGTCGGCTGGTTTGAAGGTTTCTTCGAATGGCTGGGAGGATTCGCCGATGCCCATCTTCCCGAAGGACTGCTGAAATCTCTTGTTGTTTCCGGCATCATTGACGGCGTGGGTGGTGTTCTCGGATTTGTTCCCCTGATTATGTTCATGTTCTTCGGAATTTCGATCCTGGAAGATTCCGGTTATCTGGCCAGGGTAGCCTATATGCTGGACAGGATCTTCAGGTTTTTTGGACTTCACGGCAGTTCCGTCATGGCCTTTATCGTATCCGGCGGTATCGCAGGGGGCTGCGCGGTTCCGGGAGTCATGGCAACCCGGACCCTTAGATCGCCAAAGGAACGGCTCGCGACACTGCTCACCGTACCGTTTATGAATTGCGGCGCAAAGCTTCCGGTATTTGCCCTTCTCGTTGCAGCCTTCTTTGCCGAGAACGAAGCGACCATTATGGTCGTCATAACCCTGATCGCCTGGCTGGGCGCCCTGGCAACGGCAAAACTGCTCCGCACGACTATCATCAGAGGTGAATCCACTCCATTTGTCATGGAACTTCCGCCCTATCGGCTGCCGACCTTCAGGGGACTGTTCATTCATACATGGGAAAGGACGTGGCAATATATCAAAAAGGCGGGAACCGTTATCTTAGGCATTTCGATTATTCTCTGGGCAATGATGACATTTCCGGGCCTGCCGGAGAAGGAAATAGGAATCTTTGAGCAAAAAAGAGAGGCTTTACTTGCCTCGGCCCCGGACACTGTCGTTGGAGAACTTGAATCCGCCCATGAGGACTCTCCTCTCTCTTCTGAGGCAGCGGAACTGAAGAGCAGACTTTCGGCAATCGATTCGGGGGAAGCCGAAGCCGCATTAAAGCACTCAATCGCGGGCCGGATCGGCACTTCGCTGGAGCGCATAACAAGTCTTGCGGGTTTTGACTGGCGGACAAATATTGCTTTGGTGGGCGGCTTTGCGGCCAAGGAAGTTGTTGTATCAACCCTCGGCACCGCATATTCCCTTGGCGAAGTTGATCCTGAAGACACCGCTTCGCTTTCCGAAAAGCTGGCCAAAGCGCCCGGATGGAGCCCGCTAACGGCCATGAGTTTGATCATATTTACAATTTTTTATGCCCCATGTTTTGTTACTGTAGCATGCATTTCTAAGGAAGCAGGGTCATGGAAATGGGGCGCCTTCTCAATAGTCTTTAATACCGCGCTGGCATTCGGCTTATCCCTGGCAGTCTTTCGAATTGGATCATTGTTGGTAAATTGATCTGTTCACAAGGAGATAAAAGAAATGGAAATGATCATTGTGATTCTGATAGTGGCCGCCGCTTTGCTGTACTTCGTCAGGTCTTTTGCAAAAAAACTTAAAGGAAATAATAGTTGCGGCTGCGGGTGTTCATGCGGGTCGGCAAATACTGAATGCGAAATCCGGGAAAAAGAAAGGACGTGAGAAGGAGTTTTCTCATGATCAGTGCAAATCAACTGAAAAATTAAAAAACGTATAAGGAGGAAAGAGTCTTATGAGAGTAATGAAGAAGTTCGGTTTGGGTTGCCTCATGGCAATCCTTGGGATTTTTCTGATGGCAAGCAATGGATTGTGTTACGAGATCAACGACAAATTGAGTATCGGGGGGATCATTGCCGGGGTAGGTCAATATCAGAGTATCAGCGATGCCCCCGGCTTTGATAGCGAGGGGAGGGGAGCCCTGGTTTTCCAGCCTGAGATCAGTTTCACCCCTACCGACTCGGATGAAATCTTTGCCAAGTTTGGATTCGGGGCTGGAAACGGTTTGATGGAGGAGGGCAGGTCCCCTTTTATGATTGCCCCATGGG
Source organism: Desulfobacteraceae bacterium (assembly GCA_016783065.1). Classification (GTDB taxonomy): domain Bacteria; phylum Desulfobacterota; class DSM-4660; order Desulfatiglandales; family Desulfatiglandaceae; genus JABMQV01. The sequence goes on along the minus strand of JADHXI010000182.1, from coordinate 4,778 downwards.
CGGCTGACGTGCAGGATGACTATAAAGACATCAACGGCAGAAACCGCGATTACCTGCTCACGGCCTGGTACAAGCACACGTTCAGCTTCAGCGAGGACCATACCCTGGGAATCACCGGCGGTATCATTGACTCAACGGATTACATGGATGAAAACGCTTTTGCCAATGACGAGTTCACCCAGTTTATGAACGCGGCATTAGTGAACGGACCCAACGCGTTCCTGCCATCCTATGACATCGGTGCCGCCATAGAGTGGGAGATTGGTGGGTTTTCAGTGAGAGGCGTTGCCATGGCCATGGGGAGCAATGGTGAAGAGGGAGACCTTGACGAACCATACAATTTTTATGGAATGCAGTTTGCTTACACCGTGGATTTTGGCTTAGGGGAAGGGAACTATCGGCTGATTTTGGATACTACGAGCAGTGATTTCAGCAATGTGGCCGGCACAAAAAAAGAACGGCTGAGTTGCGCCTTGATCTCCTTTGACCAGCAATTAGGGGAGATCTTAGGGGGGGATCCGGTTCGGATGGCAGGATGACGAAGCGGCTATTTATTGTAAGAGCATCTATTCGGGCGGCTTAAACATCAGTGGGAACCTCTGGGGCCGTGAGTGCGACAACATCGGGATAGGCTACGGCCACCTGAGGGGCGGCAACCTGGACGTGGACCACACGGACGTATTCGAGGTCTACGGCCGGTTTGGCCTGACCGATATCTTCGCCATTACAGGAGACGTGCAGTACATGAAGGACTCAATGAAGGTGGGGGACAGCCCCGATGGCTGGATTTTCGGTCTGCGGATGACAGCCGAATTTTAAAGCATTTAAAGATAGGCCTTAACTTACTCTCTCCAAGGCCTGAGAGGATGGGGGGCGCTTCGCCGGTTGGCAATGTGTCCCTCTCCCTCATAAACAGAGAGCCCTCGGGGCAATGGAACAACAAAAACAGTATTCCAGAACAGCTTCCGTAGAGGTCATGGATGATTTCGATATTTAGGAGAGCAATAATGAAATCAGAAGAATGCATGAGCTTCACACATGGAAAACCCCCTTTTTTTTTAATGGAGCCCACGACTTTCATCAAAAAGACTAACACTATCTGAAAGAATGGAACTTTTTCTCTTCGTTGTTTTTGTGGATCAAGCTGTTCCAAATGCGGAAAGACTTCAATCTCCTGCAAATAATTGAAGAAGGAGTCAAATAAGGTTGCCTCATCCATGGCGTAAACCACATCCATCTCACGGCGATGGAAAAGGTGATCTGCAACTTTGGCATCATCGCGTTCAGCGGTGTGCCAGAATAGACGGTTATAGAGTGTTTCTTGGAGTTGATCCCGGCTGGTCATGCCCGGAAGTTAAGCATAAATGAGGGCAAATGTCAAGTTGGGTATGAGCTATTTATATTGTAATATCAACCGCTTAGCGCACCGGTTTTTATAGGCCTGAGGGCATTTCCGTTGCCTCGCGTATACCCCTTCTTGTGTTTGCACGTGATCGTGGACTCACGTGCCTCTTGTACGCTTTCAGACCCCTTCTCGTGGCAAACTTGAATTGGAAACGAAAATTAATAATTGACGGTCTTTTTGAAAAAAATTCAATTTTTTTTAATCCTTATATCGGAATTCCAGTCATTTTCTACTTGACACGTCACTCCAGTTTGGAACATCCTAAAATAGCATAAATCAATAGATTTTTTCATCGGGAAGCCTGTGAAAACGAAGCCATCCACTGAATATGCGTTATTAGGGGCCCTGATGACAGGACCCAAACACGGCTATGAGATCATCCAGTTCTTGGGCACTGCCCTTGGCTCAACATGGCATATCGGTACCAGTCAGCTCTATACCCTCCTTAAAAGACTTGAGGGGGATAATCTCCTGCGCTCCAGCCTGGAAACCCAAGACACGCGCCCCTCGAAACGGATATTTTCCCTCACTGCCGAAGGCAAGAAGCTGTTCCTTGACTGGCTGCATGCCTCTACAGAACATGTGCGGGATCTCCGCATCGAATTCCTGACCAAGCTCTTCTTCTTTAACCGCCTCTCGTTAAAGGGAGGCAGTGAGTTGGTATTGGCCCAGATTAAGGTCCTGGAACAGATCAGGGAAAGGATCAGGCAAAGACAAGAAAAGGAAAAGGACCCGTTCAAAAGGCTGGTTTTCGGATTCAAAATAGCCACTGCTGAGGCCTGGCTTGAATGGCTCATCAAACAGGCACAACCCTTTATTAATGAGGTTCAGGATAATGGCTGACATATATGAGGGACTGAGGTAACGAGCATTCAAACTGTTTAAAGACCAAAACCTCTTAGCGACCATGTGCTTACCGAACACGGATAGATTTCTTTATCGTGCGTCAGGTAAACCCAAAGCCGAAAAACTGGTTCATGCATAAGCTCCTTGTGGGGAATGGATTAGCTGAGAAGAATATGGGATATATTCCGATTTGTCAAACTGGGAATTCCGATAAATAAGTCGGTTTGATAAGAAAAAACCGATCGTGTCCCTTGCATCCTGTTTCTATCGACTTGTAGTTCTTGGAATCATAGGTGCAGCCTGACTCAGTTTCACCTCAGTTCCCCTTCACGTAAGGCATCTACCAATGTGTCTGCCCTGAGATCTTCGATTTTGAAATACCTTGCTCCCATATGGGAAGACAACTGACGGGCTAATCCAAAAGAGATGAGCCCCGGCTTTTCAACATCCACTACCACACTGTTGAACCTGGCATCATCCTTTATATCCGCCACCATTTCTATGGCCTCTGTAAACGGTTTCCCCCCAGCGTAACTCACATTGGTCTTGCCATCGGAGATAAGGACCAGCAATGGATAGACGTCAGGGTCTTTCCGAAGGTGGCTTTGTATGATCTGATACCCTAAAGATATCCCGTGGCAGAGGGGGGTCCTACCCCCGGTGGGAAGCTCTTCCAATAGTTTATGGGCGAGTTCAATACTGTTTGTCGGTGGAAGAAGCGTCTCGGCACAGTCCCCCTTAAAGGCCACCAAGGCAACCTTGTCCCTCTTCTGGTAGGCATCGAGAAGGAGCGACAGAATAGCCCCTTTTACTGCTATCATCCGTTTTTCTGCTCCCATGGAACCGCTTGCATCTACCACAAAGACAATAAAATTACCGATCTTTTTTTCCCTTACCTTTTCCCGTATATCGCTCTGTTCAATGGCAATGCCCCCATGCTCATGCGTTCTCTGTTTTTGATAGGGGGCCGCGGCCCTCAGGGTGGCATCCAGGGCCAGGTCGTTGTTCTTCCTCTGAACGGTGCTCTTGATATACCTGCCTGATTTTGAGGATGTCCGGGTGCGGCTTCTTCTGCCCGAACCTTTCCTTAGTTTGCGATCTCTATCGATCTGAATCTTTTTGACTGTAAAGGGATCTCCCATGGGCAAAACAGTCTCAAGTACCGGCTTGTTGGACACACTCCCTTCCGTTTCTCGCTGATCTCCCCCGCCCCTCTTCTCTTCCGCATCTCTTGTCTCGCCAGTTTCCGAATCTCCGCGCTCCGGCCTTTCCTTTTCCTGATCCTTTTCATCCTCCGGAGATTCCTCGTGAGATTTTTCTTTTTCTTCATGTTGGTGCGGGGACGAAGGAGGGGGCATCTTTGCGCGGTGGAACAGGACCAGATCGGCGGCATTATCAACGTCTTCCTTGATCACCGTCTTTCTCTTCTCAAGAGATGCAATGCTCAGAGCCACCTTTCGCATCAGGATATCCGCACGGTGCCCTGCCACACATGCGTCCACTGCGAGTCTTGAACAGAGTCGGACCATTTCCTCGGAAATCCTCACATCATCGACCCGTTCCCTTGTGCCCATAATCGTGCGGGAGAGGGCATCCTGGAGGGCTTTGTACTCCTCGATGAAGTCGGAAGGGTTCCTGTCAAAGCGCTCTATCAGTTTGACCAGCCGGACCCTTTCATCCGGATCTTCCATTCCCCGGACCTGTATGCACATCCCGAATCGATCCAGAAGATGGGGCCTTAATTCCCCCTCTTCAGGGTTCATGGTCCCTATAAGGATGAATTCGGAACCATGCACATAGGAAATCCCCTCCCTCTCAACGATATTACTCCCCATGCCGGCGGCATCGAGAATCACATCAACGATATGGTCATTGAGCAGGTTGACTTCATCTATGTATAAGATCCCCCTGTGGGCCTTAGCGAGCAAACCAGGGGTAAAACGCCTTTCCCCCTCCTTGATGGCATACTCCAGATCCAGGGTCCCTATGACCATATCTTCGGTGGCGCCGAGCGGGAGATCGATAACCTCTATTCTCTTTTTCCGCGCAGTGAGAGAGATGCCCCCATTCACCTTTGCCCTGCATTCAGGACAGAGACGTCCATATTCATACGGATCGCAATTGAAAGGGCACCCCGAAACCGCATCTATCTCAGGCAAAAGAGCGGCTAATGCACGGACGGCCGTTGATTTTGCCGTCCCCTTTTCCCCCCTTATCAAGAGGCCTCCCAATGAGGGAGAGACCGCATTCAGTATGAGTGCCCGGGTCATCTTTTCCTGGCCCACAATGGCTGAAAAGGGATATATGTCTTTGGCGCTCCAGTTCAATTTATTGCCCTCATACAATTATCATCCCTTGTGCGAATGGTCGTGTTTGTGCTCATACTCATGCTTGTGCTGATGGGTGTGGGCAATAATCTCCTCGATCTTTCCTTCTTCCACACCATGTTTCTGAAACGGCCTCTTTCGCATCCTGTGCTGAAGGGCCATGTCCTCTGAGAAAGGGGGACGCTGGTAAGAAAGTAAGT
>JADHXI010000025.1 GCA_016783065.1 Desulfobacteraceae bacterium | reverse complement strand
CTATTTATGTTGTCAAAGAGCGCTTTTTTAATGCTTGGGGGCAACTGAAAAGATTTTTCACCCTATTTGACCAATGTTATGAGCGTGAGCTCAGAATGATCGCTTAAACAATTCCTGACTTTTTACGAGACCGTCAAAACTGGACCGGAAAGCGGGATACATTCACCACGCCCGACTGGGAATTCCATCCTGTGAGTGCCAGGATTGAGGTTGTCAAGGCGCCGTTAGATGGGGTGGAACGCTCCAGATTCCGTTATGAACTAAAAGCCCGTCGCTATCCCGGTTTTTTTATGTGGAAGATCATCTTTCCCCTGATGCTGCTCGTGTTCATGTCCTGGGCAGTGTTCTGGGTCGATCCGCAACAGCTCGGCCCCAGGATCACTCTGTCTCTTATCTCGATGCTGAATATCATAGCCTACAATTTTGCAATCTCAACGTTTATGCCGCGGATCTCGTACCTCACGCTCGCTGATAAATACATCATGGGATGCATGATTATCGTCTTCCTGGCACTTATGACGGGGATCATCGGCAGCACCCTAGCCTCAAAGGGGAAGGAGGCCCTGGCAAGACGTATTGACAGGATATCACGATGGGCATTTCCCACGGTCTTCCTGCTGCTCATCGGAGTTGCCTTCGGAACATAAGGAACTGGAGGCGATTTCATCCCACCTTGACGTTGTATGGACCTCGCCAACCCCCAAAAGGCTTGTGTTGAAAACGGACCTTCAGTTAATCGCATATTGGTCACATAGAAGCAGACATCCGAGAATCCCGCGGAGGCTTAATTGAGCAGAAAAAGAAGGACACTTCGCTGGGTTTTGGGGGCTTTGGGAGCACTCCTGTTTCTTCTCCTGGCCTTTCTCCTTATTGCACCAAGACTGATCAATCTTGAACCGGTAAGGAAAAGGGTGCTGGCCGGTTTTTCAGAAAAGCTGGGCGGCCAAGTGGAATATGGGAGTATTGCCCTCTCAATCTTACCCCGTCCCTGCATGGTGTTGCATGAGGGCAGACTGTCCATACCGGGAAGAATCACGGGGACTTTGAAGACGTTGACGCTATACCCTGAAGTCTTGCCCCTCCTGAAAGGGGATGTGCGATTCTCCAGGATCCAGGCTGACACCCCTGACTTCAAACTGAACCTGCCCAAGCAGACGGAAAATGATGAGAAGGGGAAAGGCGGGTTTTCTCCCGCTTTTCTTGAAAAAAAGATGGCCCCCCTCCTGGCCGTGACGGTTTTAGATGCACCTGACCTTATTATCCAGGTGGAAAGGGGTAAGTTGACTCTTACAGAGGGTAACAACCCTTGGCTTAGCTTTCAGGATATCGATGCCCGAATCGGTCTTCCCCCCGACACGCTGAGATTAGAAATCACCTGCGAATCAAATCTTTTCCGAGGCCTCTCCTTCACTGGATCGTTGGATTCCAAGGATTTCAAGGGCGAAGGCCACCTTATTTTGACCGGGTTACGCCCGGAACTACTGATAGGGCCGCTTCTTCCAGAGGCGCCTATTCAACTGTCAGATTCCGAGATGGACTTGTCCGCCGGGTTCAAGATCGACGGTCTCAAGACCCTTCGAACGGACCTGGATGCCAGGATACCCAGTATGATTTTTCACCGTGGCAATGAGGAATTGGTGGTGAAAGGAGCCGTTCTCAAGGGAACCTTTTATACGGACGGGGACGAGACACGGGTTTCGTTGACCCAATTGGATATGGATTATCCTCGGATCAAGCTGACCGGAAAATTTCAAGTGACGCCAGGAGAACCTCGGGTGAGTTTGGAATTAGAAGGGAATGAAATTGATGTCCCTTCATTTCGGAAGGCGGCCCTTTCAATTGCCGGAGATATGCCCCTCACTCGGGAGATTTTTTCCATTGTCAAAGGGGGGCAGGTGCCCGTGATGACCCTCAAAATGGAAGGGAATTCAACGGCAGACCTGGGGAAGCTGGGAAATATTCTTATAAAAGGGCGCATATTGGGTGGAAAAATCTTTGTGCCGGAAGCAGCATTGGATCTGGAAGCCGTAAAGGGCGACGTGGTCATCTCAAAGGGGATCTTGCAAGGAAAGGGCCTTGCCGCAAGATTGGGTAAAACCCAGGGAAGCCAAGGAAATTTAAAATTGGGCCTTGCGGGAGATCCCGCCCCGTTCCATCTGAATATTATGGTGAAAGCCGCCGATCTGGCCGAGGTCAAACCCATCCTGACACGCCTGATCAAAAACAAATCCGTGGTAAGAGAAATGGATCTCATCGAGGGGATTAAGGGCAATGCCACTGCGAGGTTGATTTTAGGGGAAAACACTGCGTCGATCAAACCACGGGTCACTGTCACTGAATTGGGCCTTTCCGCCAAATATGGGCGGGTCCCATATCCCTTGGCAATCACGGGCGGCCAGGTGTCGTTTAAAGGAACCAATCTGTCAGTAAAGGATTTCTCCGGTAAATTGGGAAACAGTGGTTTTTCCAAACTTTCCGGCCGGGTTGATTGGGAGCGAGACCCTTTTTTGGAGGTCACCTCAGGTAGCTCCGACATCTTATTGAACGAGATCTACCCATGGGTTTCCTCTCTAAAAGGGGTTGGGGGCAGACTAAAAGGCCTGAAAGACGTAAAGGGTGGACTTACGCTTTCGTCCTTCAGGTTGAAGGGTCCGGTCTCTCGTCCACAGAACTGGGATTTCCAGGTCACTGGGGAGGCCAATCAGGTTTCGGTGGATATGGACCTCTTGGGCGGACCCGCAGAATTGACTCGCGCGAAATTTGATGCGACTGAAAAAAACTTTTCTTTTAAAGATGCCCATATCAACCTGCTGGATGGTTCTTTGGATGTATCCGGAGGGTTGAACGGCTACACAAAAGATCTCGATAGGGTACACATAAGGCTTGCCGGGGACTTGGGACCTGAAATCCTCCGTCGATTCTCGGGGTTCGTGAACATGCCTTCTTACCTTACCCTTCCGTCTCCCCTGTCCATTTCAAAGTCCAATTTTGTTTGGAGAAAGGGGGGTGAGGTTGGCTTCACCGGGAATCTGGATGTGAAGGAGGGGCCACAAATCTCCTTGGATATTGTCCATAAAAACGGTCACTTGGCGATCAAGAAGTTGGACATCAAAGACAAGAATTCGAGCGCTGTCATGGGGTTTGATTTGAGCCAAAAAGAGGTAGGGGTGAAGTTTTCAGGTAACCTGGAAGGGGCGACGTTAGACCGCTTTCTGTCAGGGACCCGGTTTCCAACTGGCTCCATAAGTGGGGATTTTGAGACCAGGTTTGAACGGGACCGCCCCATGAAGTTTGTTGCATCGGGAAAACTAGAGGGGTCTGCCATAGTGCTACCGTGGAAGGTTGGCGAGACCTTGAAAGTCCAGCGTTTTTCTCTTTCCGCGGAAGAAAATAGGTTCTCGCTGGAACCTGCCATCATCGAGTGGGGCGACACCCGGTTGGTCTTTGAGGGAAAGGCCGGTCTTGATGAGGATAAGATGCTGCTTGACATGGACCTTACAATTAATGGTTTGGATGCTGAAAAACTGTCGGTCATTGCGCGGGAAGAAAATGAGAAAGGAATACTCGGGGAGGGCAAGGGCGCTTGGGCCTTACCGCTGCGCGGGGAGTTGAGGGTGAAATGCGACTCCCTCAAATACCAAAGCTTTATCTGTCGTCCGCTCCATGTGAACCTCTCTTTTGAGTCGGATGGGATTGCAGCCTCTGTGGTCGACGCCAATTTATGCGGAATTGCCACCCCCGGGACCTTGAGGCTATCAGACAGAGGGCTCCAACTGGATTTTAAGCCGGTGGTCGAGGGGCAAGAGCTGAATCCGACGATTTTTTGCCTGACGGATAGATCGACGAATATGGATGGTACGTTTGACCTTAGAGGAGAAGTCAAAGGCAAAGGCATGGGCCACGACTTAGCCCGATCACTCCATGGGTCCTTTGAATTTGTTGCCAGAAACGGGCACATTTATCGCGATAAGTTAGTGGCGGGCATTTTGGCTGTCTTAAACGTCACTGAAATCTTCAAGGGAAAACTTCCTGATCTGGGAGAGGAAGGGCTCGCTTATCACTCCATTACGGTCAAGGGTAATTTTGAGGAGGGAAAACTCCACCTAAAAAAAATCGTGATGGACGGTGCCACCATGGATCTCGCCGGCAAAGGTGATATTGATTTGTTTGAAAAAAAGGTGAATTTGATAATTCTGGCGTCCTTTCTCAAGACAGTAAACAGTATTGTGAAAATGATTCCGTTGGTGAATTATATCCTGGACGGGACCCTCGTCTCCATACCGATCAAAGTGACCGGGAATTTGGAAAATCCGGAGGTTGATTATGTTTCAGCCTCAGCGGTCGGGTCCGGTTTGATAGGAATAATGGAAAGGACCCTCAAACTCCCTATAAAAGTGATAGAGCCTGTCTTACCGAAGAAAAAGGAAAGTCAGGCTGCACCTCAAAACTAAGACCCATTCACCCTTATCAAGCCACATTTTCGGTTCAGCCGGCACTCGAGCCGATCCCACCGGATCCAACTGATGCGCTTCGTTCATATAAATCACAAAATAAAATGTTTTTCTAAATAGCGGGTTTAGGTGTATACTGAAATCTGGAAAAAGGGGAGGTGACACTATGAAGAGAAATGATCATTTTGCTTACGTGTTAGGACTTATCCTTCTTCCCACTGTTATGGCGGGCTGCGCTCCTCGGGAGATGGAGAGGCCAGCGGATTCCCTTGGATCCACTTGTGTTCAGGGAACTGTCTGGTATCGAGGCCCAACCCACCCAGATCTCGTCCGGTATCCTTTTGCCAAAATTACTGCCTGGCGCCATAAAACAGAGAGCCCCCTGGGGGAGACCCAAGCCGGTAAGTCAGGCAGTTATTGTCTGGAAGTACCGGCTGGAAATTTTAAAATGGACCTCAGGATTTGGGGATTACAACGTCTAGGTAAAATCAGTTACACGTGTAAAGGCTCCAGAAACGCCATTGAGCTTGGCACAGATGCCATGAAATGTGGTGAAGAATGTACAAAGATCGATATTGTTACGGAGTGCAGAAAGTTCATCCCGGGCCAGCGGCACTTTGACTATTGACGGCAAGGTTCCTCCCGATATTTCTGGCCTGCCAGTTCTATCAGCCATGGAGACCTGGTAGATATTTGTATCAACCGTTATATTTTGACAAATCACCACTTTGTTCCTAAGATCTGATAACTAAAATAAAATATTGATCAACTCAGCTGATTAACGCTAATGATCGGCTGCCGGGGGCTTTTCAGGCATCCCTGAAATTTAGGGCTTGCGCAAGAATAACTTCGCAGAATTGGCGCCCAGATTTGGGTCAGATTTGGCTGCGCCGATTGAACTAAACCACAGAAATAGTAGTACTATTTAGAGGATTTTGCGATTGAGGGGCGGCCGAAGACGACCTGAAGACGGGATGCGAAAATGTAAAGTTGTTTTTGCGTAAGCCCTTAGCTCCCCAGCAGGGAATCCAGATGGATAGAACAAGCGAGAAAATTAACATCCTTAATCAAGGCGCAAAGGTATCCGCGGGAGGAGATGCCAATGTGATGCCCGCGGAGAGAGGGGGTAACCCCGCGACAAATAGGGTCCGCTTGGATCGGGATGGTGTTCAGGAAATCCTTGAGAGTGCCTCAGCCCTCAAAGAGCTGGGCCTTGTCGATGACGCGATTGCAGAGTATGAGAGACTATTGGGAGCTGGTTATCCGTTCACAAAGCTCATCCCAGCGATGGTTTCGTGTGTTTCAACCAAATATTCTCCCTCCAAGATCATAGATCGAATGGAAGAGGTCATCAACAAACACAACTTTGCTCAACGCGAGAGGGCACAGATCAAGTTTACATTAGGTCTGGAGATGGAGAAAAGGCAACAAAAGGACCTGGCAGTTGATTTATATAGGGCTGCGTCCGGCACTGATCCGGGGAACAAGGAAATCAGGGATAGGCTCCGCCGGATAGCTGCCGATTACTCTTCAGCCTCAAAATACGATTATATTCTTCGTGAGAAGATAGTGACTGCCGACCAGCTGCAAAAGGCCTTGGCCATCTCAAAGAAAATGAGAAAAAGTGTGGAATTTGTCCTGATCGACCAATTCAAGATAGGCAAAAAAAGCATCGGGAAATCATTATCCCATTATTACGGCTGCCCCTTCAAGAGTTTTGATCCCAGAGCCCCAATCCCTGTTGAACTCATTGGTAACCTGAAAAAATCCTTTCTGTTCCACGATGTGTGGGTCCCATTGAGCTGGGGGAAAGAGGGGGTGGAGATATTGATCGACGACCCCCGTGATCTAAGAAAGACAGGCGTGATTAGGGGGCTGGTGAAGACTAAAAAGATAAGGTTGTCCGTAGGGATCAAGGAGGATATAGAACTATACATCAGACATTTCTTCGAAAGAAGAGAGGAAGAGTCCATAGAAGAAATGATTGAAGAACTGGACTTGATCCCGGATATCTCCTTTGAGGAAGAGGAAGAGATAGAGGAAGAAGAGGAGGAAACTCCTGACGAGGGTTCCGGTCAGATAGTACGGCTCGTGGATCAGATCATTATAACCGCCTACCGGAAGAATGCCTCGGATATTCACATAGAGCCCTCCCCGATTATAGCAAAGACCGGTGTCCGCTTCCGATTGGATGGCGTCTGTCAGGAATATGTGCAGGTGCCTAATTCCATGGCGAGAGCAGTGGTTTCCAGAATAAAGGTGATGGCGGGCCTCGACATCGCCGAAAGGCGTCTGCCTCAAGACGGCAAGATAAAATTCAAACGTAAAGGAGTACCCCCCTTTGAGCTGCGATTAGCCACCCTCCCTACCGCCGGGGGACATGAGGATGCCGTATTGAGAATTCTGGCCAGTGCCGGTGCAATGAAGATCAATGAAATGGGGTTGAGCGAGCGGAACCTGGAGGTCTTGGAAAGGGCCATCTCGAAACCCTATGGTCTTATACTGGCGGTGGGACCCACCGGGTCGGGCAAGACCACCTCACTTCACTCTGCCCTGGGGCACATCAACACACCGGGCATCAAGATCTGGACAGTAGAAGATCCTGTGGAGATTACCCAGGCCGGATTGCGGCAGGTGGAGGTAAAACCCAGGATTGGACTTGATTTTGCGCGCGTCATGCGCTCCTTCCTGAGGGCTGACCCCGACGTCATTATGATCGGTGAGATGCGAGATCGTGAAACTGCTTCTATTGGAATCGAGGCTTCCCTGACGGGTCACCTCGTCTTTTCCACCCTCCATACCAACAGCGCCCCTGAAACCGTAACGCGGTTACTGGATATGGGGCTAAACCCTATCAATTTTTCCGATGCATTGCTGTGTGTACTCGCCCAGAGGCTAGCCAGGAGGCTTTGCGTTCATTGCCGCAAGGAATATCACCCGTCAGACAAAGAGTTCGAAGAGCTGGTTACCGAATACGGCCTGGAACGCTTCGAAGCTACAAAGATAAGATACACTCCCGAACTCAGGCTTTATCGCCCCGGAGGGTGTGAAAGGTGTTCCGGGACAGGTTATAAGGGGCGTATGGGTATACATGAACTGATCGAGGGAACCCCTCGAATAAAGGCGTTAATAAAAGGGCGGGGAAACACCGAGGAAATCTTTGAGCAGGCAGCACAAGAGGGAACGGCGACCCTGAAACAAGATGGCATCCAAAAGGTGTTTCTGGGGCTAACCGACATGAGCGAAGTACGCCGGGTGTGTATCGAATGATTACACGCTGCCAGTTGTATATTTTTTGCCCCCATATCCGCCTGCTGGTTACATCAACACCCGGTCCGCAGCCGGGGGACACGCCAAGCCTATTCCTTGGCAGGAGATAAGAATGTCAAAAAGAGTCTTAGTAATAGACAATGACTTCTTTTTTGTGGAATTCCTTACGGAATTACTTGAAGACAGGGGCTATGAGGTTGTCAAGGCCTACGACGGAAAAGAGGGTATTTCAAAACTTGAAGAGGACACCTTTGATCTCATCTTTTGCGATTTGATAATGCCAAAGGTGGATGGAAGACAGTTTATTGGATTTGTGCGGAAGAGATTCCCCCATGCCGGCTTTCCCATAATAACCATGTCGGCGACACTTGTGGAGCAGGTGGGTAATATGGAGGAGATCGGCGCTGATTATTATCTCGCAAAAGGGCCGATGGGAACAATGGGCGAACATATCAATCACCTCATTGACAGGATAGAAGAACAGCCTTTTCCGGACAAAGGGAGCGAAATTTTCGTGGAACCTGGCACACTCTATCCGAGGCAGGTCACCGGGGAACTGATCGAAAATGCAAACTTTCAGCGGGCAATCGTTGAAAGTATCGGGGTAGGAATCGTGGTCATAGACAAGGACGCCCGGATTTTTTCCGCTAATTCCCTGGCCCTTGAAATAGTAAACAGATCTCTTGAGGAGATATTGAATCGGCCTATCACAAACCTGTTTCCCTCTCGAGATAAGGCCAGGTTGGTCAAGATACTCAAAGAAATAATTAACAATCGGACCTTGAAAAAGCTTGTTTTTGAAGCTACTCTAAATGCTCAGGAGATCCGAGTTATCGTATCGGTTCTCAGGGTGCAGGGCAAAGCGGCCGGGTGGATTATGGCCATGGAGGACTCAGACCGATGGGCAGAACAAGCATAAAGAACAAACTCATTCTCAGTTTTCTGGCGTTACTCTTTATCGTGATGGTGGTGGTTGGGGTCGTCAACAGGATTACTCAAGATTTCTATCTTGCCCAGGCGATCTCCAGTGCCCTGGCAATGGTGGCTGGGATCATTTTCGGCGGCGTTTTCTCCAGGTCGTTCATCAGGAGACTAAACAGTCTCAGTAACATTGCCAGAGAAATCAGCCGGGGCGACCTGTCCAAAGATATACCGCTTCTATCTCAAGATGAACTCCGTGACCTGGAAGAAATCTTTTCAACCATGGTGGGAGATCTGAGAAACATGATATCCGACATGAAGGAGGTTTCTCTGCGAACAAAAGAAACCAATTCAAGCCTTACCGATCTGGTGGAAAAGGTCTTGTCAAACAGCAAGGAGATAGACCAGTCGGCAAGGGCTATTGCCAAAGGTTCGGAGGAGCAGACTCGTATTGTTCAAGAGACGTCCCTGAGAGTCGATAACGGACTAAAGGAGATGGACGAAATCGTCAGGCAGTCGGGCCTTACGGTTTCCAAGATAAACGAGGCGAGGGAAAGGACCAAGATGGGTGAGGCCAAAGCCCGTGAGACCATAAGACACCTGGAAGGTGTCCTTAAACAGATGGCCGAGAATACGGAGCCCATTTACAGATTGGCCAACAAGGTTGAAAAGATCAAACTGGTTATGAGGGTGCTGGATGAGATTGCCCAAAAGACCGACCTCTTATCCCTCAATGCATCGATTGAGGCAACAAGGGCAGGTGAATTGGGTAAAGGCTTTGCCCTTGTGGCCAACGAAATAAGAAGCATGGCGGAAAATTCCAAAGACTCTTCGCATGAAATCAAAGAGATAGTCAATGACATCCTCGAGGACAATAAAGCGGTCTTGGATTCTTTGGAGAAGAGCCAGGAAGGGATAAATAAGGGGCATGAAATCATCCATGGCATAGTAGAAACATTCTCAGAGACCCTTTCCGGCGTCAAAGGCATTTCCTCGGAAGTACAAAAAATGGAGGAAGTGACAAACAATCAAGCGAAACAGATGAGAGGCCTCCTCAGTCATTTTCAGGAACTCTCCCGGTTGGCCCACGAAAATTTTGTAGCAACCCAGAAGACCACCATCGGGACCAAGAACCAGGAAGAAGACGTCAAAAAGATTGTCGATTCCATTAATTCTCTGGGGAAACTTTCAGAGAAAATGATGGAGGCTCAACAACGCTTTAGGCTCGGCTAGCTTTCCAATATGGAGTGCTTTACATTTAAGGCAGCAGACAAGTACTTGGGGATTGAGGCGCGGCATATCCACCGGGTGGTGGATGAGGCCACAATAACACCTGTCCCCCTCCTGCCTCTTTGTCATTTAGGCCTGTTGTATGTCAGAGGGGAACTGTTTGATGTCATTGACATTGGCCATCTCCTGGGACAGGAAAAAGGCTCGAAACCCTCAGCTGACAGGGAAAATTATCGGGCCATCCTTCTAAAGTGGTCCCAGGGAAAATTGGCGCTCGTGCCTGATGAGATCATTGGGATTACCTGGATCGAGGATAACAACGGGGAAGAAGGGGTTTATTTTCAAGAGGGATACAAAATACAGGTGATTACGCCTGAGCATATCTGGGAAATGTTATCAGGATTTTCTTATGGATATCGCAAAATATGAAAAGATATTCACCCAGGAGTCGGAAAAATACCTCCAGGAATTAGACACCCTCCTGATGCGGGTGGAAAAAGATCTTGGCAATCGCGATCTGTGGGGTGAAATTCACGGAAAAGTTCATTCCATCAAAGGGATGGCCAGGGCCTTGAGTCTGGAGAGGATCGCGCAACTGAGCCATTCAATTGAAGACTGGTGCAAACAGTTTCAACAGGGTGAAACTCCTGTTACACCGGACGCAATCCAGTTGATTTTTGATGGAGCAAAGCTACTCAAAGTCCTGGTGGTAAGGAAAGATGAAATCGATTCTCCGGAAAACCAAGACCGGTATGATCAGCTGACCTCAATGTTTGAGAAAGGCCCTGGGGAGGTATCCGGGGAGGTTCCTTCCGCAGACCCGTCCTACGCTGCCACTCCTTTTGTTCCAGAGAAAATAGATCAGGTCCGTGTAAAATATCCCATAATCGAGGAATTGCTTGGGATTTCCCAGGAAATACTGTTGCTGGAAAACACGCTCCCGCCGCTGCCCAGACAATCGGCGGGCCTCAAGAACTGGGTTGACCATTACAGATCCATGCTAAAAGGCCTTTACTTTCGGCTGGCCCAGTTGCGGCTGGTATCAGTGGATGACTTTGCGCAGCTTTTTTCCAGGGCCATCAGGGACCTGGCCAAACAACACAAAAAAGAAGTAAAGAGCGAGGTTATCGGGGGAGAAGTCCAGGCTGACATTGCCCTTATGGACCGCCTTAGAGAACCGTTTATACATCTCCTGAGGAACGCCATAGCCCATGGAATTGAGCTCCCTGATGAACGTGTAGAGGGAGGCAAAGCAGCTGAAGGCAAGATTACCCTGGAGGCGGCCTGTGAAAAAGATACTCTCGTTTTAAGAATTCGGGACGATGGCCGGGGTCTGAATAGATCGGCTATCATCACCTGTCTAAAGGACAGAAAATTCTTGACAGATGAAGAGATAGCCGAGATGCCGGAAGATGAATTCTTAAATACCATACTGGACAAAGACTTCTCCTCGGCCGATGCAATCTCAGACATGGCCGGAAGGGGGATAGGCATGAGTGTCGTTTCTCAAGCCATAGAATATTTGGGTGGTTCCATGTCTATCCGTTCACAGCCCTCCAAAGGAACTGAATTTATCATAAGGCTACCCCTGGTTCTTTCGGTTATCTACGCGGTTTTATTCAAGATAGGGCCCTATTCTCTTTGTATCCCCACTTCGCATGTGGAAGCCATTGAACAAAGAGAATCTGCTCCGCCAGGGGGTAGCAGCTCATTTTATGACCTCAGGGCATTGTTGGGCGTTAAGGACAATGGGAGAGAATCGTTTCGCGTCCTCAGGCTTACACGTAGCGAGTCCGCTGGCAACATCGATACTTCTTCCGACCTCCATACGCTACCGTCAAGACAAGGGGGTGGGGATAACGGGCATGTGCAGATTGCTGTTGACAGCATTATCGGGAACAAACCGGTTATGGTTATGCGTGCTGGCGAGATGATAGCCAAGGCAGGGATTTTCTCCGGGGTAGGGATTGGGGAAAATGGTGACTTATCACTTCTGCTCGACCTGGAAAGCCTTCGAGGTTTCAATTCAATGTGACGTAAAATACCGGACAATGGAATCCGTGAGGGCCTCGACAGTGTATTCAATGGGGACCAAATCCACGGAAAGACCATTTTCCTGGGCCGTTCCTGCTGTGATCGGCCCAATACACGCCACAACAACGTGTTCCATCCATTCCAGGACCCGTTCCCTGTCCGCCTCAAACATCCCAAGAAAATTCGTTACCGTGGATGAACTGGTAAAGGTCACCATGTCAATGGCCCCTTTCTCCAGCAGTTCAATAACCCGTGCTGTGTCTTGTGAAGGTCTAATCGTTTGATAGGCCGGGACAACATCTACCCGGACTCCCTCCTTTCTCAGTTCCTCAGGCAGGACCTCCCTTGCCTTGGCCGCCCTGGGGATGAGAACTCTTGCCCCTTTCGCACCTTTTTTTCTGAAGCATTCCACCACTGCCTCTGCCCGATATTCTTTAGGCATGAGATCAGGTTTGATCCCCAACTCATGCCAGCGCCGGGCCGTTTTGGGTCCGATGGCGCCTATGTTCAGTCCCTTAAGATCCCGTATATCCCTTCCAAGGGCCGCAAGACGTCTCAGAAAATATTTCACACCATTTACGGACGTAAAGATCAGCCATTGGTAGGTCTCCAGGGCACCGATGGCGCGGTCCAGTTCATCCCAGCTCTCTGGGGGCACCACCTCGATCGTTGGAAATTCGATACACTCAGCGCCGAAGTGCGTCAGCCCTTTCAGGAATTCACTGGCCTGTTCCCGGGCCCTCGTAACCATGATCCGCTTCCCGAACAGAGGTCTTGCCTCAAACCAATTGAGCTTTTCCCTGAGGCGGACCACGTCACCCACCACGATGATGCCGGGAGGTTTAACATGGTTCTTCTTTGCAAGCCCGGCAATATCCCTGAGCGGTCCCACCAGCGTCCTTTGTGCGGCCACAGTCCCCCTCTGGATCAAGGCGACCGGGGTATCTGGTGATCGCCCGTTAACAATCAGTTTTTCAACGATCGTCGACACATTACCGACCCCCATCAAAAAAACAAGTGTCCCGACACCTGTCGCCAGTTTATTCCATTCGATGTCTGATGTCTCTTTGCTGGGATCTTCGTGTCCTGTAACAAAGGCAACCGTGGATGTATAATCCCTGTGCGTCAAAGGAACACCCGCATAAGCCGGAACAGCGATGGCAGATGTAACCCCAGGCACCACCTCAAAATCCACGCCAGCCTTGACCAACTCTTGGGCCTCTTCACCTCCCCTGCCAAAGATAAAGGGGTCCCCTCCCTTGAGTCTGACAACAATATGCCCCCGATGGCCCCGATCAATCACCAGGGAATTGATCTCATCCTGGCTCTTGGTATGGCACCCGCCCTTCTTACCCACATAAATCAACTCGGCCTGGTCCGGGGCATACCGAAGGAAGGCTCTGTTGGCCAGGTTATCGTAAATAACCACCTGGGCAAGGGAAAGACAATCCCTCCCTTTGATCGTCAGAAGGCCGGGGTCGCCTGGACCGGCTCCCACAAAATATACCTTGCCTTTCCTATCCTCTACCATCCTCTTGCTCTGAGCCCCTTATCAGGTATGCCACCTCATACCTTCCCATAGATGTTTCTCAGGATCTCCCGGCCCCCGGAGTCGAGTAATCTCTTGGCCAGCCTGATACCCAGCGCTTCAGACTTATTTTTCTCGCCCTTTATTTCATCCTTAAGAACTTTTGTCCCATCCAGGTTGGCCACCATCCCCTTCAGGTGAAGGTTTTTGTTATTCAACCGTCCGATGGCGGCAATGGGGACCTGACACCCCCCCTCAAGCTCCTTCAGAAATGCCCTTTCCGCCCTTACGGTGATTTCTGTGGGGCCATGATTCAGGAAGCTGATCAGGTCTATGGTCTTTTTATCCTCTCGCCTTACCTCCAACCCCAGTGCCCCCTGACCGATTGCCGGCATCATCTGGTTTGATGAAATCCTCTGATCTATCCGTGAATCGAGCCCCAGACGCTTCAGACCCGCTGTGGCCAGGATAATCGCTTGAAGCTCGCCGGATTCCAGTTTGCGGATGCGTGTATGGACATTTCCCCTCAGTGGTACCAAGTCCAGGTCGCGGCGAAGATGGAGCAACTGGGCCTTTCTTCTCAGGCTGCTGGTGCCTACTTTCGAGCCCGGGGGAAGCATGTCAAGGAGCCGGTTGCCCTTGGAAATGAGGGCGTCGCGGGGATCTTCCCTTTCAGGAAAGATAGAAATCACGAGGGGCTCCGGAAGTTCCACAGGAACATCCTTCATGCTGTGGACAGCCACATCGATACGTTTTTCAAGGAGGGCATCCTCGATTTCCTTCACAAAAAGACCTTTTCCACCGATCGTACTCAATGGCGAGTCCAGGATCTTGTCGCCGGTCGTGTTGATTCTTACCAACTCCACCTGGATATGGGGGTATTTCCCCTCTATCTCTCTTTTGACCCACCGGCTCTGTGCCAGAGCCAGTTTGCTAGCCCTTGTGCCTATCTTCAGAATCATTGTCATTCAGGTATCGCCAACTCTCCATCACATATTTAGTGACTTAAAGAAAACTGTCTTTTTAGCCCATATCTGCGACAGAATCAAATTTTAATCCTCGAAATACTCAATGTATTCCTGCGGTTAAAATCTTCGTCTTCCTTGATCTGAACGAAAAATCCTAGTTTTCGTTCGGACACTACTCAGGTGCGGTCCAACAGGAACCTGGCCACTTGGAGGTCAAGGGGAGTGGTCACCTTGATATTTTCCTCTTGACCCGCAACCATCTTGACAGGGATGCCAAATTTTTCCATCAGGAGAGAATCGTCGGAGGCCTCTTCCCAATCCCTGCGAAGGGCCTCTTGGTGAGCTGCCAGGATATCCTCATACCGAAAGGCTTGAGGGGTCTGCACCAGCCATACCCCTTGCCGGTCGAGCGTCTTGAGAATCATTTGATGGTTGCCGACCTCTTTTATGGTTTCCTTGACCGGGAGCCCCGTTATAACCGCTCGATGGCTTCTGGTTTCATTAACGACCTTTTTGATAAGTTCCTCTCCGATCATCGGACGAACACCGTCATGGATGAGTACCAGTTCATACGCCCCGTCCGTAGCCTCAAGCCCCAGTCTGACCGAATCTTGACGCCTCTTACCACCCGGCACAACTTTCACGACCTTATCCAATCCGAATGCCTCTACGATCTCCTTGCGGCACAAATCTACATCCGCCGAGGGCACGACCAAGACAATGGCATCCACCTCGGGGCAGGATTGAAAAGGTTTAAGCGTCACGACCAGGAGCGGTAAACCGTCAAGGTCCAGAAACTGTTTGGCCTGATCGCTTTCCATACGGGTTCCTGACCCGGCAGCAGGGATGATGGCTACTGTTTTATCCACATGAATATTCATCTACTCTTTGGTAACACTTTAGCCCTTTGAAACCAGGGGAATGGAGATTCCATTTTTTGGGCGTAAAACTCGCCCGTAAGAGAGCGTAAAGCAATCACGTGCCGTGGGAGAAAACAGGGGGAAATACTTCCGGGAAAGTCCTATGGTTTTTGGTGACATCCCTGTCCGTGATTCCTTAACGCTCTCTAACGGTCCCAGACACGGTTACGCCCTTCAAAACGGAACCCCCATTCCCCTCTCTAAGTGCCAATCTTGAAAAAACCTAAATTCATACATTCTTTGGAATTTGTCGAAGGCATCACAAAACGAAAAACAGGCCCCAGGGGCCAGGGCTCCCAGAGACCTGCACAAGGACGGAAGGTGTTTTAGGCTTGAGCGGCCTTCCTGGTCTGTTTCTTCAGCCGACTTAAGCGCCGGCGCAGCATATCGACCCTTTTTCTGTCCTCTTTCCCCCGGGCCGCCTCCTTTTCCTGCTTGAGCTGACTAATCTTTCCCTTCAATTTCTTCTTGTCCAACGCTGCCTTGGCAGGCTTTTTTTTGCCCTTTTTGACAGGTGTTTCTTCGTCTTTGATCCCTCGATGCTCTTTGATGACAGACAGTAACTCATCTTTCTTCATTGCACTGACCCCTTTAATATCTGGGATCTCCAGCGCAATTTTCTTCAAGTCTATGACCGTCATCTTCTCCAAGGGTTTTTCTTCTTGCTTTTCCTCTTTCCTGCTTTCCTCTTCCATGCTATGTCCTGTCGCTCCTTTCATCTTGCCGGAAATGGTTTTCGCCCCAGTTTCCTCCTGAATCGGGTGTTCAGGGCTTCTGAAGCTTGCCTCTGCGCGCTAATCCTTTTTTTTGATAAAGGGTGCCAGGAGATCGATGGGCAGCGGGAACAGTGTCGTAGAATTACTTTCTGAAGATATCTCCTTCAGGGTCTGAAGATATCTCAATTGTAAGGCTTCGGGGTGTTTCTGGATAATGCCCGCGGCTTCGGCCAGCCTGTCAGCGGCTTGGTATTCACCTTCCGCGTTGATGACTTTGGCCCTCCGTTCCCTTTCTGCCTCTGCCTGTCTGGCCATGGCTCGCTGCATCTCCTGTGGGAGATCAATGTGCTTGACCTCAACCGTTGCCACCTTTATGCCCCACGGATCGGTGTGTTTGTCCAGGATACCCTGCAGCTGTGTGTTGATCTTATCCCTTTCCGCCAGGAGTTCGTCAAGTTCAACCTGTCCGCAGACGCTCCGCAAGGTTGTCTGTGCCAGCTGCGATGTGGCAAAGAGGTAATTCTCCACCTCAATGGTTGCTTTGGTAGAATCCATGACCCGGAAATAGACCACTGCGTTCACTTTTACCGAGACATTATCCCGGGTAATTACATCCTGGGACGGGACATCCATGGCCACCAGACGCAGACTCACCTTGACCATTTTATCGATGACCGGTATGAGGATAATCAACCCGGGGCCCTTTGTGTCGATGACGCGGCCAAGACGGAAAATGACACCGCGTTCATACTCTTTGAGAACTTTGACGGCTGATGCCAGGAAAAGCACGATCAGCACGATTGCCAGAATATAGAACATCTTGTCCCTCCTTGTCTAAGTTTCCTGATTACCGGTCTTCCTTACCTCCAACATCAAACCTTCCACCCCCGTAACCACCACCTTCTCTCCTGGCTCAATCCTTTCCCCTGCCTTTGCCCGCCAATACTCACCGTGAACAAAGATCAGACCTTCAGGATCGATCAGCTCTCTTACGACACCCGATTCCCCCAAGAGTCCATCCGTCCCCAACCTGGGCCTTGTGCGATAGGCCCTGAATGCCAGTCCCGCGACAACAACAAAAAACCCCCCCACCAGGAGGATGGTTGGCAGCATTAGTTTTAGAGAAACTCCCACATCCTCAAACAGCATAATAGATCCCAGGGTCAGGGAAATCAAACCGCCGATGGAGAGAATCCCATAGCTGGCCACCTTGACCTCGGCGATAAAGAATATGATGGCCAGGGCAATCAGTATTAGACCGGCATAGTTGACCGGGAGTGTCTGAAAGGAAAAAAAGGCGAGAACGAGAGATATGCCCCCAATTACACCTGGAAAGATTGCCCCTGGGTGGGAGAGTTCAAAGTACAGCCCGGCAAGCCCGATCATCATTAGGATATAGGCAATGTTTGGATCGCTTATAACCTTTAGTACCTTGTCTCGGAATCCGGGTCGGTAATACTTTTTTTTGAGTTCGGCGGTTTTGAGGGTGATTTTACCCGCCGGCAGGCTGACCACTTTTCCGTCCAGTTTTTCTATGAGCTGATCCATGTCCTTTGCCACCAGATCAACCACATTCTTTTCCACCGCCTCGTCTGCGGTTATGGAGACACTCTCGCGGATCGCCTTCTCCACCCACTCCCCGTTTCGACCCTTGTCTTCAGCAATCCCCCTGGCATATGCGGCCATGTCATTCACTACCTTTTTTGACATGGTCTTTCCAATGTCCTTGCCCCCTGCTGTCACTGGGTGGGCAGCCCCGATGTTCGTGCCCGGTGCCATGGCCGCAATATGACCCGCAACCGTGATCATAACTCCTGCTGAGGCAGCCCCGGCCCCCCTGGGACCCACATACACTGCCACAGGGACCGGTGAATTCAGAATGGCCTTGACGATTGTACGCATGGAGGACCCAAGCCCACCCGGGGTATCAAGCCGTAATATACAGAGCTTTGCGCCCTGTTTCCGGGCCTCCTCAAGGCCCCTCGTCACGTACAAGGCATTTCCAGGACTGATAGCGCCTTCGAGCTCAATAATCATGACTTCATTACCGGCCAGGGCAGCCGCAGGTTCCCCGGAAAAAAACATTGCAGAGGCAGCAAGCCCTACTAATGCAACCCGGAAGAAGATGTTGGCCCGTGTCCTAACCATTTTTCTTTACCTCCAGACCCAAATGCCCCATGACCTTTTTGATATCCTCCCATACCTGTTGTTTTGCGGACGGATATCTCAAGAGATAGGCTGGATGGTAGGTGGGCATGAGCGGGGTCTCCTCATAGGAGCGCCAGGTTCCCCTCTCCTCGGTGATTTTGAACCCGGGACCGATGAGACACTGGGCGGCTACTCGGCCGAGCGAACAGATGACCTTGGGCCCGATAATTCGGAGCTGCTGTTGTAAAAAGGGGATGCAGGCCTCGATCTCATCTCTCACAGGGTCCCTGTTTCCGGGCGGGCGACATTTCACTACATTGCAGATATAGACTTCTCTTCTGGCCAGTCTCATGCCATTCTCGATAATCTTGGTCAGAAGCCTCCCGGCTTCACCCACGAAGGGTCGCCCCGACATGTCCTCTTCCTGCCCCGGGCCTTCCCCCACAAAGACCAGTTCGGCCCTGGGGGAACCCTCTCCAAAGACCAAACTCGTCCTGTTTTTGTGGAGTTTGCATCGCTTGCATTCCCCGATGGCGGCTCTCAATGCCTCGAGACTATGCGGCTGTTCCCCACGGTCGGGAGCGCCATCCGGTGTGTAAGGTACTTTGGCTTCTTTTGCCCTGATGGTGTTGATTCCAGACTCTGCATTTTCAAGATAGCGCAGCGCTTCATCCGAAAGAGGTGGTGGCTCCAACCCCATGTCCCTGTGGGCCTCAATAAGTTTTCCCAAATGGCCAAAGATCTCTGAAATTTCCGATTCCATCTTTAAGAAGCGCCACCTTCCAAAAGGGCTTTCACCCTGTCCAGGATCAAATGGGCCACTTCATCCTTTGACATCAGTGGTGAATCTTCCACCTGCCCATCTTTGTAAATCATCTTGACTTTATTGGTGTCGGTCTCAAACCCGGCATCATTTCTTGAGACATCATTGGCAACAATCATATCAAGACCCTTGGCACTTAATTTCTCTTTCGCATTTGAAAGCAAGTCCTCTGTCTCCGCCGCAAATCCAATCAAAATACAAGGGGATTCCTTTCTGGCGCTTCCCAGTTCCGCAAGGATATCGGGTGTCTTCACCATTTCGAGTGACAGGGAATCTCCGCCTTTCTTTATCTTTTGTTGTGCACTTTGTCGTGGTCTGTAATCAGATACCGCCGCCGCCATAATAATCATATCACATTCGGAACAGTTTTCAAGAACCGCTTTTCTCATCTCCGCTGCCGTCTTTACACCGCAGAAGGCAACTCCAGATGGCGGCTTCAGTGATGTGGGGCCGCTCACAAGAACTACCGATGCCCCCCTTTGACATCCAGCCCTGACCAGGGCATACCCCATCTTTCCCGTGGATCGGTTGGTGATATATCGAACGGGGTCCATGGGCTCCACGGTCGGACCGGCGGTCACAAGGATCTTCAGCCCGGAGAGATCTTGGTGGGTCATCAGGGCCCGGGCCACTTCGATGATCTCCTCTGGTTCCGGGAGCCTTCCAGGGCCTTCGGTGTGGCAGGCCAGCGACCCTTCGCCCGGTTCCATTACGGTCATTGCCCTTTCCCTGAGCAGCCTGAGGTTGTCCTGGACAGAAGGATTCATAAACATCTGAGAATTCATGGAGGGGCAAACCAGTATCCTGGCCGTGGCCGCAAGCACCATGGTGGACAGAAAATCATCGCCGATGCCGTGTGCCAGCTTGGCAATAAGATTGGCCGTGGCCGGCGCAATGATTATGAGGTCTGTCTCTTGGCCCCAGGTGATATGGTCCAGGGCGGTGCCTTCCTGATGGAACATGTCCCAGATAACCCGGTTTCCCGAAAGGGCTTCAAAGGTGAGGGGTCCCACAAACCGGGTCGCATTGGATGTCATGGCCACTCTGGTGTGGACATCCGCCCTCACAAAAAGCCTGACCAGTTCCGCCGCTTTATAGGCAGCGATCCCACCGCTGACACCGACAATAACCTTCTTCCCCTTCATCCTTGACCTTTCACCCTATGGCTCGTAAGTTATCAATAAACTCGGGTACCGTGTGGCTCGGCCATTTCTTTCAGGCGCTCTCTAAACCTGCAGTTGCAGCGTGGCTGATATTTGGGCTTCCGGCTCGTAGGGCCTCCAGCTCGGAGAGGTTTTGCCAAAAGCACGGAGAAACTAATATGGCTTATCAGGAGAAAACCCCAAATATCAACCACTGCCAACGTGAGAGGTAAATTCACTTTGAGAGAGCGCCTTCAAGAAACACCCGAACCCCACTCCAGAAATCCGATTGTTTTTCCCGGACTTATTGAGAAGTTACTATGGTTCGAACTCAAAACCCCCCGAATTTCTTCAACTCCCTGTTTCCTATTTTGGCAAGCCAGGCATCCTTTACCAGGGGCATGATCTCTTTACGAACCGCGCCCGCCTCAGCGCTGTCCTTGAAAAAGCCCACGCGGAGCCTTACCCAATCCCTTCCCTTTATCCTGGCCTTGCTGAGGTATACACGATAGCCCTTTTTCATAAGGGCAATTGCGGCCGGCACTATCCGCCCGGGATTTTCCACGGACATGACATTGACCACCCAGGGTTTCGATCCCAGTTTATCCAGGTTTTCAGCGGCCTCGGATGGCGGCGTAAACCTCAACTCAAGGCCCTCGGGGAGTTCCTTGTGCTGAAAACCTTCTCCCACTTTCATTTGGTCAAGTTTATCCATGTTTAGACGAAAGAGGCTGGGCCATCTCATGGGATCATTATATATTTCCTTACGTCCCGCAATCCTGTAAAGGCTATCTCCTTTTCTTACCATGTAGAAGTCCGCCCCGGCCACCGCTGCCTTCGCCGGTTCAGATTGTTCCTCCCGTGGCGGGCTTACCTTTCTTTTTACGGCAGAGGGGGGCTCAGTGATTTTCAAAGGTGGCTTTTTCTTGGAATCACCTGCCTCCCCTACCGTTACGTTTTCCGGTTCAGACGGTTTTTCCTGGGGGCGGCCTGCATCCTTTTTCAAGGATACCTTTTCCTCCGATTTGTCCGCCGCGCTTTCCAGGGGCAAATCCCGTTTTAGGGGAGGTGTCTTGATCCGCACAACCCTCGTGGCCTTTTTATCCTCATACGGTTCTTCATTTGAGCAGCCGCCTCCCGGGAAAAACCCGAACGAGATAGACAGGATAACCAAAGCGAGTTTCGCGAGGGGTCTAGGGTCACGTCCCAGAGATTTGAGTTTGGATTTCATGCTATCCTTCTCGTACTCCGATCATCGTTTGATCCGAGGGGTTCAAGTATCCACGGCCGGTCACATGAAACCCCCAATGTTCAGATAGGCGGGGGCTTTTGACCCACAAAACCAACCCTTTCATTTTAATCTCAAAAATGAGCCCTTGACAACAAAAAACTGTTGAGATGGCTAGGAGGCTGTCCGAGAATGGCTATTTTCCGCAATCTCCGCGTCAGGCTCAGATTTGAATCCTCAAAATACTTCAATGTATTCTTGCGGTTAAAATCTTCGCCTTCCCCTCCGGGCCGTAGGCCCTATGGGCCGGAGGCTTGACCTTACAAAAAATCTCTCATTCTCGGACAGCCTCCTAGTTATTTGAAAAACTTCTGCGAGAGGGGGAGATATAGTGATGGGCGTAATTCCTCACGGGATGGCCGTCCAAAACATGAAACTGCTTGATCTTTTTCAATGTGGCGGGAGAAAGTGTCCCTATGGGAAGGTAAATGACCTTTTTGCCCAGACGAGCCGCCATGCTCAGACACCAGCCTGGGGGGGGCGAGGCCGCCACATACACAACGTGTTTGTCAAGGCTGTAGTCGAGGGCTGCCATGAGCAGTCTCTCCGGCTTGCTTCTGGCCATCTGGAAGAAGGGGTCTTTCCATATATCATAGACCCGAAGGGGAGGGTAGGTGAGCATGAACCCCCCATACTGGCACCTGGAAACCCCTGGGCCTTCCATCACCTCCCCTGCAAGTGTGCTGTAAAAGGCCATATCCGACTCCTGGTCATGCTCGCCCAGCCAGGTAACACACCAGGGGAAGTTTTCTCTCTCGTCCTTGTCGGCTAAATCGGGATCAAAAATTACGACCACCGAGCCCACCCTCCCCCTGATCGGTCTCTCCTCTTTTACATATACTTTACCCTGACCCCACTTCCGTATGGTCTCCCTGACATCAAGACCGTCCAGCATGGAACTGGTGAACGGTTCGATACGGGAATTCTCTTCAGACCTGATCTCCAGGGCTTTCTTTTGCAGATATTTTCCATACCCCTCAATGACCACATCCTCAGGTGGATAGGAACAGATAGAAAATCCCTTGAAACCTGCGCGCCACTCACCCGGATATCTTTCCCTCCCCTTTTTCCTGACCGGCACCGGCACCAAACGCCTTCTGAGGGACTTGAGCTGGCGATGAAACCTTATCCTTTTATGATCCAGAAAGAGATCTTCTCCCCTAAGGCGGAGGACCGGCAGTCCGGGCTCTTCTGTCTGCCAGGGATACTCACTCCCCTTTTCCCACACCTCATAAGAGAAATTATCATCTGCCGCCCCCCTGGCCGCAATGATGAGTTGGTAGAAGTCGGGTACAAGATGCCCGGTAAGCAGCGCGTAATTTCTGGAAAATTTATGAAGGACCCTGATCTGGCTCAGCGACAACTCCTCCCTGCTGTTCTTCCAATGTCTCTTTCTGGCAACGGCTATTAACTGGCTGTTGATCCGGAGTCGATCAAGTTTTTCGCAGTCCTCATGCGATCGGGCCCGTTCGTAAGCCGCAGCAAGGAAAGGCATCTCACCCATAACCTCCCGGCTCGACTCCTTATGGAGGTGCGCCAGGCCAACCCCCGTTCGCCTCCTCCGGCCAATCACCTGGGTCTGCGGCTGTCCAAGCATCTTCAGGATTCCCGGGATATGAGACACCCCCCCCACAAAGAGGGTTCTTCCCCCCTCCCTGCTCAGTTGCTGGAGATGATAGGCCATAGTCTTTTCCCTCAAGGTATCCTCGGGAGAAGAATGATCATTCCAATGAAGCCTTATATATGCCTGGCAATAGGCAAAATGGCCGATCCTCTTTATGGCGTAAGGGTCTGGCATGGGGGTGGAATCCAGGGGATATTCCTCTGTATCCCGATCTATAAAATGAACAGGAATACGCCTTTCTAGCGCCATCCTGATGGCCTCCACCTGTCCGTCGGTAGGCTCCAGGGGCAGGTAGGTGAAGGCACCATCCCCCTCCTGGTAGTGGACTACCGAGAGAAGGGGGAGCCTTTTTACCCCCTCCAAGATCCTGCCCTTCAAGGTGTCAGGATATTCCACGGCCACATGGTCCGGCCTGAACTCCTCAAACTGGCGTTTTACCTCCATGGCAAATTCCATCCGGTTATGAAGGATCGGGACCAGTCTGATATTTTTCCACTCAATCCTTTTCATGGCCCACTTTATCCAGCAGTTCCTTGAAATATTCTGCTGCGGTGGCATCCAGGATCATGGAGGCAGCCTCTTTGAGGTAAACTGCTTTCGTCCTTTTCGGTTCCCCTGCCGTTTCTTGCCCGCCACCATCCCGGGCAAATCTTTTCAATGCGTATCGCGCAATATTAATGCCGTCCCTGACCGAATAGCGCTCGTCGGCCCCATGGGCGGCCTGCAAGAACCCCACTACATAATCAAGGATCTTATCATCGGCGAAGGGGAGGTTTTTTTTCAAGATCAGGCGCTCTTCCTCCCTTTCAGGGAAATCGATGTGAATCTGGGGTTGAAGCCTGGAATGGATATATTCGGGAAGCTCAAACGTGCTGGCGTCGTCGTTCATTGTGGTGCAGAGACGAAAATCGGGATGGGCCTTTATCTTGATGCCTGCCACAATGGATTCCACATACCGCCGGCTATCCAGGAGGGGGGCTAGGGAGGCCCAGCTCTTTTCGCTCATCCTGTTCCCTTCATCGATGACCGCAACGCCGCCCTTGATCATGGCGGAAACCACGGGGCTGGCAGTGTATCTTATCTGTCTTTCCTCAGAAATCACAGGAGTCACGATCAGGTCCTCGGGTCTGGTGTCCATGGTGGCCTGAAAGAGATAGACCGGCCTGTCGGATACCCTCCCGGCATGATAGGCCAGGGTCGTCTTCCCGATGCCCGGCTTACCCAGCAGCCTCGGGCTCAGGGGCAGATCATCTTCCCCGAGCACCAACCATGCTGCCAAGACCTGGGTGACCAACTCAGGCTGCCCGACCCACGACATGGGCACCTGGTCAGGTTCAACCAAGTGGAGCTCAACCCCTTCAATTACAATTGTTTCCATTTTTACGGATACCTCCAAGATAGATGTCTTAATCGAGACTCTCCTAATTCTAATACTGCCTCCGCAAATTGCAAATAATGTTTGGACTGAGAGACCCTATCGAGAATCGAGCAAGTATATTTTTTTTGCCAAGGGTGTGTATCTATGATAAAGATCAGATCATGAAAACAAACAGATGGGAAGATCATTACACCCGTCTGGCCAGGGACGAAGACTGGCTTGCGAGGTCAGTGTATAAGCTTCAGGAAATAGACAAGAAATTCAGGATAATTAAAAAGGATGACCGGCTTTTGGACATGGGCTGTTTCCCCGGTTCGTGGTCACAATATGGGTTAAGAAAGGTCGGTCGGAAAGGGGAGGTGGTGGGTATAGACCTGACCCGGCCCGAACAATTTCTCCCCTCAAACTTCAGGTTCATTCCGGCCGATGTCTTGTCTCTTGACGTGGAATGGCTTGCCAAAGAGATTGGTCCGAGGGGTGTGGTTCTCAGCGACCTGGCGCCGCGGACAACCGGCATACGGTCAGTAGACACAAACCGCTCCATGTCGCTGGCAGCGAGGGCTGCAGAAATCGCTTATGCGGTGCTCAAGGTGAGGGGACATTTTGTCTGCAAGGTCTTTGAGGGGGAAGATCTCAGACACTTTAGGGTTGAGACATCAAGACATTTCAAACGAACAAGGCTTTTCAGGCCAACAGCCACGCGTAAGGGGAGCAGGGAAATATATCTGGTGGGAATAGATCTGGTGAAATAGCCAATCGTAGAGCAGTTGATTTGAAGGGACCAAACAGTTAATCAACTATCAAGATATTGGGGAGGGTGCAAATGTCAGGTCATTCAAAATGGAGTTCAATAAAGCACAAAAAAGGCGCCGCAGATGCCAAACGGGGCAAAATCTTTACCAGGCTCATCAAAGAAATAACGGTGGCCGCCCGTCTTGGAGGCGGTGATCCGGACGGAAATCCCCGTCTGAGAGCGGCTATCACTGCGGCCAAGTCTGAAAACATGCCCAAAGAGAATATCGAAAGGGGCATCAAGAAGGGCACCGGCGAACTGGAAGGGGTCTCTTATGAGGAAGCAAATTACGAGGGATATGGCCCGGGTGGTGTGGCCGTACTTGTGGATTGTCTGACAGACAACAAGAACAGGACCGTGGCGGACGTGAAACATCTCTTCGAACGCCACGGGGGAAATCTTGGGGAACCCGGATGCGTGGCCTGGATGTTTGACCAGAAGGGGCTTATTGTCTTTGAAAAAGAAGGGGTGGATGAAGAGCAGCTTCTGGATCTGGTCTTGGAGGCCGGGGCAGAGGATGTCAACGAGCAAGAGACTGAGCTTGAGGTCGTTGTGGGTCTCCCGGAATTTGAAGCGGTAAAAAAGGCCGTGGATGAGGCAAAATTGCCCTATATCTTTTCAGAGGTGACAATGATCCCAAAAAACACGGTGGAAGTAGAAGGAAAAAAGGCCCAGCAAGTGCTGAATTTGATGCAGGCCCTCGAAGATCACGATGACACAAGCCACGTGTATGGCAACTTTGATATCTCTGATGAGGTCATGGAGGCCCTGAGCTGATGCTGGTGCTGGGGGTAGATCCCGGCTCAAGGATTACAGGCTATGGCCTGGTGCAGAAAAATGGCGAAGAAATGGTCTGCATTCATTTAGGTCGTATCAGATTGACTGCCAAGACCCCGTTCCATGACAGAATCCACAAGATCTTCCAGGGTGTTTCAGAGATAATGAACCAATGGAGCCCACAAGAAATGGCCATCGAAGATGTGTTCTATGCAAAGAATATCAAGTCGGCCCTCAAACTCGGTCACGCAAGGGGGGCCGCATTGATAGCCGCGCTTGAATGCAAGATCCCCATCTTTGAATATACGCCGCTGGAAATCAAGAAATCGGTGGTGGGTTATGGCAGAGCAGGGAAAGAGCAGGTGCGATCCATGGTTCAGGTTATACTGAAACTCAAAAGCCAACCAGATCTGGACGCTTCGGATGCTCTGGCCACTGCCATATGCCACCTCAACTGGTCAAGATTTGAAGATTCCCGCTCCTTTAGAAGATGATAACCGTTCACAGGTTCAGGGTTCAACGTTCAGGGTTAAGGACAAAGACGGCATTAAAGACCCGAGGTTCTCGACAAATACTGATTTTCCAAAATAATTGCCAATTTGGCTTCAAATCTTGGATTAGGCCTGACGAAGCTGACGCTTTTCTCGTAAATACGCATCCCAAACGCAGTCCGGGGATGAGAACGGAACCTTGAACCCCTGAACCTTTGAACCCGTGAACGCCTACAGAAGATGATAGCGTACTTAAGTGGTCTACTACTCAGGAAGACGCCCGGCTCCGTCATAATAGATGCAGGGGGAATCGGTTACGAAGTCATTGTCCCCCTTTCGACCTTTTGTTCCCTCCCCGAAAAGAACCAACGGGTCAATCTCAATATCTATACCCATGTCAGGGAAGACGCTCTGGTCCTTTTCGGGTTCGGCACAGAACTTGAAAAAGAGATCTTTCTGATGTTGACCTCTGTTTCGGGCATAGGCCCGAAGCTTTCCGTCAACATCCTTTCGGGGATTGGTCCCCAGGAGCTCTTGGAGGCCATGGCCGGCGGGGACGCCAGGCGGCTGCGTGCCATTCCAGGGGTGGGCAAAAAGACCGCTGAAAGAATAGCCATGGAATTAAAGGATCGCGCCTCAAAGGCCTTGGGGACCCAGGACATTTTGACGGGTCCGGTCCCGGATTCTGAAGAAAAGCGGTTGATAGATGATGCCTTCTCAGCCCTCCTTAACCTGGGGTATTCGGCAAAGGCCACAAAGGCGGCCCTCGAAAAGGCCCGGCCCGGGATAGAGGAGATAACCCTGGAAGGTTTGATCAGGAAGGCCCTAAACATTCTTGCCTGAAGGACGACTTATGGAAGAAAGAGTCATTGACCCCGAACCCCAGGTCGATGAAATCCCAGCGGAGATAGGTCTAAGACCCGACAACCTTGAAGATTTTGTAGGTCAAGAGGGAATGAAGAGGAATCTTCGGGTCTTTATAGAGGCCGCAAGGGGCCGTTCCGAGGCCCTGGATCATGTCCTCTTTCATGGGAGCCCGGGCCTTGGCAAGACCTCTCTCGCCCATATCATTGCGAACGAACTCCAGGTAAGTATCAAAGGCACTTCCGGGCCTGTCATCGATAAGCCCGGAGACCTTGCGGCCATTCTCACGAGTCTGCAGCCAAAAGATGTGCTTTTTATCGACGAAATTCACCGTCTCAATCACGTGGTCGAAGAGATCCTCTACCCCGCCATGGAGGACTATGAGCTTGACATCATCATTGGACAAGGCCCCTCAGCCAGGACCATGAAGATCCCCCTGCCACCCTTTACACTGGTGGGTGCCACCACGCGTTCGGGTCTCTTGACGCCGCCTTTGAGAGATCGCTTCGGGGTGGTCTTGCGGGTAGATTTTTACACGCCCGAAGATCTCACCAAGATCATTATCCGGTCGGCCAAGCTTCTGGAAATCACAACCAGAGAAGGTGGCGCTACGGAAATCGCCAGGAGGGCCAGGGGCACGCCAAGGGTGGCCAACAGGCTCCTCAGGAGAGTCCGTGACTTTGCCCAGGTAAAGGCTGATGGAATCATCACCCGGAAAGTGGCAAGCTGGGCATTGGACATGCTGGAAGTGGACGAACAGGGGTTGGACAAGATGGACCGTTACATTATCACCACCATCATTGAAAAGTTTGATGGCGGACCGATTGGGATAAGCAGCCTCTGCGCTGCTGTAAGCGAGGAAAGAGACACCATAGAGGATGTATACGAGCCTTTCCTGATCCAAGAAGGCTACATAAAGAGGACATCACAAGGCCGCGTTACCACAAAACGTGCCTACCGTCATCTGGGGTTTCAGGTAAAAGAAGATACGGGCGTTCTTCAAAAGAAACTGTTTTGACAGGGGGGATCATCAGGGTAAGGGTTTGATGAGGAGATGAGGACTTGTGGCTCATCGTTGGTCCGGAGTCCGTCATATTGACGGACAGAAGAGGAAAATGGTAGAAGGTATGTGGAATTGGAAGCAAGGGTTGATCTTTATCATTTGATGCAGCAGGCCCTTGCGGAGGCTGAAAAGGGTCTCTCAGCTGGGGAGGTGCCGGTGGGCGCTGTCCTGGCCGGTCCGGATGGTCAAATCGTTGCCAGGGCACACAACCAGCCCATAACCCTTCAGGACCCCACCGCTCATGCCGAAATCCTGGTTATCAGGAAAGCGGGTCTATTCTTCGGGAATTACCGGCTGAATGACACCCTGCTGGTTGTGACTGTTGAGCCGTGCATCATGTGCATGGGTGCGGCCATTCACGCCAGGATCGCTCGGTTGGTGTTTGGTTCTCCCGATCCAAAGGGGGGGGCTGCGGGGTCTCTTTATAACGTTGCGTCGGACAAACGTCTTAATCACGAGATCGAAGTCACGCCCGGAATCATGGAACAAGAATGCAGGGAACTGATTGAGGGGTTTTTCCGGGGTCGCCGGGAAAAAAAGGCATAGATTCTTCCGGAGAGGTACCGAAGTGGTCGTAACGGGGTCGACTCGAAATCGATTTGTCTCGTTAATAGCGGGGCACGTGGGTTCGAATCCCACCCTCTCCGCCAACATTACAGGTAATCTCAAATACTTACGGGTGTATTGAAACCGTAAGTTGGTGGCTAGTCACACAAAGGCGGGAGAGTGCCATCCTCACACGGTGGAAGCCGGGGGTTTAAATCCCCCACCGCCCACCATTTTTGTAGTAATTTCAATA
Organism: Desulfobacteraceae bacterium; assembly: GCA_016783065.1. Classification (GTDB taxonomy): domain Bacteria; phylum Desulfobacterota; class DSM-4660; order Desulfatiglandales; family Desulfatiglandaceae; genus JABMQV01. The sequence continues at coordinate 235 of JADHXI010000025.1, read as the reverse complement.
CCTTTTTTTGAGCCTGACAAAGTTGATGATCTCGTAAAAAGTAAAAGCCAATTAAATAATTGAAATAATTACAAATAACGGCATTTTTTGCTTGCATTTTGCTTTACATTTTGGTATAAGAAAAGCCAGCTGTTAACCAAAATGTGGGTGAAAAGCATGATACATATCAAGAACCATAGACAACAAGATCTTTTCGATCCTTGGAGCTTCCTGAGCCCGAAGCGTCGAGAACTGG
>JADHXI010000181.1 GCA_016783065.1 Desulfobacteraceae bacterium | reverse complement strand
CAAAATTCCCGGCCTCTCCGCGAACAGCGGTAAGTTCAGCTAAGGTGATGAGTTCGATATTCGGGTGCCGGCCGACCTCGACCAGTTTGGGCGATATGATTCACATGGCGCAATCATTGGTGGGGAAGGTCTTATCCAATCGAGCCATGGCCCCGCCAATGGAAGGCCCCTTTTCTAAAAGGTATACGTAGTATCCGGAATTGGCCAGATCAAGGGCGGATTGCATGCCGGCAATCCCACCGCCTGCGACCAAAACAGACCCCACTACACGATCAGACATGATATGTCTCCTGATATGTCACCTTGGGTCGGAATTTCAAAAACCTGACCATTGTGATTATATTGTAACTATATTATAGCCATTTTGCAATAGATTTAGTTGCCTTCAGCCCTAAAGTTCCTGAATGTCCTTTCTTATCTTTGACCTGTAGTAGCTTACCCTTGCCTCGTTTGACATAATCATATCCAACTGCCTTGTATGAATGATCAGGTAGCCGATGATTTTGAGCCGCCTTTTCATGAGCTCTTCGTCTTGATCCTCCAGTCGGGCAATGATGGTATCTTCCTTCACCCCAACCCTGAAACCATGTTCCTCGAATATGTCTCTGACAAAAAAGACTCTCTTGAGTCGCCTTTCAAAATCCGCGGCTCCTCCCTTGAACTGGAAGCTGATATAGTTTTCACTGGATCGTTCACTCACTAAGGCCTCTACTATTGAGAAATGGAAACCGAGTCTCGAATTGAGGCTGCAATAGTTTTTGGAAATCATAAAGTAATTCCGGTTGGCGTACTTTGAACGTACCGTAGAGACCAACGCCCTGTTAGTAGTTGCCTGAAACATGACCGACATGAATCCCTTCCCGTCAACCGGCGGGGGACCTTCCCAGGGTACAGCAATGATCCCTTCCCACAAGGCCAGCATCGGAATGGAAACGATGTCCTCCAGTCGGACGTACTTGCCCCTCACCTCCTCCCTGAACCCGTCATCTAAATTCAAGACCCACCACTGCATCGGAACGTCGCAAAAAAGCTGTTTGCTGGAATGCTCAGGGAACCGGTGATCCTTCCCGAACTGGAACATCTCGTGAACGGCCTTTTCATGGCAGAAGCGTGTAATGTCGTGCAGGGTCTTGCAGTTTCTGGAAGTAAAGTTAGGGGCATCAGGATCTAAAAGATTAAGGGGAATAATATGCTGTGTCACCCCTTTGAGCGCTTCGTAGACAGGGCTCCCTTCCATAAGGCGCTTCGTGCTTTTTTCCTTAGATAGAAGGGACTCAATACGTCCTTCGTACACCGAGCGGCTATTTACATCAACCGTTACCATCTGTCCGTTTTTCAGCAGCCCGGTAACCCCTTTTACGCCAAAAAGGGCAGGAACCCCAAACTCCCTGGCCACACTGGCGAGATGACCTGTCACACCCCCCTTCTCCGTAATCACTGCGGCTGCCCGATTCAGCAAAGAGGCCCATCGGGGAAGCGCTTGAGCCGTTACCAGAACACCGCCCTCGGGAAACTGAAGGGTGTCCATATCTTTGTATACAAGATACACGGGACCTGCCGCTGTGCCCGGACTGGCCGAAACCCCGCCCTTCAAGATAACCGATTCACGCCCTTTTTCGTAGACTGTATCGAGATCGAGGCCCTCGAATTGTTCAACTTGCGTCAAAGGCCGGCATTGAAGCAGAACAATGGAACCGTCCATTTGAATGGCCCATTCGATATCCTGGGGTGCACCATAGTGCCCTTCCAATTCAACTGCCACACGTGCAAGTTCCATAACCTGGTCATCTTCTAAGGAAGCGAGATGCCTTTCCGGTTCAGGCACGTCTAAACGACGGACCCCTGCTTCCGGATAGCATGCAAGTTTCTGTTCTTTAAGAGCTACTTCTCTTCGGATGATCGCCATGGGCTCACCGCGGGAAACGATAAAGAGATCTGAAACAGCGCTCCCATCAACCACCGCTTTGGGAAGGCCCCAGACCGAATTGATGACAATGGTCTCATCGCTGAAGTTGAGAGGGTTTCGGGAGTAAAGGACGCCTCCTGAAACAGCATCCATCATGGCCATACACCCCACACACATGGCCACATCTTCATCGCGGATCCCACGGTTGAGACGGTAGGCCATTGCAGGGAGGCCGTACTTACTGGCAACTATTTCCTTATAGACATCCAGGATGTGCTCACCGCTCACATTCAGCTCCGAACGGTACTGGCCGGCAAAGGACGTCCCGGCAAAGTCCTCTCCAAGGGCGCTGCTCCGAATGGCTACCCTGACACTCCTTCCTTCTTCATCCGCTAAGCGTCGGTACTGGTCTTTAATGGCCTCCTCAAGATCCGCTGGAAGAGGCGACCCGATCATCAGTTGCTGGATGCCGGCACTGAGGGCATGAAGTTGATCCAAACGCTCCACATTGGTGGCCTGCATACGGCGATCTATTTCAGCCTGAAGATCATTATGTTCCATAAACCGATAGTAACCCTTGGCAGTGACGGCAAACCCGTTTTGGACCTGCCTGTGAAGCCGGTTCTTGATCTCCCCGAGATTGGCGACTTTGCTTCCTACCTGATCCGCCATCTCCTTGACCACTGACCTTAGGGGAAGAACGAGCGGCCCTTCCTGGGCCACATCCCGGTGGGAAATAAACGGGTTGATTTTCAACTGGATCTCTTTGAAACTGCTGTAGAGCTCTTCATATTTCTTAGGGGCCAGCTCGTTCAGATTCCTGGTGATCTGCCAGACATTCGTGGACATAGCGGTGCATCGCGAGCGGACAAAGATCATGCCGAAGGGGCTCGTTCCACAGAGGGACCTTTCCATTTCCGCCATGGTTTCGAGCGCCTTGTTATTCGCGTTTAACAGCAGCTTGAAATGGTGATAGCGGGTCTTGAAGGCATGGCGCAATTCTTCTGGGTTCGCCTCGCCTTCCTTCTCCCTTTTTAAGAAAAGACCTCTCAAAGCGTCCAGTATTCGACCCATGGGATATCTCTAATTGCTGGTTGCCGGTTGCTCGTTGGTTGACCGGAATGCATACCTGTTAGGAGAAGCTCTGAAAAAAAGGCTAAAGGCTCCCAAAATACCTCGTCGCCTTTAGCCTTTTTAGAGCGGTACCACTTCCACCAAACGCCGATGTTTTCAAACGCTGGAAACCTGGAGCCGTTCCCCTATCTTCTTTTCCTGAAGGGTCTTCTTTTTCCACGCGTCCTGGACTTTATACAGGAGATCGTCAATCGCCATCGGCTTCATGAGATAATCAAATGCCCCTAACTCCATCCCTTGAATCGCAACTTCCACGTTGGCGTGACCGGTGAGCATAATTACCTCGATCAACGGGTATCGCTCCTTGATTTCTCTCAGGGCCTGGATGCCATCTATCCCCGGCATCTTGACATCCAATAAAACCACGTCCGTGGGATACTGATCCAAGAACTCAAGCGCTTCCTCACCACTATTGACCCCCGAGGCCTTGACGTTGCGTTTATTCATCCGTTTGGCCAATGTCTCGACGAATTCCACCTCATCATCTACAAGCAAAACCCTCAATGAATCCAATTTGATCACCCCCCTATCGGGCAGCCTCATGAATTTTTTTTACCAGGTCTTCCAATTCGCATGGTTTGGTAAGATAATCAAAGGCTCCGTTCGCAAGCCCATCCTTACCAGCCTGTTCTGAACCATGACCAGTGAGCATGATCACCGCCATTTCAGGATAGGCCTTCTTGAAAATTTTGAGGACCTCTATCCCGTCCATATCTTCCATTTTAAGATCCAAAACTGCGACGTCAAAATCGTGTTTCCTGATTGCCTGGATCGCCGCGGTTCCTGTATAGACGGGAGTTACCGCCATCCCTCTTTTGCCCAATCTCTTGGCAACAACGTCCGCAAAGGGTATCTCGTCATCCACAAGGAGGACTCTAATCTTCTCCTTGGGGCCTACCTTGTCTAACATGATTCAGGCCTTTACTTTATGAACATGCCGGGGCAGAAGCCCCTTTATGCCCGCTAAGTTGTCGATTGTTTCGGCATCTTCTCTTCCGGAAGGGGGATCTTGACGCTGAAGGTCGTTCCAGAATTTACCTTGCTCCGTACAACAATGTCCCCGCCCATTTTTTTGATGATCCCGTAGCAGATGGATAAACCCAGTCCAGTCCCCTTTCCAACAGGTTTAGTGGTGAAAAATGGGTCGAATATCCTGGCGATATTGGACTCTGGAATTCCCGGCCCATTATCAGCGACGCCTACAATAATATGACCTTCCTCCAAGTGAGTCGATATGGCTAAGTTCCCCCCTGTTTTTTCCATGGCATCGAGGGCATTGTTGATCAGGTTGAGCAAGATCTGCTGCAATTCGGTCTGGGACACATGTAAGATGGGCAGATTCTCCTGAAGATTCACATTAATATCCACATTGGCGAATTTTGCCCTCTGTGCAGAGAGCGCGATCAATTCCTCGACAAGATCATTCAGTTGGACATTTTGGATCCGGGAATCGGTTTTTCTTGCAAAACTGAGCAGTTTGTGGGTTATTTCTTTGCAACGTCTTCCCTGGGTTCGAATCTGCTCTAATGCCCGCTTGAATTCATCTAAATTTTTCCCTTCCCGGAATTCCTCCTCTTCCAACAGATCCTCTATCCAGCCAGCCTCTTCCACCATAATGGCAACCGGATTGTTGATCTCATGGGCAATGCCTGACGCCAACTCACCGACCGAGGCCAATTTACCTGTCTCGACAACCTGCTCGGTAATCATCTCTTTTTCTCGATCAGCCTCGGCAACACGATTGACCATCCTTCTTGAGATGATAAAAGCAATCACCACAATGCAAATACCGGCCAACACCACAATGGCAATGGTCACCCTCAGCGTTCTTCGCAAATCCGAAAAGGCATCAGAGGCCTTCTGCTGGTAAACCAAGAGCCACTCCCCATGTTTTAGCAGTGCCCCAACATATATAACCCTGTTACCGGACTCATCATCCCTCTCGATAATGCGTACGCCCCCCTTGAACTTGTCGCTGTCGCCGAGAAAATCGGTATATGGTTCTTTGTTGGGAATCAGATCAAAAAGGGGTTTGGTCTGGAATTCGCCTTTCCTGTTCAGGATAAAGGCAAAGCCGGTTTCACCAATGCGGATATTTTCAACAAGGTTATTAAAGGCCACAAAGTCGATGGTGGCCCTGAATATCCATTCCTCTCCGCAGCAGTTCTCCTTCACGGCTATAATGAAGTGGGGAAGACCCCTGAGCCCCAAAAACACATCGCTCTTATAATAGTCGCTTTTCATGGCCATCTGAAACCATTTGGCATCGGAATAGTGCGCCTGGCCCAGTTTGAACGGCCCTGCGTAGGCCACCTGGATGCCCCGGGAATTGATGATGCCCAGATCAACAAACACCGGGCCGTATATCTGTTGGAGCAACTCGAGTCTGTCGCGCAAGAAGGATTCGTTTCTCAGTTCCTCAAGAGAAAAAGTAGAGGTCAACAGACGGATATCGCCCAGCCTCTGTCTCAAAAAGCTATCAATTTGCTGCTTATGTTTGAGAACCAGCTCTTCCAGATGGGCCTGGACTTTTTCGTGGTAGGAGATATCGAACTGGTAGAGAATGATGCTGCTGACCACAATCATGGGCGTGATTGCAACGAGGATGATGACCAGGAGCATATTCCTGGTCAGGGAGTAGTAGTATCCGTTATGCGTATCCTTATCCTGATTCATGCCGGGTTCCATTAGACGTAAATAGTTGCATGACGCAGTGACATGTCATAAACACGACGATATCGTTGCCCACAGGTATTGGGCAACAATTCTCCGCTGAAAACCTACAGCCGTACAATTTCACGGCGCTATCGGGGTTAACGGTCAGCTACGCAAGGCCGTGTCTTGACATGGCCTCCCTCACTTTGGCTTCCCTGATCTTCTCTTCGTGGTTTCGCTTCTTTTGAGTAGCCTCCTGTACCTTCAGCATCAGTTGTTCGATGTCGCACGGTTTCATCAGATAATCATAAGCCCCGTTCTTCATCCCTTCAATTGCAGACTCCACGGTGGCATGACCCGTAAGCATGACCACTTCAGTAAGGGGAAAAGATTTCTTGATTTTCCCCAAGGTCTCAATCCCGTCCATGCCCGGCATTTTTACATCTAAGATAACCACATCGGTGTTCCGGCTCTTGTCCAAAACCTCCAGCGCTTCCTGTCCGCTAGAGGCCGTATTTACAATAAGATCCCTTTTTTCCAAACGCTTGGTCATGGTCTCCACAAAGGGAACTTCATCATCTACTAATAAGACCAGTGGTTTCATCATTGCCATTTCCCTCCTTTAATACTTGCTCGAAACTCGAAGAAGATCTTATGTCCGGTTAATCCAAGAACTTCATCCTAAAAACCATATCTACTTCATGCCGGCGTCCATGACACTCCTGGCTGTCTCAAGAATCCCCTCGGGAAACCCGACGATCTTGTAAACCACTAAAAATTCAACGACCCAGATCACGGCCATGGAAAGGAGAAAGAGAACAAAGCCATATTTTATGAAGTCCATGGGATGAATCATCTTCTCACCCGAATCCGGGTAGGTTCCCAATCCGTAAACAATGGCGTTGTTGGGCGTGCCCACGATCAGGAAATGGGCAAAAGAGGTGGCAAAGGCAACGCCCAGCCCCACGGCCCAGGGTTCCCCTTGAACCCCGGTCATAATCCCCATCGGAATCACGATCGGACCCAAGAGGGCTGTCGTACCGGCATCGGACATAAAATTGGTCATCAGCCCGGAAAGACCGGATAGTCCGACCCATAAACCATAGCCCTGATTCATATCCACATGTGATAGGATTTTCAAAAAACTCTGGGCTAACCACATGGCAGCGCCACTTTCCTTGAGAAGGGCGCCTAAGGTCAGGGCCCCGCAGTACATGAACCATGCATCCCAGGAGATTCCCCCCAGAATCTTTTTCCAATCCGTGGTCTTGAATAAGACCGGGATCAGGAGGGCCAGAAGCGCCGGCCCCCCCAACCCCATTTCCTCACCTCCCACGATCCACAAGATGAGAATGAGGATCAGCATTCCAAAGGTGACGTACTCTGGATAGCTCATTTTCCCCATCCTTTTGGTCTCGTCCTTTATGGCTGCCAGCCCTGGCGTAAGATCCCTGGTCTTGATGTTCCTCTTAAAAAGGGCAAGCATGTAAAGGGCAACAATGATCCCCAGAAGCGGCACAATGGGCATGCCGTATTTCATCCAGGTGAAAAAATCCATGGGAACCTTGTACTCGCTCCAGAAGCCCATCATAATCACGTTACGACCTCCGGCTGCAGGCGATCCCACCCCGCCCACATTCAGGGAAAAACAGAGGGCAAACATCAGAAACTTTGCCAGGGCAGGATCGTGTTCTATCTTGCCCCCCTTGCTGTTGGCCGATACCGCCCCGAAATAGACCGCTGCCATAACCGGGGTCATAAAGGCGCACATGGCATGGGCCGAGATAAAAGAACCCACCACCGACATACTGATACACAAAACAAAGACCGGGACGAGAAATCCCCTGGTCCACCCCAGAAGCCAACTGGCCAGACGTTTGTGCAGACCCACATCCACTACGGCAACCCCCATGGCAAGCACACCCAAGAGAAACATGGGGGCATCGCCGGCAAAGGTTTGGCCGATCATGTTGGTGGGAAGAAGGTGGAGAAAGTAGGCCAGAATGGGCATTAAGATGCCCGTCAGTCCGATGGGAATGG
>JADHXI010000180.1 GCA_016783065.1 Desulfobacteraceae bacterium | reverse complement strand
TGGGTCTGGCCGGTGACAATGGCGTAGAGGGAGGTCAAGAAATGATGCGCGGTCTGGTAACAAAGAGTAGAAGCTACAGGAGGTTTCACCAAGGAACCCCAATAGAACGTGAAACCCTCAAAGAGCTTGTGGATCTTGCGAGGCTCTCTCCCTCTGGAGCCAATCTGCAGCCATTGAAATATGTGCTTTCCTGTGACCCTACGAGAAATGCCATGATTTTTCAACATCTTGCTTGGGCTGCTTACCTCAAAGACTGGCCCGGTCCAGAGGAAGGAGAAAGACCTTCAGCCTATATAATAATACTGGGAGATACCGAGATCAGCAAGACTGCCGGTACGGATCATGGTATCGCGGCCCAGACGATTCTTCTTGGCGCTACAGAAAGGGGGTTGGGCGGGTGTATGATTGGTTCAATTCAGAAACAGGCACTCAGAAATGACCTGAATTTATCCTCACGCTATGAGATACTGCTTGTTGTGGCCCTTGGAAAGCCAAAAGAGACGGTAATCATCGAGACGGTGGGGACTGACGGAAATATAAAGTACTGGCGCGACAGTGAAGGCATACACCACGTACCAAAGCGACCACTGGATGAGATCATACTAAAAGATTGAAGATTGACTATTGACGATGGTCTATTGAATAACAGAAAGAAAATAGAGGTATGCAGGGGCATGGGCAAGGAATATTTTTGAGTACACTGGATTAGAGGATTGTTTCAGGGGTATGTCATGAAAGGCAAGATCTGGTCGGGGTTAAGAATGAACCCAAAGGATGGGGAGGGGTCCAGGGGCCTTTCCAGTTGGATCGGGGACCTGGGTTTTTCGGAAGAAGACCAAGATAGTCAGATCGAAGGAGGGGCACAGGAGGGGCAGTATACGGATAGCAGGCCAATTGAGCCGGGGGGCAAGAAATCCCGGGGGCCGAGCATGGTAAAGTGGATCTTCTTCATCCTGGTGATTGCCTACATGCTCCTATCCTATTTCCGTGTCCCGATCCTGACGCATTTGGGGGAATATCTGATTGTTCAACAACCCCTCGAAAAGGCCGATCTTATCGTTTGCATGGAGGGAAAACCTGTTGAACTAGGTCTTGCGGCCGCCGAGGTCTATAAGAGGGGGTTTGCCCCAGAGATTTTCATCCCCAGGGAGGAGCCACCGGATGGAAATGAGGTCCTGAGGGCGAGGGGGGTCCACTACCCGGAGAAGAGCGAACTTTTGATAATGATACTCCGGGGCCTTGGGGTCCCACGGTCTGCCTGCATAACCAGCGACCTTCCCATCGGGTCTGCCCTGAAGGAGGCACAACTGGTCAGGGATCTGGCAGAGGCAAAGGACTACCATTCCCTTATCATCGTAACATCCCCGACCCAGGCCAGATCCACCTGGTTGATCTTCAAGCATGTCTTTAGAAAAGGCGACGTGAAAATCATCATGATCCCTTCCCGCTATTCCAATTTTAAGGCCGACACCTGGTGGAAGACGGGAAAATATGTCAATGAGGTGATTATCGAGTACCACAGGCTCATTTATAATACGGCCAAGTACCTTTGGTAAGAGGCAAAGCTCTTCCCTGACTCTCTCTAATAAATCTTCCTCACATTTTCCCGGTGGTCCACCATGTAAAGCAGGGTGGCCTTTTTCATGAATTCCTCTTCGAGCTGGGGAAGTTTGACCCGGTCAAGGCCGTAAATGCGGATATAGACCCTGCGGAGGCCCTTCGGCACCCCTTTATAGGCGGTCAAGATGCTTACCATCCGGGCGCCACGCTTCCGGATAATATCGGCGATTTCTTTAATGGACCCGGGTCTGTCTTCGAGCTGAAAGGCAAACTGGATCCCTCTCTTTCCCACGCCGGTCAGGGAAATCAAGACCCTGAACAGGTCGGTCTTGGTTATGACCCCAACAGTTTCCCCTTCGTGGTCAAGAACGGGTACCCCGGATATGTTGTTCTTCAGGAGTAGTTGGGCGGTTTCCTCAACCGTGTAGTCGAAGGGCACAGTGAGAGGATCATCGGTCATGATGTCCTTGATCTTGATCTTTGAGACGAGAAAGAGCAGTTCGTGTACTTCCAAAGTGGTTGCATCGGAAGCGGATGCCTGCTTGAGGTCACGATCCGTCACGATTCCCACGAGTTCACCCCTTTTCATGACAGGGAGCATGCCGATGTTATGTTGTTTCAATAGTTTCATGGCCTCGTGCATTGAATCATTTGCATCAACAGTGATAACCGTCTTGCTCATCCAGTCCATTACCAACATCGCGGATCCTCCTTATTTTAACATTGTTGTCATATAGAAAGGCTGCCTTTCGTGTAAGGCAGGAAGCCGTCATATTTAACACCATAGAAAGGATCGAAGGTCAAGTAGATTGGCCGCTCCTATCATGCCCTGATGTCTTGGCGGATAAGGGGACATTCTATATTATTTCTGTCCACATGGGGGCAGTTTTGGCCCTTGCTGGACTATTTCGCCCCTTTACCCTGGAAGGCTTTAACCTGTCAACTGACTGTGTTTACTGAAATATTGCTGGAAATCAACTTCCTCAGGAGCGCCCTCTTCCCTGCATGTTATGGTTCTCTTGTTCGATACAGGATTTAATTTGGGACTGTTGGGAATACTGAAAAAAAGGTCTTGACAAAGCATAGAGCAGTTGCTATTATTCGAAATATGTCGAAGTATCAATTTGAAAATCTTGAAAAATTCTCCGAGATCTTTAAGGCCTTGTCAAACCCAAACCGGCTCAAGATATTTCTGCGCCTGATTTCATGTTGCCAACCTGGGACCCTTACCACCATCAAGGAGAATGTGGAGCCCGAAGGATGCGCCTGTGTCGGTGAACTTGGCCAAGATCTGAATATAGTTCCATCCACTATTTCACATCATATCAAGGAACTTCGTAGGGCCGGTCTCATCCGTATGGAAAGAAACGGGCAGAAGATCGAGTGTTCCGTCGACTCGGAGACCATAGCAGCCCTCCAGGGCTTTTTTGCGTAAGCCCTTAGGTGGCAGCCTGTTTTTTTGACTAAAGTGTTCGATAGTTGTCGAATAGTAACGAGAGTACAACACAAGAATGGAGGTAGAAATGGAAACAGTAGAAAAAAAACAAATAAGAGAGAGTGTTCGTGACACCTATGGGAAGGTGGCAATAAGCCGAACTAATGCTTCCGGGGCTGACCCGAGTACCACATGCTGCGGCCCGACGGATATCTCCGACGGGCCAGACGCTGCGTCCTCCTGCCGCTGTGGCGACCCGGACTTTTCAGTGAAACAAATGTCCACCACCATGGGGTACTCAGAGGAAGACCTGAAAAGCGTCCCCCAAGGTGCAAACATGGGGCTTGGCTGTGGCAATCCCGTGGCCCTTGCTTCGCTCAAACCAGGCCAGACCGTGGTTGACCTTGGCAGCGGCGGCGGGTTTGACTGCTTCCTTGCGGCAAATCAGGTTGAAGAGACCGGTCGTGTGATCGGCGTGGACATGACACCTGAAATGGTAAGCAAGGCCAGAAGGAATGCCGAAAAAGCAGAGACAAGCAATGTCGAGTTTCGCCTGGGAGAGATAGAACACCTGCCCTTGGCCGACAGTAGCGCTGATGTTATCATGTCTAATTGCGTAATCAATCTTTCTCCTGATAAGCTGGGTGTATACCGGGAGGCATATCGAGCCCTGAAGGCCGGGGGTCGGTTATCTGTCTCCGACGTCTTGGCCACAGCCCCACTCCCGAAGGAGATCCGCAATGATTTGGCCTTAATTGGCGCCTGTGTTGGTGGGGCTGCCACGATCGAGAACACCGAGGGGATGCTGAAAGAGGCAGGATTCAGCGATATAAAGATCACACCCAAAGATAATAGCCGCGAGCTAATTAGACAATGGGATCCCGCCAAGAGCCATCAGGCATTAGATTACGTCGTTTCCGCTTACATTGAAGCCGTAAAACCATCCTAATCATGAAGGAGGCAACTAAATGGCGATAGCAACCGCAACCAAAACAATAAGCGAAAATGAAACCGAGACTTTATCACCCAGGCTTCAAGGTTTACGCAAACGAGTGGTCCGCACACCGCAAGAGATCAGCCTGGTGCGCGCCCTGGCCGTAACCGACATCATCAAGGCAAACCCGGATCAACCGCGGGGCATACAACTTGCTTTGGGGCTCAAGGAAACCTTTCGTCGCCTCCCCATAACCATCGGGGATGAGGAGCGAATCGTTGGGGCACTGACCGAAAAATTCAAGGGTGCCGTTCTGTGTCCCGAAGTGAAAAGCGAATTCTTGATTAAAGAACTTGATGACTTTGGCGAGCGCGAACAGATGCCTTTCTTAGTCTCGGAGGAGGAGAAACAGCAGCTGCGCCAAGAGATATTACCATATTGGGATAAGAACAGTGCCCTGGATGATATGCTCTCCCGGCAGAGCCAGGAGACGTTATTCAACAGACGAAATGCTGTATATGTAATTACACAGGACTTCGGCGGAGCCGCCCACCTGGCCCACATCAACTATCGCAAAGTTCTCGAGGAGGGCTTCTCGGGGATCATCCAGCAGGCTGAAGCCGCCCGAGCCGGTCTGCCTGAAACCGACCATGACGTAGAGGAAAAGCGCAGTTTTTACCAAACAATAATCTTGTCTGCCGAGGCGGTAACAGAATTTGCGGGCAGATACTCACAACTGGCCCTCGACTTGGCCTGCAGTGCCGCCTCTGAAGTTAGGGCGCAAGAATTGCGCTATATCTCTGAAATTACTTCGAGGGTGCCCGCCCGCCCGGCACGCACTTTCCGCGAGGCCGTACAAGGGTTTTGGTTCACTTACTTGGCCCTGATGAACGTGGGCGCCGCACAGGAAGTTCCCATGGGACGGCTTGATCAAATTCTTTATCCCTACTACCTGCACGACATTGAGGAAGGAAAGATAACCCGCCATGAAGCGCTGGAACTGATCGAGGAACTATTCATCAAGTTCAACCAGTTGACCTTCCTGGGCGAAAAGGGGACCACACAGGTTCAGGACGGCAACACCATGCGACCCACTCTGACCGTGGGTGGCGTGGACGGAGCCGGCAATGATGCCAACAACGAGGTCGGTTTTTTGATCTTGGATGCCACCGACAACCTGAGGCTGATTCGACCCAACATTGCGGTTCGGTTGCATCCGGATTCACCTGTGCCCTTTGCAAAACGCGTAATAGAATTAATGACAAATGGGGGGAATGTTATAGAGGTCTTCAACGACGAGCCCATAATCGAAGGCTTCACGCGTCGAGGTTTTCCCATTGAGGTGGGGCGGGACTACATAGTTGGTGGTTGCGTGCAGCAGACCCCGGCCAGCACCTATGGCCCGAACTGCTCGGCCCATCTGAATGGACCAAAGCTCCTGGAGATGTTCTTGAATGGTGGTAAGCCTATGCTCTCCTATACCGGTGATGAACAAGACCTGCCTGTACCCCAATATGATTCCTATAAGGAATTCTGGGGAAGATTCAAGGAGCAGCTTCGTTCCGGGACGGAGAGCATGATAGAGGGAATGTACCAAGTCGGCGAAACCCACCATCGCTTGCTTCCCAACCCGATACTTTCGGCCGTTATCGACGGGACTCTGGAAAATGGCAAGGACATAAAAGCCGGAGGGGCGCGCTATAATTTCACCGGTATGACCTTGGTGGGCCTCGGCACGACGGTGGACTCTTTGGCTGCAATACGGGAAGTCGTTTTTGAAAAGAGGACTCACTCGCTGGGAGAAATTGTAAAATGGATCAAAGCCGATTTTGAAGGCTACGAACCTCAACGCCAGATGCTCCTAAACCGCACGCCAAAGTTCGGGAACGGCGACCCAAAAACGGATGAGATTGCCAAAGAGATCGTCGATTGGCTGGCCGAAACTTTCAGTGAGCATCGTACCTATCGGGGTGGTTCTTATGGCCTGGGGCTGCATTCAGAAACCTTTCACATCGCTTTAGGAGCAATAGTTGCGGCCTCAGCAGACGGCCGCCAGGCGGGAGAGATGCTGAGCCCTGGCGTCGGTCCCACCTCTGGGATGGACCGTAAGGGACCTACGGCCCGCAACCATAGACCACCGGAATGTACCTTGCGGTACTTCCTTCAATATGCGCTTCAACCCAACTCTTTTCCGAACCCAAGAGCATGTGGAACAATTTGGCGCCACATTGAAAGCTTATTTTAAGCTGGGTGGGCCCCACCTGCAGATCACCGTGGCTGATGCAGAGACATTGCGAGATGCCCAGCTACGTCCGGAAAAATACGAAGACCTCATCGTTCGAATAACGGGTTATAGCGCGCGTTTTGTTGATTTGGCGTCCAGCACGCAAGAAGAGATCATCCGGCGCACCGAAATGAGCGCGTGCGGATAGTTCAGTCAGGATGATCAAGATGGGGAACAGCTCCTCTGAAGGCGATCTAAAGGGTTGGGTGTTTGACATTCAGCATTTCTCGCTCGACGACGGCCCCGGCATCCGCACCACCGTGTTTATGAAAGGCTGCCCGTTGCGATGCCGATGGTGTCAGAATCCAAAGTCACTCAGCGCTGAGCGGGAAATCGCTTTCCGCGCAGAAAAGTGCATGGATTGCCGCGCCTGTCTGGATGTCTGCCCCCTTGATGCGATCATCCCCGGAGATGCATACCGCATAGATCGTTCGCGTTGCAATGACTGCGGCACCTGCGTTGAGGTTTGTCCCACCGAGGCACTATTCACTATTGGCCGATCCTATAGTGTTGCCGATCTGGTTTCTGAAGTGCAACGTGACGCCGCCTTCTACGAGGAGTCTGGAGGTGGTGTCACGATTTCCGGTGGTGAGCCTACGATGCAGTTTGAGTTCATGCTGGCGTTTCTGAGGGCCTGTAAGGAAGCTGGACTCAACACGGCCATTGAAACGAATGGATTCACAACACATAAGAAACTTGCGGCCCTCTTGCCTTTTCTCGACTATATATACTTCGATCTAAAAGTTATTGCCCCCGACGAGCACCTGATGCTGACCGGCGCCAGCAACGATCGGATACTGGACAACGCTCGCTGGCTGGCGGAATCAGGTGCGTCGGTTATCTTCCGGGTGCCGATGGTGGCTCTGGTATGACAGCCACGGAAAAGAACATCAGTGCCCTGGGAGTGTTTCTGAATGAGCTAGCCTAAGTTTATTACGATCAACATAAAATCCAAAAATAATTTAACCGTAAGTGACTGATATTTAATGGTTTAATGATATTCTATTATGCATCAAAAATGTATACAACAAAAAAAAGACTTGACAAAAGGGCTCCAATGGGCTATATGGCGGGCATTAAGATAACTTTGAGATGGAAGTGTATACAACAATGGCTTCACTGCAACAGCGGATTTCTGGCGGATATAAATACTGGTACATTGTTGAATCGAGAAGAGTTAACGGCAAACCACGACCAATTCCTTTACTCTACTTGGGAAAAGCCGATGATATTCTTAAACGTCTACAGGGAGGTATCTGTAAAAATATTAAATGCAAATCTTTCTCACACGGTGCGGTTGCTGCCTTGTTACAGGTAGCAGATGATATCGAAGTCATTGATATTATTAATAAATACGTACCCAAAAATAAAAAAATGGAAAACAGCTCCGTAATGGGCTAACAGTTGGTGGGTCACTTACACTAAGAGCTATTGAAAGGGTTTGTCATCCTTGCAGCAATAGAGAATTTTACACTTGGGCAAAAACCACCAGTCTTGAGTATCTTCTACGAGTTTCATGCGCAAAGATGGA
>JADHXI010000024.1 GCA_016783065.1 Desulfobacteraceae bacterium | reverse complement strand
AAAAGAGGCTAAACCGATTGATTGATTCGCTCGACAGGGAACTGAGGGGGTTGGGCAATTCGAAATTCAAGATCAGGGATCACTATGTTGCCCGGGTGTTTGATTTGCTTGACTTGATCATGAAAGCCGCAAGAACCGTTGCCTGAGATACAAGAAATGAGGATCAATGCTTTAGCGTCCCCGGGCTAAATAACGTCTGGGAAATTCCACAACCCATTGAAATCAAAGGTTTTAGGTGGCTGTTTTTGAGGTCAACCTCATGGAATGACGGAATGTTGGAATAACGGAAGGCTGGGTATAAAGAAGACAAACCCCAAATATTGCCTGCCCTGTTAAATGGTCCATAAATATTGTCTGGATTTTTGAAACTAATCGAGTTGTGATATTTAAATCGTTAAGGCAAAAGAGAATAATTTAACAGGGTAAAAATCTGCATTCTTTGACGATAATCACAAAATGTTCATTTCGTAATTATTGTCTTTGGAAAGAGCATATAATTTCGATGAAATCAAATGGAATTGTCTATGTATGATCTTTCAATTAAACCCATTATTCTCTCCGAGCCGTAGGCTTTACGAGCCGGAGGCCAACTTTCCACTATTCCGTTATTCCAATTGTGAGCGAAGCGAACTAAGATCGATTTTTTGATGCCTTATGCCCTTGGCGGGATGTCCAAATCGAGGATGGAGGAGATTAAGATGATGCATTACTGTTATATGGAAAGCCCCGTGGGTGAATTACTGCTTGCCGGTGACACGGACGGTCTTAAATTGATCAGGTTCCCAAAAAGCAAGAGAAACCAGGGACCTCACCCGGGATGGGAAGAGAAAAGAGAGCCCCTGCGTGAAGTTATGGAACAGGTTGATGCCTATTTTGAAGGTGAACTGAAGGAGTTCCATCTCAAACTGGCCCCCGAGGGCACTCCCTTTCAACTGCGTGTGTGGAGGGCTTTGCGGGAGATCCCCTATGCACAGACCATCTCTTATGGTGAATTGGCCAGGAGGATCGGCAATCCAAAGGCCTCCCGCGCGGTAGGCGGAGCAAACGGACGAAACCCATTGGCCATCGTGGTCCCGTGTCACCGGGTAATCGGCAGTGACGGGAGCCTGACCGGATTCGGAGGGGGATTAGACACCAAGGACATCCTGCTGGCCCTCGAGCGAAAAAATCTCTAGGAGATTTGACTGCCCTCAACACAATCGACGGGCCTCTAACCCCACCCTCAAGAATGCTGGAAGGTAAGATCGTTAACCCTATCTCCTTTCAAGCATCCTTTCGGTGCATTTTCTTTAAAAAAATACACCCACAAAATCTGATAGTTAAATCAGGTATCGCGAATTTTTTAAAAAAATCTCTTGACACATCTCCTTTTCGGGTGTAATTTGTTCATACTATGAACGATCATAATGAAATCAACGGCGAAATGTTGAATTATCAGACCATGAGGCTGAGGGATATTATCGCGGAGATAGTCCAGTGTTGCGACGACAGAAAGCTCTATGAGTCACGGAAATTCGGGCTTCCCTATTCAGAGTTGAAATGCCTGATGCTGTTTCTTGGTGAGAGATACCTGACCGTCAAAGGGATTGCGGAAAAGCTGGATGTGGCCAAAAGCCGGGTCACCACAATCCTGGATCGCCTGATTGAAAAACGATTTGCAGAGCGGATTGTTGACCCAAAAGACGCCCGCATAAAGCTGATCAGCCTGACCCCCAAAGGAAAGAAAAAGGCGGAACAGCTTAAGGACCATCAAAGGAAGATCCACGGTAGACTCCTTTTGGAGATGAATAATGAGGAGAGAAAAAACGTGCTTTCCCACCTGGAATTACTAAGGACCGCCATGGAAGCAGTCAAAGAACAAATGGTATGAAATCAAGGGGGGTTCTGACGCCCAAAAATGACCAAAAAAAGGACATGTTCGGGATTTTAAACGTTCACTATATCAACAAACTCACCAATCAATAAGGAGGTTCTTATGAAAGGAAATGCTATAACAAAAGAAGAACTTGATCAATTTGACGGGCATATTTCCAAGCTGAAGGAACTTGAGGCCCAATTCGCCGAGGTAAAGACCCAGTTGGAGGCGCTTCAAAAGAAAACACAAGAGAACAAACTCTCCATGATCGTGTTCAGTGGCGATCTGGATAAGGCGTTGGCATCGTTGATCATTGCCACAGGAGCCGTGGCAATGGGGCTGGACGTGGTGATGTTCTTCACATTCTGGGGCACGACGCTCCTCAGGGACAAAGGCAAGAAAGTGGGTGGTAAGGACATGATGGGTAAGATGTTTGGAACCATGCTACCCACGGGTACGGGCGATTTGAAGCTTTCCAAGATGAATATGGGCGGCATGGGTACTGCCATGATGAAATCGCTTATGAAAAAGAAGAATGTGGCCTCCATGGAGGAAATGCTCGAATTGGCCGGGGAAATGGGTGTAAAGATCTATATATGCGAAATGTCCATGGACCTCATGGGCTTTAAGAGGGAAGAAATGATCGACTATCCAGGGCTGGACTATGCAGGCGTGGCAACATTCCTGGACGAGGCCATTGATAGCAAGATGCAGCTGTTTATCTGATTACAAAGGTTTCCCGAAAGTAAAGAATCCACGCTCAGAGGACGTGGCTTTGATTTGCGCCCTTGAAGAGGCCCAAAAGCCGACTGTCAGATTCCGGGAGTATTGGAGTAATGGGCTGGAATTGAAAGAACAATCTTTGAAATCCAAAAAACTGCTTAAGAGATTTCTCTCTTGACCCTCACGTGCAGAACATCCTGGAAGATCTTTTTTTCCAACACTCCAATACTCCACCACGCCATCACTCCGTGCTAAACAAAAATAGCGGCAGAGCCATTTTCTCTGCCCCGGCCCCGAGGACCGGGTTTTTGGACATAAATAAGAGATGCCTTTTGGAGCCCCCTTGCTTTAAGGGGGCTCTTTTCTTAATACATTCCAATTCAATCCATCAGGGCCAAAGGCCACCCACGCCAAATACTACCTTTGAACCCTTCCTGACCCTGAACCCCTGACGAGCCTCTCTACCTCATCTCGGGAGATAAGGGGGAGATCGC
Source organism: Desulfobacteraceae bacterium (assembly GCA_016783065.1). Taxonomy (GTDB): domain Bacteria; phylum Desulfobacterota; class DSM-4660; order Desulfatiglandales; family Desulfatiglandaceae; genus JABMQV01. The sequence goes on along the minus strand of JADHXI010000024.1, from coordinate 26,529 downwards.
CCGGGATGGAGTGTTTCAAGCAGGAAGCCGCCACCGCGAACTCCAATGCGTCCTGGTCGCTTTCGAGATTATTGACCCCGTAAATAAGGCCTGCTGCAAAAGAGTCCCCTGTACCCACGCGGTCAACAATATCTCGAATATCGTATTTTCTTGAGAGGAGGAATTCACTGCGGTTATTCAAAACCGCGGACCAGCCATTGTGGTCCGCAGAATAGCTCTCTCGCATGGTGATAGCGATTCTTTTGAGGTTTGGAAATCGATCTAAGACCTTCCCTGTAAGCTCCCTGTATTTTTCTACCTCAAGCCTTCCGGATTCCACCTCCACCGCGACTTCTATTCCCAGAGATTTCTGGCAGTCTTCCTCGTTTCCGACCGCCACATCAACATACTGCACGAGATCTCCCATGACCTCCGGTGCAGTCTTTCCGTACTTCCAAAGCTTTTTTCTGAAATTGAGGTCACAAGAGACAATCACGCCGCTTTTCCTCGCCTGTTTCACTGCTTCCAGGGAGAGATCAGCGGCCGATTGTGAAAGGGCCGGGGTGATACCGGTTATATGAAACCATGTTGTTCCCTCAAAAACACTGGCCCAATCCATATCTCCTGGGGAGCCGTCGGCAATGGCCGAGTGGGACCTGTCGTACAGCACCGTTGAAGGCCTCTGGTTTGCGCCCGGTTCCAGAAAATAGATACCCAGCCTTTCCCCGCTCCTGCGTATCAGGGACGTATCAACGCCATGTCTTCTGAGTTCGCCGATACAGGCCGCACCCACGGCGTTTTCAGGGATAACGGACACATAAGCGACATCCAGCCCTAAACGGGCAAGCCCCACGGCTACGTTTGCCTCTCCCCCTCCAAATGTGGCCTCCAGGCAAGGGCTCTGGAGGAGTCTTTCAGTCCCCGGAGCCTTTAGGCGCAGCATGATCTCTCCGAAAGTAATAAACCTCTGCATTCTTCCCTCCTAGCCTGCCGATCTTATTTGATGGACGATTTCTCGAAAGACATCATGGAAGACCCCCACATCGACGGAATAGCAAAGATACTTCACCCCGAGGTCTCTCCACTTTATGGCGCTTTCAGTTGTTTCAACAAAGGTCCCCACCGCAATCCCTTTTCGCACCCCTTTATCAATAATCTTTTTCATCTCCTCCGCCACAAGAGGATCATCTATCTGTCCTGTGATGCCCAGTGACTGTGATAGATCGTAGGGTCCGACAAAAATGATGTCAATGCCCTCAACCGCCATGATCTCATCCACATTTTCCAAGGCCTCTGTTCCCTCCAGTCCCAACACGACGACAGCTTCATTTGCCTCCCTGAAATACTCAAAACGATCCTTTGAGGAATAATCTGCGGCCCTTACAAACCTGCAGACTCCTCTCATACCGTCCGGTGCAAATTTTGCCTGCTGCATAACATCTTCTGCGGTTTTCGCATCTGTGATTTGAGGGACATGGATTCCCCCTGCGCCAATATCCAAGACCTCTCCAATGGTTGAAGTGGGCTTCTCCTTGACCCTCACAATGGGGAATATGTCGGCCACCTGGGCCGCACGGATAAGACCCTGGACCGTCTGAACACTGTTTGGCCCGTGTTCCAGATCAAGAATAACAAAATCACATCCGGCATGACCCATAATTTCGACAAATGCCGGGTCGGATGTCTTTGAAAACGGCCCAACAACATATCCATCCTTGAATCTCTTTTTAAATTGTCTGATCTTTTTCGTCATCATTGCCCAAAAACCCCCCATTGGATCGTAAGTGGTGAAAATGTCCCCTTCAGGCCCCTTTTCTTAGGTTGCTGGGCTGTGAACCGCCCTTGGTTTGCGGTTCATTTTTTCCAGAAAAGGCATCATGGTCTTTTCTATTCTCGCCTTCATGGTTTTGTAGTTAGACCGCTCAGCATCCGACAGGGGCTGTTTGGGAGGGCCCATTTCGAACCCCCTTGTCGCCATTGCCACCTTGAAGCCAAGGGGGAAAGGTAGTGTGAACATTGCCCGGATCACCAGAAGCACTGAAAACTGGAGGTCTCTTGCCTCGGCATAATTTCCCTCCTGCCAGGCATTATAGATCCCCACCATGATCTCCGGGAGAATACCCGAGGTGGCGGTCATACACCCTTTCCCCCCCATCATGAGGCAGGGCAGGAGAGTTTCCTCTCTTCCTGTCAGAAAGCTCATGTCCTCGTCCACAAGCCTGATCTTGTCCATAAAATGGAGAAAATCGACCATGCTCCCGCTGCTCTCCTTCATGGCTACGATATTTTTTCGTCTCGAGAGCCGTTCGACCAAATCATAACCCAGTGGTTGAGTAAAAAGCGGGATATTATAGAGTATGATGGGCACCTCGATTGCGTCAGCAATGGTCTCAAAATACTTCTCGATCATCTCCTGGGAGAGGGGGTAGAAATATGGCGGCGCAACAACCACCCCTTCACAGCCCAGTTCTTCCGCTTTCCTGGCCAGCCTGATGGCGTCAGCCGGGACGGTGCTTCCAACCCCCGGGGTTACACAAACTTTCCCACCGCTCTGATCCACGACGATCTCCATAAGCCGAACCTTCTCCTCTTCGCTCATATGGATATATTCCCCAACGGTACTGACGGGGAACAGACCGTGGACACCGGATTCGACGAGAAAATCGACAATTCGCCTCATCTCCTTTTCGTTAATTGACCCATCCCCGGAAAATGCCGTGAGCATGGCTACATAAACGCCTTCGGGTTTAAACATCACTGACCTCCATGAATAGAGACCTTTGAAAACACCCAATTTTCAAAGGTCTCAAATACTTAATTCTTTCAATTTCTGGTCCCTGGGCCTCGCGTCCGGATTCCAGCCACGTACCAGATAGTACTCTTCCAATAAATCCCCAAGCTCAGCAACGCGACCCTAGCATGGCCCCCCATTCAGGGGTTCCTTAAAGAACCCGTTCGGCAGGGTACCCAGTCCTTTGGTTAGACCTTGCGGCCATTCTTCTCACGTCTTGTCTCCAAAGAGTGTCAGGCCGCTCCCTTCTAAGGTTCTGCAAGCGGCCTTACAAGAATGGGACTCAACCAGGAACGGCCTTGCATGCCTTTGCATGAATTCCATGGCAAGGTGACCGAGGAAACCCGGTCTCACGGATCAGGACTGATCTTCCAGTTCCTTTTTTAGCTGGTCCTCAAATTCCTGGAAAAATTTATCCCTTTCCTTCCAATCAGGGCCGAATCGTTTTTCAAAATACCCTCCCAGCTTGTCAAACAGCTTTGTCCAGACCGGCTTGCCCTCACCCAGGACCACATCTTCAAGATATGACCGAAGCTCCGAGATCTTCTCCTTGGGAAGGAAGGAAACCGCACCCAGCTTTATGGATTTCTTCAGAGACTCCGGTGAAAGGGCGTGGGCCGTGAGCATGACCGTTGGAAACCCTCTTGATACAGCAGTCTTGAGGAGTTCAAACCCATTGACCCCCATGATATCCAGGATCACGATATCATAGGTGTAGCTCAGGAGATACTGAAGCGCAGTGTCATAATCGGCCGCCTTGTGCATGAGGCACATGTCCAGCTCTTCCTCCACGGTCTCCAGGACATCGGGTTCGTCATCCACCACCAAAATAACCTTGTCTTTCAAGTGACTATCAGAACTCATGACTCCCTTTACCTCCTTTCCTGCCGGCAATTCACAAGCCCGGTTCCTTGTTGGTTTGAGTCTTATGCCATCTATAGCCTTCCAGATAAAGATTTTGGACTGCGTTATCAGTCGGAACCCTCGACGACGTACCAATATGCACGACTTACTCGGATTCCTCCCTCTGGCCTTGCCAAAATCATTATCTGAAACTCTATATTAATTCTTCTTCTCCTCTTCGATCTTTGGCATTGGGATCTTAAAAAACTCCACCCCTTCCTCTTTCAAGGTCTTCTCCTCTTCTTGGGTAGCTGATCCCCGGATGTTTCGTTTTTCCTCCACCCCGTAATGAATCTTGAGGGCCTCTGCTGCGAACTGGGCCCCCACATCCTCGGAGTTCTTCGTGATGTAATCTACGACTTCCTTTGCAAGTCTCTGGTAGTCGACACTCTCGGGAGCCGGTTGGATGTCTTGACTCGATTTCTTTACAGCCACCGGCGAAATAACTTTTCTGATATTGGGATCGTCACAATAGGGGCAACTCACCAGGCCACTGGCGTTCTGCTCTTCAAAGGCATCCGAGTTGTCGAACCACCCTTCAAACACATGCCCCTGGGAACACTCCATGTCAAACGCTATCATCGCTATTCCTTACCTCCTTCAAAAACCTAAACTGTGGCCCGCCCATATCAGCAGGACCACAAAACTTCGTTATCTAAATTCTAAAATAATCGTTTTCCAATTCCGGAAAATTTTCGAACGCTCAGCAGCATATCACCTCTCTGCATAAAGGACTGCCAGGATCTTTGTCTCCTTCTGGCCGTGACATCTTACCAAATGAGGAATCGTTGAATCGTAATAGATGGCATCTCCGGGTTCGAGGACATGGTTCTCTTCTCCCAGACGAACCTCCATTTCCCCGGCCAGCACATAAATAAATTCCTGTCCATCGTGTGTGGATCTTTCCTCCTCTGTATCCGAGGGCTCAAGCGTAACTAGAAACGGCTCCATATGCCTGTCTTTTTTGTGGGGAGCCAGTGATTCAAATTCGTAACCATAATGCTTCCCCTTCTTAGAGTCGTATCGGGACACAACCCTCCTATCATTCCTTCGAACAATCGTAAAGGGCCTATCCTCCTCCCCGGAGATAAAGTAACCCATTTTCATTTCTAAGGCCTTTGCCAACTTTATCACCACGCCCAAGGGGGGGGCTACCGTGCCATCCTCAATCTGCCCCAACAGGGAAACATCGATATCGGTCCTCTGGGAAATGTCCTGAAGGCTTAGGCCGCGATTTTCCCTGACCACCCTCACACGTTCGCCAACATTGACCTGAATATCCTCTTGGATGGATTCATGGCCAATGCTGTCCATAAATTCCCTTTCTTGTTCTCCTCTGGCAAACTGGCTGCTCACGTCAGTCAAGAAATCTTCGTAGGCATCTCGTTTGACGCCCTCATCCTTCTTTTCCTCTTCCATGAATTGGCTCTCTTTCCTATCTCCAATCTCTCCCAAACGGCCTTCCCCTTCCTCCGCCAGGGTGCCTTATATCTATCACCTTGTGGGACGTGGGGTCAAGGTTTGGGGATAGAAGTCCTCGTTAGGCTTCAAGCACGAAGATGATCTCCATCCTTACACGGTATTCCTTTATCTCCCCATCTTCAACGGAAACCCTTTGTTCAAGGATCCTCAGCCCTGTAATTCCTCTTAATGTGCGGTTTGCCCTCTCAAAGCCGACCTTGATGGCATCATCAAAACTGGTGGGTGAAGCACCTATGATCTCCGAGACTCTCGCTACACGCTCCATCATGACCTCCTTGTTGAAGCCTTATTCGATAAATTTTTTTAATCGAAAATTCATTCTAACCTTGGCCATTAGATCTCTCGACGTGTCATTTACAGCATACCTGACACCTGGAACCTGACACATGGAAACTTGAACCCGGTTACCAATCAATTTCGGTGAGTATCTCCTGATTCCCAGTCATATCCTTCCGTAAAAGCGAGGCCAGTTCAGAATACACCAGACCCGGGGCACCATGGCCGATGATCCTACCGTCATAGCTGACAACGGGAAGGATGTTTATGGACGTCCCGGTGAGAAACACCTCCTTGGCACGGTATGCTTCTTCAAGGGTTATCCTGGCATGCTTAACGCGGTTGACTTTTTTTTTCTTTACCAGCTCATCCGCCAACTCAAAGACGCGTTTTGCGGTTATACCAGACAAGGTCCTTTCAAACCCCGGAAATTCCAGAACCCCATCCTCAGTTACCACACCAACATTTTCCGTAGAACCCTCGGCAAGGAAGCCGTCTTTATCAAGGACCAACGAATACTTGGCGCCTGCATCAATAGCCTCCATCTTCATGAGTACATTGGGAAGATAGTTACACGACTTTATAGTGGCGAAAAAGGATCTCTTTATGGGCGTCTCACTGGTAACAACGGACACCCCTTCTTTGTAATATTTATCCGGCAAACTCCTGAAACGGATCACGTTGATGTAGAGCTGACTTGAAGGGCAGTCGTAAGGGTTTGCATTGAAGCTGCCTGGGCCCCTTGATATAACAACCCTGATCAGGCAGTCCTTTTCGCCGCCAACCAGGACCAGGCGCTTGATTACCGCTCTGATATCTTCGCGACCGGGGGTAAAACCAAGTGAAATAGCCCTGGCCGACCGGTTGAGGCGTTCAAGATGTCCCTCCATCTGGTATATTTTTCCAGATACACAACGCATGACATCGAACACGCCATCACCCCTATGGACCAAATGGTCATCAATCGGGACCATCATCAGGTCAGGATCCGTGGTAATGCCGGGCCACAGACTGGAATACATGGCCAGATAATCTTCCTGCCATGGTCTGTCTTGGGATTTCCAATCTCGAAAAAAGTTATCTTTGGTAATAATCTTAAATTTCATCGCACTAACCGGTGTTCATCCAGAAATGAGATAGTTTTTGCAAGGTCAAGGAAGATGAGGATTTTAACCACAGGAATACATTAAAGTATTTCGAGGATTAAAATCCGAATCTGACGCAGAGATTGTGAAAAATAGCCATTTATGGATGGACACGAACTGATTTAACAAGCCCCTATCCCTTGACACCATTCAATTGTAACTTTATGATTTTACCTCATTTTGCCCGAAAGCTAAACAATAAACGTGTAAAAATCAATGCTTTTTTCCTAACCCCGTCACCTAAATCAAAAGAAAGGATATAGAAGTATGTATGAAAAACAATATCTAGTAGACGATCTTACCCTAAATGATTCGTGGAGGATGTTCCATATCATGGCAGAGTTCGTTGAGGGCTTTGAAACCCTCCCAGAAGTCTACCCGGCTGTGAGTATCTTCGGTTCATCGCGGGTCAATCCAAAGAGTCCAACTTACCAGACGACGGTCGAGGTTGCCCGGCTGCTGGTCGAAAGCGGCTTTAACGTGATTTCAGGCGGAGGCCCCGGGGTAATGGAGGCGGCCAATCGAGGGGCTGCTGAGGTGGGAGGCAAATCAGTGGGGCTTCACATTCATCTCCCAAACGAACAAAAACCCAATGAATACGCCAATGTCCGGCTTGAATTCAAATATTTCTTTATCAGAAAGGTCATGTTTGTGAAATATGCAGTGGCCTACATTATTATGCCGGGTGGGTTTGGAACCCTTGATGAACTTTTCGAGGCCCTGACCCTTATCCAAACAAAAAGAATCAGGTACTTTCCCGTTATACTGCTGGGTTCCAACTTTTGGAGCGGACTCCTTGACTGGGTCAAGAACACGCTGGTGGAGGAAGACACGATCTCTGAAACGGACTTTGATATATTCAATGTGGTGGATACCCCTCAAGAGGCCGTACAAATTATCAAGAGAAGGGTGGTTTTATAGTTTTGAACCTTCAAGAAAGGGAACTCCTCTCAAAGTGTGCCAGTGGATTGGGAATCTCTGTGCCGGGGGATCAACTTCACCTTCTCGGCATCTATCTGGACGAATTGTGGGAGTGGAATGAAAAAATGAACCTCACAGGCCTTTCTTCCAGGCAGGGAATAATTAGGGAACTCTTGGTAGATTCCTTACTACCATCCGCTTTCCTGCCGGAAAGGGGGAGACTTCTGGACATTGGCTCAGGGGCCGGTTTCCCTGGAATACCCCTAAAAATCAACAAATCCGGGATCGAGGTTCACTTGATCGAGGCCAATTCAAGAAAGGCGAACTTCCTGAGACAGGTGATCAGGGCCGCTAAGCTCACTGGAATTGAGGTGATAAGGGGGCGGGTTGAAAATGAAGGTACAAACCTCCACCCCGATGGGTACCATATAATTACGGCCCGGGCAGTCTCGCCATTACCCCGGTGCCTTTCCTTGTGCACCCCCTTTCTTTGTTCTGGGGGGATAATTGTAAATTTTCAGGGAAAACGGTTTGAAAAGGCCCTCGAGGAAAGTTCGGATGTCATTAAGGAACTGGGCCTCCTGCTCCACAAATCCATTCCCTACAAGCTGCCTGGCGTAGACATCCAAAGGCAACTCCTCATCTTTAAGAAACAAGGGTAGTATGAATTTAGCTCTTCTCAAAATTGGCACTTAGATAGGGCAATGGGGGTTCCGTTTTGAAGGGTGTAACCCTGTCTGAAACCGTTAGAGAGCGTTAAGTAATCACGGACAGGGACGTCACCAAAAACCCAGGACTTTTCCAGAAGTACTTCCCCCTGTTTTCTCCCACGGCACGTGATTGCTTTACGCTCTCTTACGGGCGAGTTTTACGCCCTTCAAAACGGAACCCTCATTGCCCTGGTTTTAAAGGGCTAAAGTGTTACCAAGGATAGTGTTTCGATAAATTCGGAGAGATTACAGTATGCTCTTTATTTGAGGGTTGGAGTACCGGAGCACTGGGCAACGAAACAGGCGAGCGAAATTCAACTGTTCACATACCCTTATTAATTTTCCTCGAGCCCAGAGTCCTGTACTCCGCTTTTTCGGTTTGAACAAGGCCTTCAAGGCCACTGGTTTAGTCTTTCACGTATTTGAAGGAAACATTCAGTCTTGCCCGATAGGAAGCGACCTTGCCATTTTCCAGGGTCATATCCAATTTGGTCACTTCCGCAATCCTCAGATCTTTCAGGCTTGCCCCAGCCGTTTCCACCGCGATGGTGGCTGCCTCCTCCCATGACTTATCACTTGTACCCACCAATTCAATAATTTTGTATGTGCTTCCAGCCATCGGTGTCCCTCCTTTCCTCTACCATTCCTCTTACGTTATCTTTAATATCTCACACAGTACAATAATTTCACCTCCTTTCCATTAAAGATATTTTTCACAATCTATATTAATAAACAGTCTATCAAACCACTCAATAGCTTGCAACATTTTATTAATTTCAAAATCATATCGAGGAGCAAAATTTTTTGCTCCTCTTGCTGGCAATCCCAAAGTCCTATTGACAAAACCAGTCGACTGGACTATTTTTTCGAAAAGCATGATTGGTGTCCGCCAGGAGGCCAGCCTCCTTGGCAGATGAAAAGGGAAGGCGGTGAGATTCCGCCGCACAATGGCCAGTGCTGTAACCCCGACATCAATTGGATATCAAGGTGTAGTTGTCCCCAGCAAAATCCCGGTTAATCTGAACCGGATAAAAAGTCACTGCCCCGCCAAAGTAGGGATGGGAAGGCGAGTTGGGGTCGGGTAAGTCAGAAGACCTGCCAGTCATGGCGGATGGGAACGCCAAATCCCCATCCGGGTCAGAACTATTTAGCGCCGGAACGAAAACTGGATGATTTTCGTTCCGGCACTATCTGTGACCTGGATGGGGTTTTTTTGTGGGGTGGCCTATGACAGAGTGCACATAGAGAATAGGAGGACAAGATATGTGGGAACAAACCCTGAAACAAATTGAACCCCTTTCAGAGGTATGGATGGAGAAGGCCAAAGATCGGTTGGACAACCTTACAAAGCCCAAGGGCAGTCTGGGGGAACTCGAAAAAATCGCTGCAAGGGCGGTCGCCATCATGGAGAGTGAGAGACCGCTCGTCAAGGGAAAGAGGATCTTCGTATTCGTTGGGGACCACGGGGCAGTATCAGACGGTGTTAGCGCTTACCCGCAGGAGGTTACCGGTTTAATGGTCAGAAATTTCTTGGGTGGAGGGGCTGCGATAAATGTACTGGCACGACGCGCCGGTGCCAGCGTCTCGGTTATTGATATCGGGATGAAAGAGGATCTTGAAAGCGCAGAGGGCCTAATAAAGAAAAACATCAAAAGGGCAACCAATAACATCGCAGAAGGTCCGGCAATGACCAGGGAAGAGGCTCAAGAAGCCATAAATGTGGGAATTGAAATGGCGGCCAACGCCTCTTCAGAAGAGACCTTTATGCTTGCGACCGGCGAGATGGGTATCGGCAATACCACATCTGCTTCAGCGCTCCTGGCCGCGCTTTTGCCTGCAGATGTCTTTCATGTCACGGACAAGGGCACAGGCCTCGATGACCAGGGGGTGAAGAGAAAGGCGGGAGTCATAAAAAAGGCGCTGGAAGTGAACAAGAAATCTTTGGGTGACCCGATTTCAGCCCTTGCAGCCGTGGGAGGGTTTGAGGTTGCCGGCATCTGTGGACTTTGTTTGGGGGGTGCTGCCAACCGCATGATCGTTGTGGTTGACGGCTTTATATCCAGCGCCGGAGCCCTGGTGGCTATGCGCCTCAACCCAAGGGTGAAAGACTATCTCTTCTTCTCCCACCAATCTTCAGAAAAGGGGCACAAGACCTTCTTTGACATGGAAGGAATACGGCCCATTCTTGATCTGGGACTCCGGCTTGGTGAAGGGACGGGAGCGGCATTGGCAATGCAGATCATTGAGGATTCTCTGAGCATATATAACGAGATGGCCACCTTCCAGGAGATGGGCATAGAACCGGGTGCATAGAGTTGAAGGCTCCATCTATAAAGGGCTTTGGAACCGCCCTCAAGACCCTCACTCTGATCCCCTGGCCTTTTAAAGAGGATGAAGCATTTTCTGCGTCACTCTCTTGGTTCCCTATTGTCGGCCTTCTCCTTGGGCTTATTCTATATGGGATAAGCCTCCCATGGGACATCCTCCCCCTGCCCCGGTGGCCGGAAATGATAGCACTCCTTATGGTTGTGGCTGATGCGTGGATTACTAGAGGCCTGCACTTGGATGGATTGGCAGATTGGGCTGATTCAATGGGAAGTTTCCGGGGAAAGGAAAAGAGGCTTTCCATTATGAAGGATAGCTCCCTTGGGGTCTTTGGGGGGTTGGTACTGATCGTGGCTTTACTCGCCAAATGGATTGCATTTGAGAGGCTATTTGCCTCCGGATCTACCATCTGGCTGTTGGCCATATTCGTAATTTCAAGAGATATGTTGGTAGAACTGATGAGCACCCTACCCTATGCACGGAACGGAGAGGGGACGGCGAAGCCATTTGTTGATCAGGCTTCTAAGAAACAAAGGATCGTATCACATATCTTAACTCTCCTTCTCTGTGCCCCTTTCGGCCCTCTGGCACTTATCCTTCTGGGCGCAGCCTTTCTAGAGACGCGCGTCTTCAGGATCCGCTGCAGGATTCAATTCGGCGGGATTACCGGCGACCTCCTTGGAACCGCCGCCGAGATGGTTGAGATCAGCCTCCTGATCGTGTGCGCCTTCCTAGGAAGGAACATCCTTATTTATACAGGGTGGGGTTGGTTGATATAATGAAACCCCCTGAACACAGATTTTTCTTAACCCTTGGTTGAATACACACATTTTTCTTGACTTTTGTTTATTTTTTGTTTATTATAATACACTAATGATATTTTTGCTCCCGATAACCATAAATGAAAGGAGAATCTATGGCGACTGTTAAACAACTTGAATTTAGATTACGGAATGCGAAAAAAACATTGAAAAGGCTCAACAAGGACTTACCGGCGACAAAGACCAGGATCAAGAAATTGGAGGGTTTGCTGAGTAAGGCCAAGGCTGCAGAAAAGGCCGCAAAGCCCAAGAAGAAGAAAAAAAAGGTGGTCGCAAAAAAAAGGCCTGCAGCCAAGAAAAAAACGGTTGCAAAGAAAAGGCCTGTTGCAAAAAGAAGAAAAGCTGCAAGAAAGAAAAAATAGGGTCCAGCCTGTTGAGCACAGCCATCTTGAAGCCGGGAGGGGAAACGCCTCTGGGAAAGGGGTATTTGTTTCTTAACCGGCTTTATTGTGTATAGAAAAAGGGTATTAACCAAACCCCCATTCCCTTAACTTCTTCGCCATTCTCTCCCTGTGACTGCCGGGCCAGAAGTACCTGCAACATGATGGGCAAAACCGAATTCCCATCATATTTTCATAAAAAACATATTCGGGCACATTTTCCTTTGCCTCATTGATATCCGCCTCTTCCAGAAGCACATTACAGAGCAGACACCTGCTAAACAGCTTCGACCTATCCGGCGCAAAACCGATCTTCTCTTTCAGTTCCGCCAGTTGTCCCCCCGTATCATGGGATTGGAGCAACACAGCATTATCATATGAGTTTACGATTTTCTCCTGACGAGACAGAAGCGTCCGTCCATCTTCCACCAGTTGATCAATCACCCCTTGCCCGTAATGGCTTTTATAGTGGGTGTCATAGCCAAGCACCCGCAGCCACTTGGCCAATTTGCCCAGCATGGAGTCGGCTATAAATTTCACTTCTTGAACCCTTTGACAACGAAATTCAAAACAATGACAGAAACACCACATTTTCAATATGTCAGGCTTGATCATTGTATCATCTCAATAAGTCCAGGGGAAATAACCTGCAGGTTCTGGAGTGGTGTTCGAATTTGCCCTGAACCTGACTTTTCGTTCAGGCGCCAACTACATTGACGATTTACCACAATTATTATAAACCGTAAATTCATATAGGTTCTATATCTTCGCATCTTTCGGAGATAGTCACAATCACTAAGCCCACAGAGATCTAAACTATGGACAAAATGGTCATTGAAGGCGGAAACCCTTTGCAAGGCAAAATACAAGTCGGTGGTGCCAAGAATGCGGCCCTTCCCATCATTGCCGCCTGTCTCCTGGCCGAAGGCTGGCATCGCCTTTATAATGTCCCTCATCTCAGGGATGTTGAGACCCTGAAGGGGATTATGTCAAAACTGGGGGTCGAGTTCCGTCGGGACGGAAATGCCCTTGAAATAAATTCCAGCAACCTCAGAGACTACAATGCCCCTTACGAACTCGTAAAGACTATGCGGGCATCCATCGTCCTTTTGGGCCCACTCCTGGCCCGATACGGAAAGGCCCGAATCTCATTACCCGGAGGCTGTGCCATCGGGGAGCGGCCGGTGAATCTACATCTGAAAGCCCTTTCTGCCATGGGGGTGGAGATGTGGCTGGACCACGGCTACATCAATGCACATGCTGACCGGTTAAAAGGCGTTGATATCTTCTTTGATATCCCAACGGTGACGGGTACTGAAAACATAATGATGGCAGCCGTGATGGCCGAAGGCGAGACAACTTTGCGAAACGTCGCCCGGGAACCAGAGATACAGGATCTGGCGGATATGCTGCGGCATATGGGGGCAAAGATTGAAGGGGACGGAACAGATACGATCGTCATCCAAGGGGTTACGGACCTGCGACCGGCTCGACATACTATTATACCTGACAGGATCGAGTCCGGAACCTTCATGATTGCGGCGGCCATGACCAGAGGTGAGGTAGAGATTGAGGGGTGTTGCCCAAAACATCTGGGGGCGCTGATGGAAAGGCTGGAATCTGCCGGCACAAAGCTCGACATCACCCCAAATGGCATACTCGTCAAAGGGCCTGATGTCATCAAGAGTGTTGATGTGAAGACAACCCCGTTTCCAGGCTTTCCCACCGACCTACAGGCCCAATTCATGACCCTCATGTGTATCTCAAAGGGATGGAGCACGATTACAGAAACCGTATTTGAAAATAGGTTTATTCATGTGAGTGAACTCAAGCGAATGGGCGCAGAAATTGAAATCAATGGGAACCGGGCCCTGGTAAGGGGCAAAGAACAGCTTTTTTCAGCCCCGGTTATGGCAACCGACCTCCGCGCCAGCGCCTCTCTCATTCTGGCCGGACTAGTGGCCAAAGGCGGGAAAACAGAGGTTCACCGAATCTACCATCTAGACAGGGGATACGAGGCACTCGAAAAGAAATTTGAGGCCTTGGGAGCGACCATCTGGCGAGAAAAGGTCTGACATGTTTCAACGCCCCCTCATACCCATGCTTTTGTCATTTGGAGGGGGCATATTGGTTGGCCATGAGACATTTCATTTCTGGCGGGCGTGCTTGGTCGCCCTATGCATTTTTCTGACCCTGTTTCTGTTAGGTACCATCTTTCTCTCATCCCGGTTCAGGGTCCCCTGCCTCCTGACGACCTTCTTCCTAACCGGAATCCTCCTTGACCTTCAAAGGCACCCACCGTCTCAGCTGTTGTCTCTCGCTACCCTGCCAAATAAAGTCACGATCGAAGGAACGGTCCTGGAGCCAATCAAGCTTACCGGAAAAATGGCCAAGCTGAGGGTCCGTGCAAAAAGGCTCCTCACAAAAGGGGCGGCCACCCCGGTCAACGAAGATATCGTTGTGACCGTTTATGATCATCCCCCTGATCTCAGACCGGGAGAAACGATCCGTTTTCCTGCCCGACTAAAACCTTTCAGGAATTTCAACAACCCGGGTCGATACGACTATGAATCGGCAATGAAGAACAAGGGCCTTACGTGCGCTGCCTATGTATCCGACGGGAGATATATCGTTCCCATCGGTTCAAGGGACCTCACTTTTCCCGTGGGATTGCTGGATGTGATTCAACGACCCATACGGGAATTTTTTGGAAGAAGGCTCAGTAACCAAGACGATGCCCTTTATTGTGCCCTTATCCTGGGACAACGTCAAACACTCAGTAATGAGCTGCGGGAACCCTTTAACCGGACCGGACTGGGACATGTGCTTGCGGTCTCGGGACTGCATGTGGGGCTTGTGGGATGGGTGGCTTTTTTCTTCATCAAATGGGTCTTATCCCGCTCCTACAGGCTGGCCCTCAAGACCGATATCCGAAGGTTGGCGGCGGTTTTGACATGTTTTCCTGTCATAGGGTATACCATCCTTACGGGATTTCAGGTCCCCGGACAGCGCGCCATGATCATGGTCCTCGCCTTTCTTTGGTCTTTGATCCTTGGGCGGGAAAGGGAAATCTGGTCCACCCTTGCCCTGGCCGGTTTAATCATTCTCGCCCTGGATCCCCATACCCTCTTCAGCATTTCGTTTCAGTTCTCATTTTCCGCCGTTATAGGGATTCTTTTGTTGACTCCCCCCATCATGAAAAAATTTCCCCCTTTTGAAGCGTCACTAAAAGGGAAAAACAGGTTCCTCAACCGCATTCTTGTCTATTTTGTGGGACTCATCGCAGTAAGCCTGGCGGCCGTACTGTTCCTCTTGCCTATTACCTCCTTTTATTTTCACAGGGTCTCCCTTGTCACCATCCCGGCCAATGTAATGGTCATACCTATCCTCGGGCTGTGTGTCATTCCCTTTGGATTGCTCTCGGTTGTGGCCCTGCCTCTTTCCCTTCAAGTGGCTGAGTTTTTCCTGCAATTGGGCGCATGGGGGCTGGATCTAATTATGGAAATTGTCCGGTTTTGGGCGAGTCTATCATGGGCCAGTTTTTGGACGATCACACCAAATCCAGTTGAAATCATCTTGTATTATATGCTCATCTTTTTCGCATTTTTCTTCATGCGCTCGCGATGGGCAAAGGTGGGACTTGTGCTTACACTCATCTTCATTTCAGCCGACCTGGCATACTGGTTTCACAGGACAAACCTTAACCAGGATCTCCGGGTCACTTTCCTGGACGTAAGACATGGTAATGCGGCACTGGTTGAGTTTCCCGGGGGAGAAAAGATGCTGATAGATGGGGGAGGGTTTCACGACGATATCTTTGACGTGGGCAGGATGGTGGTTGCTCCCTATCTCTGGAATTCCAAGATCCGCCGGATAGACTACCTGGTACTGAGCCACCCCCAATCAGATCATATGAACGGGCTTCGTTTTATTGCGAAGACCTTTCGCCCCAAAGAATTCTGGTGGAACGGAGACAAGGTGACAACAGCCTCATTTGCGGAACTTATGGACATTCTCAAAAGCAAGGGGATAAAGAAACGACTACCCATTGATCTGGCACCCGGCAGGCAGATAAATGGCGCCAGGATTCAGGTCTTACACCCCAAACCCGGCAACAAGTTCCTTGATCTCTATGACAAAGGGACAAGGTTAAACAACAATTCACTGGTGCTCAAGATTTCCTTCAGGGGAAAAACCTTCCTGTTCCCGGGTGACCTGGAGAGGCAGGGCGAGAAGGTCCTTGTCTCAAATCGGCGCGATGCCCTCAAAAGCGACATCCTCCTCTCTCCCCATCACGGGAGCCCAAACTCGAACTCCCAAAGATTTCTTGAGAGCGTAGGGCCTAAGATATGCGTGATATCATCAGGAAAAGGCAATCTCCCCAGGTCTTCCCGTCGCAAGCAGACCATGAAAAGGCTGAGGGGGCTGGGGTGCGAGGTATTCAATACCGCTCAGTCAGGGGCTGTCCAGGTTACGGTTGGAGTGAGTGGACTCAAAATCAATACCTTTCTTAAAGACCCTGCCCGTTAGGGAATCTAAACAAATTCGTGTCTTAGGAAAAAATTTTTGTTATACTAACTGTGATAAAGCCGCAAAAAGGCGCAAAATTCACAAAAAGTGAAATTAACATGTAGTAATATCAAGGAGTTGGAATCAGGGCAAATCTGAAATTGGACTTTTTGCGAGACCATCAACTGTCATGGCCAAACAATTAAAATCCGTTTATGTCTGCCAAAGTTGTGGCTATCAAACCCTGAAGTGGATGGGGCGATGTCCCGAGTGCGGCCAATGGAACAGCATGGTGGAAGAGACGACCAAACCTGTAATGAAAAAGGGGGTCTCTTCCATGGGCAAACCGCAGCCCATAGACACAATTTCCCTTGCCCCCGAGATGAGGTTAAGCACCGGGTTGGCCGAGTTTGACCGGACCCTTGGGGGTGGCGTGGTACCGGGCTCTCTTGTCTTGATTGGCGGTGACCCGGGCATTGGAAAATCCACCCTCATTCTCCAGGCGCTTGAAGGCCTGGCCAGGACAGGATGTCGGTCCCTCTACCTCTCCGGCGAGGAGTCTTCCCAGCAAATCAAGCTAAGGGCCGAAAGGTTGTCTGTCCGTTCAGACAACCTCTATGTCATTACAGGAACCTGCATCGACGAAGTCTTTGAAAGGCTGGAACCTTTGAAACCGGACCTTGTGGCCGTGGACTCAATCCAGGCAATGTATACGGATAACCTTGCCTCGGCACCGGGCAGCGTCGGACAGGTACGGGAAGTTGCAGCGAAGCTAATGACCCTGGCCAAAAAATCAGGAATGCCCATATTCCTGATCGGCCATGTGACCAAGGAAGGTGCCATTGCCGGGCCAAAGGTACTGGAACATCTGGTGGATACAGTTCTCTACTTTGAAGGAGACAGGGGGCATGTACTTCGGATACTCCGGTCGGTCAAGAACCGTTACGGCCCCACCAATGAAATCGGTGTCTTTGAGATGAAGGACAGCGGGCTGAGCGAGGTGGACAACCCCTCTCGCATCTTTCTTGAAGAAAGGCCCCAGGACGTACCAGGGTCTGTGGTAATCCCCTGCCTGGAAGGTACGAGACCCGTGCTGGTGGAAATCCAGGCCCTGGTTGGACCCAGTCCGTTGGGCATGCCCCGGAGAACGGCTGTTGGCGTAGATCACAATCGAATTTCCCTCCTGGTGGCAGTCCTTGGAAAAAGGATCGGCATGGAGCTGGGAGATCAGGATATCTTTGTCAATGTGGCAGGCGGTCTGAAGGTAGACGAACCGGCCGCTGATCTCGGAATAGTCTCTTCGATGATGTCCAGTTTTTTGGATCGATCCGTTGACAGAAATGTGGTCCTTTTTGGTGAGGTCGGTCTGGCCGGTGAAATCCGTGGGGTCAGCCAGCCGGAACTGAGAATCAGAGAGGCCAAAAAACTGGGGTTTTCCCGGTGCATCCTCTCTCGGAGCAATCTGGAAGGACTGGGTCACCTTGGGGATATGGAGCTTCAGGGAGTTAAAACCGTTCAGGAACTCTACGATTCTTTGTTCAGATAAAAAGGCAGCCCCCTGACATAATTTTCATGGGTTAGTGACAGATACACTTCTATTTTCTTTTGTTCCATGCGGTAGTCCTGCTTTATACCGGTATCTCCGGCAACCTCCCCCCTTCTTCCAGAAACCGCCTGAGGCAGGCGTCCGGGCTCGGGTGGTAGGGGTCGTTCAGGAGGGTGCCGGCCAGGGCGGGGCAGCTACCGGTGCAGTAGTTCGTGTATTCACAACCACGGCAGAATTCAAAATTCGTCAAAGGGATATTTCTGCGCAGCCGGAAACGGTTGAGTTTCGGATGTTTCTGCCACACATCCTTCAAATCGTCCTGGTTGATCCTGCCCAGTTCCATTCCCGGGATCAGGCCGCACGGGACCATGACACCATCGGCCCTGACGGCCATCTTGCTCATAAAGCCGCCGCAACCGGTCAGGTAACCGCAGTTGGGAAGGCCGGCCAGTCCTCTTTCAAGGGCATCTTTCATCTCGAGCCAGCCCCGGGCCTCGGCCAGGGGTCCTGCCTGAGCACTGATCCGGCCATTGTACTTCTTTGTCAACCTCAGAATGCTCTCCATTGCCAGGGATCGTTCTTCCGCTGTCAACTGCACCTGTTCGGCATTCTGCCTGCAAAGACCCAGATGTGAGGCCGCGTTGGTGGAAAATTCCGGTAACCCGATCTCTTCCAGCAAGAGTGCGGATATCTCCTCAAGCTCCCTGACGTTCTTTCTGTGAATGGTCACCCGGACGGTGGCGGGAAGGTCGTGTTTCATCAGGCTCTTGAGCCCGGAAACAGCCTTATAGAAACTGCCTTTTCCTCTAAAGGCGTCATGGGTGGTCTCTACCGAACCGTCGATGGATACCTGAACCGAATTGCAGCGGCCGGTTGAAGCAAGGAATTGGGCGGTTTCATCCGTTATCAGCGTGCCGTTGCTCAGGATGGAAAACCGCATGCGGTTTTGCACAATCCCCTCCACAAGCTCCCTGAAATCCTCGCGAATAAAAGGTTCTCCCCCCTGAAGGCAGACATCCAAAACCGCGCAGCGGTTCAGCTCCTCGAAAAATTCAAGCCACTCCCCGGTTGAAAGGTCCTGACCCACGTCCCCTTCGCTGGTAAAATGGCTGCAATACTTGCACCGCAGATTGCACCTGTTGGTTATCTCAAGATCCACGGATTTTGGGGTTTTCATTACTCTCATGGCTCACTCAGCCTTTCTGGCGCTCGTAGAGAAGGAATCCTGACCCGGCCGACCCCCACCGGAGCCTGCAGCGGAAATCCCGGATTCTGATAGAATCTTCAATGTTGAGGCCTTGGCGCTGTTATAAGCTGCCCGGCCCCTTTCCAACCGGTTCGGCCCCACGGCTGGGGCATTGGTCTTAACCTCTATGACCTCCACTCCTCGCATTCTCACAATTTCCAACTGCCGCTGGTAGGCCTCCTGCCTGGCGATATTGACCGCCAAATGCTGGATATGCCAGGGGGTCAACCTTCTTTTCAGAAACCCCTGTGTTTTCTCTTCCACATTCCCTGACGCAATAAAATGGACAATAATCTCTTCCAGGTCAACTAAGTCCGCCACGGCCTTCAAAGGGGCCTTATTGGTAACGCCGCCATCAACATAGAGGGCCTCTTTAATCCGGACAGGCTTGAAAAGAACGGGTACGGCCCCTGATGCCTGTATGGCCTTTACAAGATCGCCCCTGGTAAAGACCTTTTCCCTTTTTAGGGTAAGATCCGTCGCCGTAATCGCTAAAGGGACCTGGCATTCCTCCACACGTTCTGCAGGGAGGCCTCTCAGGATTTGAGCAAAACCTTTACCACCCAGATAACCTGTATACCCC
Source organism: Desulfobacteraceae bacterium (assembly GCA_016783065.1). Taxonomy (GTDB): domain Bacteria; phylum Desulfobacterota; class DSM-4660; order Desulfatiglandales; family Desulfatiglandaceae; genus JABMQV01. Next base: position 6,912 of record JADHXI010000024.1, on the reverse strand, counting down.
CTGAAAAGCCTGAGGGCCTTTTTAAAAACAAGCGGCAGCGGGTCAGGGTCCCAAAAATCCTCCTTCTGTATACTGAATAACATTTTCCTGATGGAAAGGTCGCTCATTTCGGTGGCGGCCATTGCAGCCACGATGGCCCCGGAACTGGCGCCGGAATAGGCCGAGGGGGTAATCTCAAGCTCCCGGAGTGCTGCCAGAAATCCAGCGTGGGCAAAGAACCCAAAAAACCCGGAGGAAAAGGCCACTCCCAAGCGGGGTTGAATTTTTCCTAACCCCGCCATTTCACCACATCCCCCAGGGGCACCCGATTTGATCTTGCCCTGTTCACAGGGTCCTCCGGGTCCGCATATCCCATGCCTACGCCAATGACCACCTGTTTTTGATCAGGAATGTTCAACAATTCTCTTATATCATCGTCAAATGCCGTGATAAGACCGATCGGGCAGGTCCCCAGCCCCATGGCATGGGCGCCAAGCAGGAGGTAACCGAGCAGGATTCCAATATCGGTCAATCGGACACTCGAGAAGACTTCATCAATGACGATGATGACTGCGCTCGGTGCCCCATAGAAATTACAGCTTCCTTCATTGATAAAATCCTCAAAGGAGGCTTCATCGGGCAGGTTCGGAAGGATGACATCCAGAAGACCCCGTTGACGTTCAAGAAAAACCTCCGGGAGGCGATTTCTCGCTCCGGGTGCGCATGATATGTTTCTCTCTCTCATCCTCTTTACCAGGACCCTGCTCAGCCGCTTTTTTTCCTCCCCGAAAACCACCGTAATCTCCCATGGCTGTAAGTTAATGGCCGATGGGGCCCGTGTGGCAAGTTGGAGAAGCCTTTCAAGCTTTTCTCTTTCCACGGGCCTGTCCAGAAAGGCCCGAACACTCCTTCTCTCTTCCATGGCCCTTATAAGGTCCATCTCTTTTCTCCTGCCTCTTTCCTATGATACCCCTTTTCCTATTCAGAGAATTAGGTTGGCCGTTGAAGTTAAGTTTTATGATGAGGCTTCATTCCAATATTGTCAATCTCATTCAGGTCTATAGGGGAAGTGCACCATATTTGGTATCTTTCCTCTTTTCTTATACACCATGTTGTATTTTTGCTTTACAAGAGGGTTGGAATCTGATAAAAGAAATCACAGTAAATCACCAATCGGGGCCCGGGGACGTTTGGTAAACTAAAAGCCCAGCAAATTCGGTAGGTTATTTACCACACCCCCCGGCCTATTACAATGGGTCTTGCTTCCGTCTTCAGGGTTGGCACCTGAAGCATCGGAACGAAGGAGGCTACTATGAAGATCAAGAAGGTTTCTATCCTGGGCTTCAAGTCTTTTATGGACAGGCAGGATATTGCCTTCCCCGTTGGGATCAGCGGGGTTGTGGGACCTAATGGCTGCGGTAAGAGCAATATTGTCGATGCAATCAGGTGGTGCATGGGTGAGCAGAGCTCCAAGCAACTCAGGGGGCGCCGGATGGAAGATGTCATATTCAGCGGGGCCGGTGATTATAAGCCCATGGGCATGGCAGAGGTTTCCCTCACCTTTGACAATGGTGATGGAAAGTTCCCCCCCGCCTTTGCACATGATTGCGAACTGTCGGTCACCAGACGCTTATATCGTTCAGGGGAAAGCGAGTATCGAATCAACAACATCCCTTGCAGACTCAAGGATATTCAAGAGATTTTTATGGATACCGGCCTGGGCAACAAGGCATATTCCATAATCAGTCAGGGGCAAATAGGGACTATCCTGGAGCAGAAACCAGAAGATACAAGAATCATGATCGAAGAGGCAGCCGGGGTCACAAAATACAGAAAAAAGGCAAGGACCGCTCAACGTAAGATAGAGCTCACGGAGGCCAACCTTCAGCGCGTGGGAGACATCCTTGGAGAACTTGAGGTCCAGATCAGATCCCTCAAGAGACAAGCCTCCAAGGCCCGACGCTACAAGAAGATCTGTGAAGAAATTCAGGATCTGGACCTCAACCTGTACGCCAACACCTATGCTCAGCTCGGGGAGGAGTCTGGGAACAAGTCAAGATCCACTGAGGGCCTGATGAGAGAGGAACTTGCCAAGTCGGCTGAGCTCTCACAACACCATGCGCGGATAGAGACCATGCGCCTGGACCTGGAGGAAAAGGATTCGGACCTTTCTATGATCCGGGAAAAACACTTGCGGTTGCGGGAAAAAGCACACGAAAAGGAGACAGGCATAGAGACCCTGAATGGGGAACTAAACGGTTTGAAGAAATTGGAGCAACGGCTCAGAAATGAAAAAGAGGAGATAAGGAACAGGCTTGCCGATCTTGACAAGGAAATGAAGGATCTCGCCGACGAGCTGGCGGTGACAAAACAGCGATCCCTGGAGCTCCAGGAAGAGATTTCCATTCGGGAAAAAAGGCTAAACACCCGGCGAAGCATGCTAAAGGACACAAAAGAGGCCCACGAAGAGGCAAGGAGCGAATTGAACGCCAACACAGACAGGCAGATGGGGTTAAGCCATGAATCAGACTACCTGAATAAGATGCTCAATCAAATCACCGATAGCCGCTCCCGCCTGGAAAAGGAAATGGAGGAGGTTAGCGGCAGGCTTGAAACCCTCTTGAAGGCCTCCGAGAGAAAAAATTTGATTCGGGAAGCCACTTCCGAAAAACTGCAAGAAATCGAAGCCTCCATTGAACGTCAATCCCTGGACGTTGAAGGACTGGAAGAGAAGAGGGAGGGCGTTGAAGCAGGGCTCAAATCAGTGGAAGCAGAGTTCAACATGTGTCAGTCCCGTTTGGTCACTCTGCAAGCCATGAAAGAAAATTTTGAAGGTTACAAGATAGGGGTCAGGACCATCATGAAGGCCAAAGATTTAACGGCCCGTCAACAGGGCCGTATCCTGGGTCTTGTGGCAGACATCATCCAGGTAGACACAAAATATGAACAGGCGGTTGAAGCGGTATTGGCAGACAAGCTCCAGTACGTCATTGTTGAGTCACAGGAGGATGGTAAACAGGCCATCGATTATTTGAAAGAGAGGGCAAAAGGAAGAAGCAGCTTTGTCCCTATTGTGAACCTAAACGGCGCTCCGAAACAAAAGGCAAGAGAGCAGGGACTCCCATTTCTGACTGATTTTCTCTCTGTACCGGAGAAATATGGACGTCTCATTGACACTCTCCTGGGGAATACGGTCCTGGTAAAGGATCTGGATCAGGCAATAAACGCCTGGAAAAATAACGGAAAAGACACCTGTTTTGTGACACTTGACGGAGATATGGTCGATCAGACAGGTGTCATCAGTGGAGGAAAGCTTACCCAAAGTTCCCGTGGGCTTCTTTTCAGGAAGAGAGAGATTGTTGAATTAGGAGAAAAGACTTCCAAATATGGAAAAAACGTTGAGGATTTGAAACTCAGTCTCGAACATGTAGTAAAAAAGATTCAAGAAAAGAAAGCTTCTATGGAACAACTCACTGAAAATAAGTGGAACTGCCAGGATGAAATAAACGAATTGGACAAGGTCCTCTTCCGACTCGGTCAGGAATTGGATCAATTGGATAAGTTACGAAACCGGTTGGCAGCGGAATTGGAGAAGAGTGATACGGAGGAAACAAGGCACAAGAAAGAACTCTCAAGAATTAAAGGAGAACTTCACCGACACCAGGAAAAGCGGAGGCTGAAGGAGGAATACTTCCAAGAGAAGGAAAATGAGCTCAAAGAGGCTGAAAATGAGTTTGAGCAATTCCGAGATGAGCTCTCAAAGCTTCAGACGGAATACCGGATTCTAGAAGAAGAAAAACGTGGCCTTTCCCGCCAGATGGAAAGGCTCGATGACTTCAGTGATGAATCTTCACGGCGTCTCCAAAATATCGAAACAGAAATTTCATCAGGCCGTCAAAAGCGGTATGAGCTTCAGGAGAGAAAGAAGACCATTGAAGAAGAGCTGAAAGAGGTCTTTGACGATTTGAAAGGAGCGGCAGAGGGGGTCAACGAGGCTGAAAGGGAACGGCAAATCTTCCAGGATAAAATCAGGGAACGGGAAGCCGTTTCGAAGCAACTCATGGGAGAGGTGGAAACGTTGAAGGACACGATCAACAGGGCAAAATTGGAGCAGTCCGAAATCAAATTTAAGATGAACGGCCTACAGGAAATGGTCAAGGAAAAATTCAATATGAACCTCCCCGATATCTTCGAGCCTTACCTGGACAAAGACTTCTCACAGACGGAGGTGGAAGAACAGATAGAAAATAAAAAGGGGATAAGACAAAGGCTTGGAGATGTAAACCTGACAGCCATCAAAGAACTTGAGGCCCTGAAAGAACGCCATGAATTCATAGGGGGCCAAAGAGAAGACCTGATCAATTCCATTGAGTCGTTGAGAACTGCCATAAAGAAAATCAACAGGACGTCTCTGGAAAAATTCAGACAGACCTTTCAGGAAGTGGATCTAAAACTAAAGGAAATGTTCCCGGTGCTCTTCAGCGGTGGTACCGCCGCACTCAAATTAACTGACGAGACAAGACCCCTCGAAAGCGGCGTGCTGGTGGAGGTCCAACCACCGGGCAAGAAACTGAGTCACATGGGTCTGCTGTCCGGGGGAGAAAAGGCGCTGGTGGCAATGGCGCTCCTGTTTGCCATCTATATGATCAAACCAAGTCCATTCTGTCTCTTGGATGAGGTGGATGCCCCCCTTGATGAGGCCAATATCGATCGGTTTAACAAGCTCTTGGAAGAAATCAAGAAATTCTCCCAGGTGATCATGGTAACCCATAGCAGAAGGACCATGGAAATCACGGACCGGCTCTATGGAATTACAATGGAAGAGGCAGGGATATCCAAGAGCGTGTCAGTGGACATCCATACCATAAAAACACATGTCTCTGACGGGGTACAGGATAACGAGACAACACTCCACTAGGAGACTGTCCGAGAATGAGAGATTTTGTGCAAGGTCAAGCCTCCGGCCCGTAGGGCCTACGCCCCGGGGGGGAAGCGAAGATTTTGACCACCCCAGAGGAATAGGCTTCGCATTCCACGGGGCAGGCAGGAATATATTGAAGTATTTTGAGGATTCAAATCTGAGCCTGACCCCAGTACCATCTGCCGGAGCTACGGGGCAGGCGCGGAGATTGCGGAAAATAGCCATTCTCGGACAGCCTCCTAGATGCCCCATCCGTTAACGGAGTATTCGAAAATTTCGACTCGCCAGGCATTCACAGGGCCACCATTCTCTCCAAGCCTTAGAATCTGAGACCCGGAGGCCGCAGCGGGCTATCCGCCTGTCTGGTGTCAAAATCCGGCGTAACTTATCAACTCTGCAAATAGAACTGAAAAGAGACCCATGGCAAGAATTTTCAAAAAGAGACAAAAAGAAAAGGATAACAAGAAACCTTTAAAGGAAAAAGCCTTTTTCAATAGGCTTCGGAACGGCCTCTCAAAGACAAGGTCAACCCTGACGGGAAGGTTGGACCGCCTGTTCCTGGGTAAGAAGGAGATCACCGAGGACCTGTTGGATCAGTTGGAGGAAATCCTTCTTACATCAGATATTGGGGTTTCAACCTCCCAGCAATTGATCGACTCCTTGAGAGAAAAGGTGATCAGAAAAGAGCTAAAAAACTTAGACAAACTCAAGACCGTCCTCAGCGATAATATTCTTTCCTTTCTGGAAGTCACACCCGTGGAGCATGCAGTTCCCGCACCAGGCGAACCCCTGGTGATTATGGTTATTGGCGTCAATGGCGTTGGGAAAACCACAACCATCGGGAAGGCTGCACACATCTTTAAATCAGAAGGAAAAGGGGTTATGCTGGTAGCCGGAGACACCTTTAGGGCGGCGGCCGTTGAACAATTAGTTATTTGGGGTGAAAGAGTTGGAGCCGAGGTCATACGACAGGATACGGGGGCTGACCCAGCTGCCGTAGTCTTTGACGGCATCGCAGCCGCCATCTCCAGAAAAGCTGACGTGGTCCTTGTGGACACGGCAGGACGTCTTCATACCAAAACCAACCTCATGGAAGAACTCCAAAAAATTCAACGCGTAACAGGCAAGAAACTCTCCGGGGCACCCCATGAGGTTTGGTTGGTATTAGATGCCACTACCGGACAAAATGCCATTTCACAGGCCGATATGTTCAACAGGGCCATTGGGGTGACGGATATCATTTTGACAAAACTGGATGGCAGTGCGAAGGGGGGGATAGTGGTGGGTATCTCGCGGCAGTTTGAAATACCCATAAAATACATCGGAATCGGGGAAAAGGTCGATGACCTCCGTACGTTTGACCCTCAAGACTTTGTGAGGGCCATATTTGAATGACCCCGTTCTCCCTTTCCAGTACCCCATTGCTTTCTCCGAGCCAAAGGTCTCCAGAGGACAACACGCCATCAATTTTCGTATGAATTTAGCTTTTTTCAAAATTGGCACTTGAAAAGGGGAATGGGGGTTCCGTTTTGAAGGGTGTAAGAGTATCCATAACCTGCACCACCCAAGAGGTTCCAGCACCGTCCTACCGGTCGGGTTGCCTGAGAGAAGTTCACATGCTATCCTTCTATGTGAAATTATAGATTCTAAGGAAAAGGTTTGTACTCACAATATTCTCGGGCAACAACTAATTAGTGCCTGAACGAAAACCCTGTTCAGGCACGATTTCAGATTTGAGATTTGAGATTTCAGATTAATGGAATTAAATTTAACCCACTAGAACATCATTATTGATGTTGGATTCGTTTTCGTTTCGAGGTTTTCGTTCAGAGACTAATTAGAGAAAGGCAAAGGTAACTTCTCAATAATTCTTGGAGAACTAACCTGGCATTTCTAGAGTGGGGTTTGGCTGTTTCTTGGAACCGCTCTCTCAAAGTGGATTTACACATCATTTTGGCAGTGGCTGATATTTGGGGTTTTCTCCTGTTGCCCCCTATTAGTTTCTCCATGCT
>JADHXI010000179.1 GCA_016783065.1 Desulfobacteraceae bacterium | reverse complement strand
CTATTTTCATGCGGAGAATGGTTCAACTGTTAACATAAAACAGCAGTAAAATGATTATGGGGAGGGACACCTTAACGTAACCTGCGGCAGGCTTGGCGGTTATTGAAATTCAGCCCTGATATTTTCAAGGATTCATCTGGCAGTCCTCGGTTTTATCCAGGCTCAAAATTCAATATTTCTGTTTGAATCCTTGCAAAAGTTCTGATGCTACACTTCCTATATAATTGTTGTTTCAGAGTTTTTTCGGCAAAAGTGAACAATTGATCTGGTACCCTTGCATGGATTTGGCGGATGTGCTATGAGGACTTTGCAAGTATCTTAGCATCGGAGGGCCAAGAATTTAAGATGATTTGTATATGTAAACATCAATTTGGATGCTGAACAGCATTGGTTTACCAGTGTCAAATAGAATTTCCAAAATCTAACCAATTTTCCCCCAAAAAATCTCCGCTGAATTAATCCTAAGAACTGGCAACCGTTTTTATCCATTCTATCCCCCTATACCCTTTCCGCCACAAGTCGTTTCTCAACCGCTTTCCCCTTGTATATCCAGATGAACTCCGCCTCAAAGTGATTAAGCTCATCTAAATATTTATGCTATCTTTTTCCCTGCACCCGGTCCAGGAGAGACACCATATATTTCGGATATTTTCATTATCACCGCCCCTTTTGATTTTAATGGAAAATTCATTGCTTTTCCCATTTCATCAATCCATTTAGCTGTCTCCTCGAATCTTTCCCCCGAGGTCTCTATGGTAATGGTTCCTTTAAACTGGTACCCTTCAAAACCACTCCAAAAAGTTACAGCTACTTGAGGATTATCTTTCATGTTATTCAGGGTCTTGTTTAGAAATTGATCGGATATAAGGATCGTCTCATCATCTATTATCTTTTTTGCTCCTATAGGAACCGCATTGGGTACACCATCTTTTGTGGCGGTAGCCAGTATAACGTTTTCTACTTTTTCAAACGTCCCTTTTATTCTCTCTGTCATTTTCGCCATAATCAATCCCTCCTTGTCGTAAAAATAAAGTTTCCAATTGTAAAATAAGAAAACAATACAAAATCACTCGCCAATTTATCCTTACTATAAAAGATCTTATTTGTAAAAGGATCGTTTAGATAATAGGTGATAAGAAGTCGCTTTTTTATGCGGAGAGTATAGAAGAAACGGCCTTGTGTGTCAAGGGCAAAATGACCACAACATCTGGGCGTGAGGCAAGATTGCGGTTAAGAGGTTTTTCAGGAAAGTGAGCAACTTCCGGGAATACGGGTTCCGTAGCGCACTTCCCAAGCCATTCATCTTATTAGATCCAACCATACGGCTATCAGCCAGTGGATACAGCATCAATGATCAAGCGACCGAGATATTGGATCGAGGGTGCGATGGTTTTATCCAGAAGCCCTTCAAAATGAAAGAATTATCACAAAAATTGAGGGAGGTTTTGGACGAGAAATAGGCTCAAATATGCGGTTATTTCTGCCAATGTCCTATGCTGGACTATATAAACCTGGCATTTTGGGTTACCACAGAAAGCAGAAGAGTACATCTGTAGTCTTTTCCTGTTGTATAGTTGAAAGGTGATGGGATCTTGATGAATGATATTTGAAGATTCGAGAGAGGTTATAGAAAAGGAAAAGGCAGAGCCCGAGGATAAGGCCCTGCCTTTTATAAAGGAAGTTGAATCATTAAAAGAGGTTAGGCTGATTGTCAATTAGCCAACGGGGTGATCAATATATTGGCTTCCCGAAATGCCGTTATTTTTTTACAAAAGATGCACGCACATCCGAGAAGCCTCTCAATTAAGTACCACCGCAACTTTCTTTTTTAAATGTAACCTTTGGAGGCCGTGGGCCGTCTCATGGTTTATAATTGTGTGTTAAAGTTGATTCCTGGTACTTAATAGACTTGATATCTTTCCTAATAATAAACATTATATCGATTAAATCAATACCTCGTCCTTACCATAATTCTGTGCAAGAAGCGTGCAAGACCGAGACCGTTCTCCTGACTGTCTGCAAAAAGAGAAAGATCAACCACTTACCTAAAAGTCGTGTTGTTTTGATACAATCCTTTTGTGACAAGAATATGTCAGAAAGATTCTCTTGGTGTCAAAATGATTGACATGCCTTCCCAGTCCTACCATCCCGCCATGTTATGGAACCATGTGCCCGAAATTAGGATTACCATACTTCGTCAACTCATACTCTCAAAAGTCATGTATTGCCCCAAAATCGGATGATATGCCCCCAGAAGACAAAACCCTCAAATCAAACCCCTTGAATTTCCTCAAAATATCCAGTAGTTTTTAGATTATGGCTTCAGTAGACGGCAAGGGTCTAAGTCAATGGGTTGTTGAAACGTTGGATCAAATTGTTCATGCCAATTAGAACCCTTGCATTTAAGACAACAATGGGTCAGAGTACCAGCCCTTGACTTGCGACACGCATGAAAAAGGAGAAACGCATCCCCACCGACCCTTAGGGCTGTTGCCCGAATGGTACTCGACCGCGGGCCGACTACAGCACTAAGTACTTCTTAATGACCTCCTCATCACCCCAGATCGCCTCCATAGTCCCCTGATGCAAAATGGAGCCCCTCTCTATGATGTAGCCCCTGTCGCAAACACGGCGGCAGAACTTCAGGTTCTGGTCTGCCATGAGGATGGTCATTTCTCTCTCCCGTATTTCATCAATAACTCCCACCAAACTGCGCACCACCAACGGCGCGAGACCTTCCGAGGGCTCGTCTAACAAAATCAGCTCCGGGTTGGCCATTAAGGCCCGCCCCAGGCCAAGCATCTTTTTTTCCCCACCCGACAGGTTTAGTCCTTTCTGCTTGCGACGCCCCCGCAGCACAGGAAAAAGCGCTTCCACACGCTCCCGATTCCAGTAACCCGAATGCCTCGAGAGTCTCCGGGTAATCTCAAGGTTTTCCTCGCACGTGAGATCGGGGAAGATACGCAGGTCATCGGGCATGTAAGCCAATCCAAGCCAGGACATGGCATAAGGCGCCTTCCCCATGACTTCCATGTCCTTGAAACGAATGGATCCGCTTCGCGGCGGTGTCAATCCCATAACTGACCGCAGGGTGGTGGTCTTACCCACGCCGTTTCGACCCAGCAGTGCGACGACCTCGCCCGATTCTACCTGGAATGAGACGTCTTGCAGGATGTGAGAGGTGCCGTAATAGGTGTTTATAGACTGAACCTGGAGGATCATGTCATCACCTCTTCACCTAAATATACTTCCCTAACCCGGGCGCTTTTCTGTATATCCTCGGTTGTACCATCCCCAATAATCACGCCGTGATGAAGGACCACGACCCGGTCGGACAGCGAAAACACGATGTCCATGTCGTGCTCCACAATAACAAACGTTGTCTTCCCCTCCTCTGATAAACCTCTGATATTTTCGAGAACCCTCACCCGTTCTACAGGGTTCATGCCTGCAGTTGGCTCATCTAAAAAGAGAAGTCGAGGTCTCACGGCCAGGGCAATGCCCACCTCCAATAAACGCTGGTCCCCGTGGGAAAGGGCGCTGGCAACGGTCTGGGCCTCGGCCGCGAGCCCCACGCGGTCCAGGACCTGGCTAACCTCTTCGCGAACGCCGGCTTCTCGGGCCACAGGACGAAACAAACGCCTTGCCCTTTTGTGTACGGCCAGAACCGGGATCTGGATGTTGTCAAAAACTGTCAGGTCCGGAAAGATATTCACCACTTGAAAGGATCGACACAAGCCCATTCTTACCCGGTGGTGGATGGGGAGGTGGGTGATATCCGCGCCTTGAAAAAGTATTCGTCCTGAATCCACAGGGAGAGAACCGGACAGCATGTTGATAAGTGTGGATTTTCCCGCACCGTTGGGACCGATGATTGACGTGAGGACCCCTGGGTCAATGGTCAAGTCAATGTTACTGGCCGCTATGACCCTGCCAAATGCTTTGCTCAACCTCTTAATCTCCAGAAGCGGTGCGTTCACCGGTTACCTCCTGATTTCGCAACATGACTTCTTTTCCGACGAAATAGTTGGGCGACGCCGCCCACAACGCCTCCCCTGAGGCCCATAATAATAATTAGGAGGATAAGGCCAAACCAGAGCATCCAGTTCTGTGTGAAGCGTTCGATGATCTCCCGAAGGAGGATAAAAACGACACTGCCCACCACAGGTCCGGTGAAGGTCTGTATCCCGCCGATGAGGCTCACCAGGATCGGCTCGGCCGAGTGGCTCCAGTGGGCCGAGAAGGGATTGGCGTTGCTCTCAAGGAGCGCTCCCAATGCACCTGCCAGCCCTGCAAACGTCCCGGAGATAACAAATGCGGCCAGTCGGTAATTCCTGACCGATAGGCCTGCGAACTCAATGCGGCGGTCGTTCTCGCGGATCCCCGACAGGACCAGCCCGAAGGGAGACCGTCTGATCAGATAGATAAGGGCAACTGTGAGGATGAAGCAGAAAAGGACAAAGAAATAGTAATGGCTTGTTTTGGTTATAGGGATGCTCGCAAAACCCAGAGAAATCGGCGCGCGCACAATCCCCACGAGCCCGTCGTCGCCGCCGGTCACCTCTCGCAGATTCCAGATCAGGGAAAAGACCATCATTCCAAAGGCGAGCGTCAGCATGGCAAAGTATATCTCCGTGTGCCGGACGCAAAAGAACCCGATCACAAGGGCCATGATGCAGGCCAATCCCACCCCCACGATGATCCCCAGCAGGGGGTTTGTCGTCACATGGATAGAGATCAACCCCAATCCGTAAGCGCCGCCTGCGTAGAAGGCGGCGTGCCCAAAGGAGAGAAGCCCGGTACGTCCCAAGAGGAGATTATACCCTAACGCGAAGATAGAGAGTATCAAAACCCGCATACTCAGATAGACCACAAACCTGCCGGCGAAAAGACCGATGGACACCAGCCCTGCAAGGATCAAGGCGATGAAGACATAGGTCCAGAAACGCTTCATTTAAGCGGCCTCCCCAAACAGGCCCTGCGGTCGCCAGAGCAAGACTGCGGCCATCAGGATGAATGTAAGGAACATGTCAAAGGTGGGAATAAACCGGGTGCCGAAGGAGGACAAGAGCCCGATGATCAGGGCCCCTAAAAAGGCCCCCTTGAGGCTGCCAAGACCTCCTATAACGGCCACCACAAAGGCATCGATGATGATGGATTCCCCCATTCCCGGGGTTAAAAGGCCTACATAAGGTACCGCAAGCCCGCCGCCCATGGCCCCCAACCAGGTTCCGAAGATGAATACTGCCGTAAAAAGCGCCGGAACCCGAACCCCTATGGCCGAGGCCATCTCCCGGTCTGAAGAGGCGGCACGGATGATGCGGCCCCACCAGGTTTTCTCCAGCAGGGCCCACATGCCGATGGCCACCAGCGGGCCAACCCCGATGATAAAGAGACTGTATACAGGAAAATTACGACCCAAAATGGGTATGGAACCGGAAAGCCCCGGAAGAGTGGGGGAGCCAATCGACCCGGCACCCCACACCACCTTGACCAGATCATCAAAGAGAAGGACAAAGGCAAAGGTCAATAAGAGCTGGTAGGGAAGAGCAAGGGGATAAACGTAGCGGAGGAAATACCTCTCCACCACAAAGCCGACCACACAGACGCATAGGGGTCCCAACAAAAGACCTAACCAGAAATTGTCCCCCATTAAGCCGAGCAGGGTATAGCAGAAATAGGCCCCTAACATATAGAAACTGCCGTGTGCGAAGTTAAGGACCCCTAAAACACCAAAGATAAGTGTCAGACCGCTGGCCACCAGCCAGATAAACATGCCGGTGGACAAACCGGCTAAACAAACATGGACTATGGACTCCAGCATCGAAATCGGCCTCCACAGGTAAGTTTTACAAGCCGGACCCTGCGGAATCGGTCACCCAGTCGGAAAAAAGGATTCAGGCCGCCGGACCCTTATGAAGCCGGCGGCCAGTCACCCGTTCTAATGGGACTCAAGGCCTTAGAAAGGCGGCATGGTCTCCGGACCCTCAAACGGCGGACGGTTAAAACATTCTTTGGCCGGGATGACGACCTGCTTACCCATCACTTTAAAAGGATACTTGGGATCGGATTTGGTCAGGCCCCAGGGCACATCGTACATGGCTTGATGGTCCTCCTTCCTGAAATTCCGGTATCCGGCAGGAGAGACCAACATCATGCCCGCCAAGGCGTCTATCACTTTTGATGTCTCTTTGGATCCGGCTGCCTCCACTGCTTTTTTGAAGGCATACATGGTGGAGTACCCGGTTTCAGACACATAGGCCGGGTAATGATTCCAGCGCTTGTGGAACCGAGCCACCCAGTCATTGTTTATGTGAGTGTCCGGATACTGGAAGAAATACCGGCCGGACATCCAGATATTGTCAGGCATTTCGTTTCCGAGCCCTTCCAGCACATCCATGGCAGCGCCTACCGGAAACAGCACGTGTTTGATCTTATCAAACATCCCGGCTTGCTTGGCCTGTTTGACAAAGGTGATCAGTTCCCCGGCCCATTCAGTGGAATAGAACCCTTCAGGGTTTGCGTCCATAATGGTGTTGATGTGGGGTCTGAAATCGGTGGTGCCAAAGGGTGCCCACGATTCTGCTACGAATTTCGCATCCGGTTTGAGTTTGCCAAGCGTGTTTTTGAACATCTCCCAGCAGGTGTAACCGTATTCATACTTGGGGCTTATGGTTGCCCAGGTCTTGGCAGGAAGGTCTTTGGCAACAAAGGCCGCGGCATTGCCGTCCTGGTAGGTGGGGGTGCATATGCGGAAGACCTGTTTGATCCCCTTCTTGTAGACCTGCTCTTCGGTCAACTTTTCCGTGGCCGCGTGGGTGACCATCAGAATCCGATCCAGTTCCTTCATGACAGGGGCCAGTGCCAGTGCCTGACCTGACGAATCTACGCCCGCCAGGAAATCAGCCCCCCAGCTGTCCACAAAATAACGTGCATTCTTGATGGCCTCCGGGGCCTTGAGCGTGGAGTCCCTAAATTCGATCTCCAACTTGGCCCCGGCGATACCACCGGCCGCGTTTATCTCCTCCATGGCCATTACGGCGCCCATCTTATGGAACTCTCCATACCCGGCCAAGGCCCCGGACATAATCGCCTGGTACCCAACCTTTATGGGACCCTTGATCTTGGGAGTTGCTGCCCACACCCCGGTCGGCTTCAGAACACCCGGGCCTAAAGCCGCTGCGCCAGCCGTCAAAACGCTGGCCTTCATGAAATCCCTCCTGGTGATTCCTTTCTTTTCCATTGCAATCCTCCTCTTTGTTAAAGAGTTTCCCGTTTTTCCTATTCCTGAAAACATCTCAGAAACAGGCAGGCTAAACAGACGCCATTCTTGAAATCATTTACCGAGAAGAATAGTTCTATTATTTAATTTAGTTACAATCTGATCCAGCCAGCAAATTATGATCATATCGAGCATCATAAATAATAATCCATATAACAACCTCTTTTACGGGGTGTCAAGCAAAACTGGTTGAAACAGATAGGGTCAATCTTGACAGGCTAAAAGAATCAAGGTAAACAGGTTAAAAGGCATCAAAGACTCACTGACCTTTTGACTGGTCGGGCAGAGGGGACATCTGCCTCTAATTCACTCCTGCCAAGCCAGGCTACTCAACCATTTAATTTATGGGGGTAACATGTCTTTGGAAATTTTTGATCTGACCGGTAAGGTCGCCATGGTAACCGGGAGTACCCGGGGCTTAGGCGAGGTGGCCGCCACGGCCCTGGCAAAGGCTGGGGCAGATATCGCGGTGTGCGGCAGGAACACCGCTGACCTTGAACG
>JADHXI010000023.1 GCA_016783065.1 Desulfobacteraceae bacterium | reverse complement strand
TTCCTTTATTTCTTTCCCTTTTCATAGGATCTTATCAGCTTTGATATTAAGACATTCACGTTGCAGCCCTCTACTTCAGATAGAGCATTCAGCTTTTTGAAATTTGATATCGATATTTTCTTATCCAAAACTTCGACTGAACCATCATTCCAACTCAGTACTCTTCGGCCATCAAGAACGAACTTTTCAGGATAAAGTTTTGCAGCTTTCTTCTTTGTTTGGGTCCAGGCTTCGTTGATATCCCTTGTAGCAGACATTTGTCCCATCAGGCCCATATTGGCAACTATAACCCCCTTGAGGTTTGTGGTTCCTTCAGGTAGCTGCAAGAGTATTTCCAGCATTGCTTCGGATAGTTTGGCTTTCGATATTCCAATTCCCATGCCTGACCTTCTCATCTGAGCATATGTCTTTCTATCAAACATTTCTATCTCCTTTATCTATATAATTCACAAGCCGCATAGAATAAATAATCATCAAATATTTGAAAATCTTTCATCCCCTCCGGATTCTCAAACTAGCATTTTGGGCATTTCATTGTTAGCACCATTCAGACCTAAAGAAAGGTCGATTCGAGAGACAAAAAAAGGATAAGTCTTTTGCTTTTGATAGGATGGAGTATAAGCGAAAGGGGATTTTGTGTCAATTCAGGGACGATTCCAACATATTGTATGTTTTTTCAGTCCGTTCGAGCCGATGACTACGTGCATCATACTTGCACGCCACACCAGCCAAATCCATGCAAGACTACCAGCCCAATCGTTGCAAATCTGGAAATCCAACCCATGGGCCATTTTTACCCGACGTTTGCCCAAAAAGCAACCGTTCTTAGGGCCAATTAGCATCGAGTGCCGGTGAACTCAACATCGCTTCACGAAACACTGAACATTGCCATACAATCCCCCCTCGCGGCAGCGTGACTGGAAATCAAGACAAGATGGACAGAGTACCAATAGGGGACCCTGTAGATGGAACCAACCGAGCGAAGGGAAGACCCCGTCCATTATTCTGCCAGAAAAGAGATTCCTTGCTTAGCCGGGGCGATGGGCACTAATTCCCGCAACCCGGGAAGCCCGGATGGTGTGGGACCTGGACCCCACAAGCTCCTTATGGACAGAAAGGGGAAGGCGATAAAGATGGCACCTGACAAATCCTGTTGAGATACAAGTACCTGGGGAGTTGGAATCGCGAAACTTTTATCCAGGACCTTATCAACACATGGTTCCCGAAGCATGACAACGGCCAGGCGAAAAAGCTGTGGCCCAAGAAAGACCCGGATGAAGGGTATAAGTCTTGGGAGAAGAGGGCGGGTCGGGTCGGTAGAAAGTCCCTGCCCAGGATAGCCGGGCGCAGCGAAAAGAAGCTTCTGACCACACACCCATCAGTTGAGCTGCGGGTGGTATGAAATGTGGCGATTTTGAGGTTGGTTGTGGAGGATATTTGGAGTACAAAAATAGCTAATAATTTCGTCTTACCGAAGCATTTTCATGGACTATGTATGGTCAAAATCCGCTTCAAACTAAATCTTGGCTTTAGCAGATATGAGATAAGTAGTTGATGTTATTTGGTGCCCCCGGCATGACTCGAACATGCGGCACCCAGATTAGGAATCTGATGCTCTATCCACCTGAGCTACGGGGGCGTCATTTTATCTTTACCACAAGCGCATGGAATGTCAAATGGTTTAGAGCCCAAGGGCCCAAAAAGGTATTGATTTAATGATCAAAATCCTTATAATAGACCAAACACAAGAAAGGATTTAATGCAAAATCCGAAATCAAAACGTGGGGATGTAGCTCAGGTGGGAGAGCGGTACGTTCGCAACGTACAGGTCAGGGGTTCGAGTCCCCTCATCTCCACCATTTTTTTGCTAAAATCTGAAAAGGGAAGTGGCATATGAAGCGAGAGGGAAAGGTTGATCGAAAGACCAAAGAGACGGAGATCCATCTGGCACTTAACCTTGATGGCAGCGGCAAATCCCAAATCTCAACCGACATCCCTTTCATTGACCATATGTTGACGCTGATGACGGCCCACGGCTTTATGGATATGGAGCTGAATGCCACCGGAGACACGGGTGTGGATTATCATCACACGGTGGAAGACCTGGGGATATGCCTCGGCTTGGCCATAAAGGAGGCTCTGGGGGGTATCAAGGGCATACGGCGGTTCGGTGAAGCCACCGTCCCAATGGATGAATCGCTTGCCAGGGTCGTCATAGATATCTCCAATCGACCGGTCCTTTCCTACAGGGTTTCATTGGAAAAGAGAACCACCGGAAATTTTGATGTGGGTCTGGTCAAAGAATTTTTTCGTGCCCTGGCTACTAACGCCGGCATTACGCTGCATGTGGACCTTATAGCAGGGGATGATCCGCACCATATCTCAGAGGCCATTTTTAAGGCCTTTGGCAGGGCGCTGGACCAGGCCGGCACACTTGAGGGACGTCTCGATGGCAATGTGCCCTCAACAAAAGGACTCTTATAGCAGAAGGGGGTCGCTATGGGTGGGACAGCTTTGAGAGAGTGCCGATTACTTATATGGCCTTTGGTTGGGGTATATCTCCTCTTGGGCGGCGGTTGTGATAAATCAAGATCCCTGTCTCCCGTTGAAGAGAAGGCTTTGCCGATCATAAACAAGGTGGTGGTGGCTGGCTTCAAGGCGGCCAGGTCCACGGGGGAGAAACCCGGGGTGGTTCACGACCCGTTGACAGGGGCTGTTTTTGCTGCTGAACCGGTTTCAGCTTCTGTGGTCCAGGAAATGAATGAGTCCCTGTTTCAGAATCTGGTCGCACAAGAGAGATACCAGTTAATTTCTCCGAATCAGGCCAAGGGGGTCTTATCGGGCATTGCTGGGCTGGACGCAAGCATGGAGAAAAGGCCTATTGAAATCCTCCAAAAAGTTGGAAAAAGATTTGGGGCAGATGCTGTGTTGGGAGGCTATATCTATAGATGGCGACAGCGGGAGGGGGGAGACTATGCCGTCAAGCGCCCTGCTTCCGTGGCATTTGGTCTTCATCTCATAAGGCCGGGCAACGGGGCCACTATCTGGAAGGGCAGGTTCGATAAGACACAGCGATCCCTGTCCGAGAACATCTTTGATTTTCAAACCTTCATCGAAGGCCAAGGCCGATGGATGACCGCCGACAAACTGGCCACACTCGGGCTCCAAAAGCTGGTAAAAGAGATGTCATCAGCCATCAGGGAAAGTGCGAGGTAGCAGTTTGATAGTTATTCCAGCCATTGATATCAAAGATGGCCGTTGTGTCAGACTCAGGCAAGGAAGGATGTCCGAAGAGACCGTTTTTTCAGACGTCCCGGAAGAGATGGCAGTGAGATGGTCCGATTGCGGTGCCGAGAGGTTGCACATCGTTGATCTGGACGGGGCGGTTCAAGGAAGGCCGGTCAATAAAAAGATTATCAACAGGATTTTGAGGTCGATCACGATCCCGGTGCAACTTGGAGGCGGGGTGAGGGATATGCCTACCCTGGAGGTCTACTTTGACCTTGGGCTCCAGTACGTGATTCTTGGCACGGTGGCCCATAAAGACCCCGAGTTTGTTATGGAGGCCTGCCGGAGGTTCCACGGGCAGATCATCCTTGGAATCGATGCCAGGGAAGAGCGTGTGGCAGTGGAGGGGTGGAAAGAGGAACTCAACCTGAGTCCTGTGGAACTTGCCGGGCGGTTTGAGAAAAGCGGGCTATCGGCAGTTATCTACACCGATATCCAAAGAGACGGTATGAGAACAGGCCCCAATGTGGAGGGGACGAGGGCCCTGGCCAGGTCAATCCGGATTCCTGTCATTGCATCTGGGGGAATCTCAGGAATTCAGGATGTCTCGAATATATTAACCCTTTCAGCGGATGGCGTGATTGGAATGATTACCGGCAGGGCCTTGTATGACGGGAGCCTTGACCTGACGGAGGCCATTAGAGTGAGCAAAAGAGAGGAAAGTGTAATTTAAAGATTGACTTTGACGAAAAAGCTAGTATAATTAAGGATTCACCTGGATCTTCCCCCGTAACGTACAAAAGGGGGCATACAGGTCATCAACCCGCGCATATTTGATCTTAAAATCAGAATTCGGACGTAAGACATCATGTCATTCAATGATAGGATCGGCGAGGACCTGAAAAAGGCCATAAAGGATAGGGATCAAGTGCGGACATCCTGCCTGAGGATGCTCAAGGCCTCCCTGAAGAATAAGCAGATCGAAAAAGGGCGTGAATTAACGGACGAAGAGATCCAGGCGATTATCTCTTCTTTGGTCAGAAAGAACAAAGAGGCAATAACGGAATTCAGGGATGGGGACCGTGAGGACTTGGCACTTAAGGAAGAGGAAGAGGTCAAGATCTTCTATGAATACCTGCCCCAACAGTTAAACCAAGAAGAAATCGAGAAAACGCTCCGCGAAATAATTTCTGAGCTTTCTGCCACGGCCCCAAAGGACCTGGGAAAGGTCATGAAGGTTGCCATGGCCAGAATGGCGGGTCAGGCCCAGGGCAAAGAGGTCAACGAAATAGCCCGGAAAATATTGAGCTGAAGCCCATACCCATATGTGATAGAGCCTGCATGATTGAGCATACCTATCGGGTTCTTGAATACAATCGCTTGTTGGATATCGTGTCCCGTTACGCCTCCTGTGTGCTGGGCCGCGAAGATTGCTTATCCATCAGACCATCCAATGACCCCGGAATAATTGACAGCGAGTTGAGACTGGTTTCAGAAATGAGGCTCCTTCTGAAGGTGAAGGGGTTTTTTTTCTTTTCGGAATTGGAAAAGATAACCCCCGTTTTAAAAAGATCCCTTGTTGACGGATCCTGTCTGGACCCGGACGGACTCTTATCTGTTCTCCGGGTACTGGAAGCCTCTCACCGATCAAAGAAGTTTATCGAGGCCAATAAATCGTTGTGCCCGGGAATCCACGGGCTTGTCCGGGAAATGCCAAGCTGTAATCCGTTGACCGAGAGGCTGAAAGGGGCCATTTCTCGAGATGGGGCCATCAAGGACTCGGCGAGTCCTGTCTTGAAGAAAATCAGGGAAAAGAAGGTACGGCAAAGACTTGAGCTTCAAGAAAGGCTGCAGGGTATCCAGAGATCGATCCAGGTAAAGGGTGACGGGAAGGATACCCCCGCGACAATCCGTGACGGCAGGTATGTTATCCCGCTCAGGACCGACCATCGATCTCGAATCGAAGGGATCATCCACGACTATTCCCAGACCCGGACCACCTGCTTTATCGAACCGGTTGAGGTAATCCAAGACAATAACCGGATGGCGGAATTGGGGCAGGAAGAGAAGGCAGAGGAGTACAGGATATTAGCCCGTTTGACCGCCATGGTGAGAGATTTAGCAGGTGACCTGGAATGCTGTCAGTCTTTGATCGCCAGACTTGACGGGCTTTACGCAAGGGCAGGGTTCAGTGAAGATTTTTCCTGTGTGAGACCCGAGATGGCCGAAGACCGGGGTGTTGAACTTAGGGGGGCCATGAATCCGATTCTTCTTTCCCTGGCCTTGGATAAGAGAAAGACAGATGCAAGCCAAGACCTCCCCGTACCTGTGGATATAAGGTTGGATCACGATCGAAACGTATTGATAATTTCAGGACCTAACCGGGGCGGAAAGACCGTTGCGTTAAAGACGTTGGGGGTATTGAGTCTCATGGCCCAGACCGGCATCCATATCCCCGCGGAGGAAGGGAGTCGTCTGCCTATCTTTGATCAAATCATGGCTGATATCGGGGATGATCAAGATATAGAAAATGGCCTTAGCACCTTTTCGGCTCACGCGGCGCACTTGAAGTATATCTTGGAGAATGCGGACCAGAGGAGCCTCGTCATTGTTGATGAACCGGGCATGGGCACCGACCCAAATGAAGGGGCTGCCCTTACCATGGCCGCTTTGAACTGTCTTGCCGGCCTGGGGGCATGTGTGACAGTGTCCACCCACCTGAACAGGTTGAAGACGTATGCCCTTTTGAATGAACGGGCCGTCAATGCCTCTGCGGCGTTCGATAAGGGGAAAAATTGCCCCACCTTCAGGCTGAACTACGGCTCTCCCGGTGTGAGCCACGCGCTGGAGATCGCCCGAGATGTGGGGGTGCCCACGAACATCCTTGAAGACGCCAAGGGCTATCTGGACAAAGATGAAGTCCATCTAAATCGGCTCATAGATAAGCTGAATCGCCTCAAAATGGAAGCCGAATTCGAGAAGAAAGAAGCAGGGGATAGCAAAAGAGGGTATCTTTCTGCCACCCGGAGGTTAAAGGAGCGGCTCGTTGAGCTGGATGAAGAGAAAAGGTGTCTTATGAAGGCCAAGAAGGCTGAGGCAGAGGAGGTAATAAAAGAGACGCAAGCCGAGTTCAAAGAGGCCATAAACCTCTTGAAGAGTGGGGCCTCGCAGTCCCAGGCAACCAAAAGGTACAGAGAGGCAACCCACAATTTATTGGGTCAATTTGCCCCGGGGGGTGACAAAGGGCATTTTACCGCTCCCGGAGACCTTCAGGCAGGGCAATCCGTCTTTTACAAGACACTCGGGCAGAAAGGGGTTGTCAAGTCAGTGGATCTGCCGGCCGGGCGTGCCCAGGTCATACTTGGTA
This sequence comes from Desulfobacteraceae bacterium, assembly GCA_016783065.1. Lineage (GTDB taxonomy): Bacteria > Desulfobacterota > DSM-4660 > Desulfatiglandales > Desulfatiglandaceae > JABMQV01. The sequence goes on along the minus strand of JADHXI010000023.1, from coordinate 23,296 downwards.
ATGTTACTGTCTCTTGCGAGATTGAGGATCTGGAGATGATACAAGCTACCCAGGGGCACAGTTCTTATGAGGCGGTCGGAACTGTCTCCTGGGAATCCAAGAGGCATCCACTGAGAGAGGTGAATGTGATTGGATACAGGGTGGACGATGCCATTCCCCTGATTGACAAGAGCATAGACCGGGCCCTGGTGGAAGGAGATTTGACCCTCAGGGTCATCCATGGATTCGGGACAGGAAGGTTGAGGGAGGCCATCCGCGCTCATCTCAAGGAAGTACCTTTTGTAAAAAGGATTGGTGGTGCGGATTCAAAATTCGGTGGTGAAGCAATAACAGTTGTAGAGCTGTGATGACTTCTTATCAGTCTGCAAAGGAAGAGATAAAGAACACGGCCGATATCGTGGAACTTATTGGCCAGTATGTGCAGCTTCGGAAGGCCGGCCGGAACCATGTGGGACTTTGCCCTTTCCATGCTGAAAAGGAGCCCTCCTTTACGGTCAGCCCGGAGAAACATACGTTTCATTGCTTTGGATGCAAGAAAGGCGGAGATATCTTTTCCTTTTGGATGGAATACCATGGCGCCACCTTTCCAGAGGCCCTGAGGGACCTGGCAGAGCGGTATAATATCACCATTTCAGAAGGGTTTTCTCAGGCCGCAGAAAGGCAGAAGGCGGCAAAGAGAGAGGGGCTTTATAGAATTAATGAGAAGACAGCTGCCTATTTTCAGAAGACACTTAAGCATCCTGCCAAAGGGAAAGCCGCCAGGGATTATCTCAAAAAGAGGTCTATCCCAGGGGAAATAGTTGCTGAGTTTCGTCTGGGATATGCACCTGATGAATGGGATGGACTGGTAAAAGACGTCAGGGACCATAACATGGACCTGAATGGCGCTGTTGAGGCGGGTGTTATTGTCCCAGGCAAAAAAGGGGGGTATTATGATCGATTCAGGGGCCGGATCATATTCCCCATATTTGACCTTAGAAGGGGTGAGCGGGTTGTGGGGTTTGGCGGCAGGGTACTGGATGAGAGCCTTCCCAAGTATCTAAACACACCCGAGACGCCCATCTTCCATAAAGGGAGGTCTCTCTATGGCCTCCATTCCAGCCATGCGGTGATTCGGGAAAGGGAAAGGGCCGTCGTTGTTGAAGGCTACATGGACCTTTTGGCATTAAAAGGGCACGGCCTGGGGGAGGTGGTGGCGACCCTTGGAACAGCACTGACCAGTGACCACATCCGGAAAATAAAGGGGATTGCCAAAGAGGCCATTGTGGTGTTTGATCCTGATGAGGCAGGGATTGGGGCCGTCCTAAAAAGCCTACCCATCTTTTTGAATGAAGGCCTCAGTGCCAAGGTGGTGGAGCTGCCGGAAGGGCATGACCCGGATAGTTTTGTGAACGCAGAGGGTTTGGACGGGTTTCTGGAGCTCTTGGACCGGGCCTCCTCCATGTTCGACTATTGCTTAGAAAAGAGGTTGGAGCGGAGCGATTCCGACGTGGAGGGCAAAGTCCATGCCGTAAGAGAGATCCTTCCGGTTTTGTCGGCCTTACGCAGCAGCACCCAGCGTTCCCTTTATGTCAGGCGGATGGCCGAGAGAATTGGGGTCAGGGAAGAAGCGCTCCTCTCTGAACTGAGAACCTTGGGTAAAAACCTTTCTGCGAAGGGCCTCGATAGAGGGTTGAAGGAGAGGGTTTCGGGGGCAAAGGCCGAAAAAAACTATGGGGATATTCAGCTCCTTAACCTCCTTGTGCACCACCCTGATGCTGCTGCAAGGCTCATGGAGTGTGGAAGTCAGATTCTCATCTCCGATCCAACGGTCACACAGATTGTGGGTGCCTTTTTTGAGGAATACGGTAAGGGGGAAACAGTTTCACTTGGAAAATTGGAGGAAAGCCTTGAAAGCGAGACCGCCCGTATTAAACTTAGGGAAGTCTTTGTTGGTTGCTCCTTTTATTCGGACGGGGAAGTGGAGCAGGCCGTGAGGGAGATTGAGAGAAAGGCATATCAAAAGAGGTTGTCCGACTCCGTTAAGATGGCCAAAGGGGATATTGAAGGTCTCAACAAGCTACTTAAACTAAAGGCTCAAGGACCGCTGAGGTCTTAGAAAAATAAAAGCTCGCGGGAGGCAAGATATGATGGAAAATAATACCGACATGATCAATTTAAGGCGATTGATCGATATCGGCAAGGATAAAGGATATATTACCTATGAAGAGATGAATGGTGATTTGTCCGCCGAGATCGTCTCCTCGGAGGAGCATATTGATGATCTGCTGATGATGTTCGAAGAACTGGACATTATGGTGGTAGATGAGGCTTCTAAGGAAAAAATCGAGAAAATGAGGAGGGCCAAGAAAGCGAAAGTAAGGCCCGAAGAGAAGGAAAGCTCCCGCATGGAAATCTCTGACACCTCATCCCGGGTTTCCGATCCTGTCAAGATGTACCTGAAGGAGATGGGGTGTATTTCACTGCTTACCAGAGAGGGAGAGGTAGAGATCGCGAAGCGGATCGAGGCGGGTGAAAAAGAGACTTTGGAGGGCCTTCTGGATTGCTGCATAGGAGTGGAGCATATATATGAACTTGGAGAAAAGCTGAAAGATGAGCAACTCAGGCTGAAGGACGTGATTAATGACTTGGAAGATGATGAAAATCATATGCAGGTAGTAGGCCAGAAGAAGGAATCCCTCTTAGGCATGATCGATGGAATCTGGAGATTACACGAGGGTATCAGGCTCAAGAGACGAGAGATATCCAGGGTCCGCTGTACGGAGAAGAGAAAAAAGAAGCTGACCGCAGAAATAAGAAAGGACAAAAAGGAGATGATGAGACTCATCAACTCATTCAGCCTTGAAAAGGATCAGCTGGAACTGATGGTTGAGAGATTCAGGGAGTTAGTGACGGAAATTGAGAAGTCAGAAAAGGATATTGCTGACTGTATGTTACGGGCTGGGGGGAGATCCATCTCCTATCTGAAGGGGTGCTTTGCTAAGATACCCAAGACTGCCGAGAACACCAGTGTCATCTCCCCCATTGGGCTCAAAAAGAGTGAACTTCTGGAGCTGAAATCAACTTTGACGAATGCTGAAAAGGTCATAAAGCAGGTTAAAGATCGAACCAACATGACCCCCAGACAACTGGCAGAGGCCCTCAGGGATGTGGAGGAAAGCCTGGAGAAGGCCACGTCGGCCAAACAAGAACTGATCCAGGCCAATTTGAGGCTGGTTGTGAGCATTGCCAAGAAATATACCAATCGAGGCCTTCAGTTTCTGGATCTTATCCAGGAGGGAAACATCGGGCTAATGAAAGCCGTGGACAAATTTGAATATCAGCGGGGGTACAAATTCAGCACTTACGCTACCTGGTGGATAAGGCAGGCAATTACCAGGGCCATTGCTGATCAGGCACGGACGATCCGTATACCGGTCCACATGATCGAGACCATTAATAAGCTCATACGTACCTCCCGCTATCTTGTCCAGGAACATGGCCGTGAACCCACGCCAGAGGAAATCGCTGCAAAAATGGAGTTTCCCCTTGATAAGGTCCGGAAGGTCCTAAAGATCGCCAAAGAGCCCATTTCCCTTGAAACCCCCATTGGAGAAGAAGAGGACAGTCATCTGGGGGATTTCATAGAGGATAAAAAGGTCGTTTCGCCAGGGGATGCCGTCGTCAACTTCGGCCTGGCGGAGCAGACGAGAAGGGTCCTCAGAACCTTGACCCCCAGGGAGGAGAAGGTCCTCAGAATGAGGTTTGGCATCGGTGAAAAGGCTGACCATACACTGGAAGAGGTGGGGCGCGATTTTAGCGTTACAAGAGAGCGCATAAGGCAAATTGAGGCCAAGGCCCTCAGGAAATTGAGACACCCCAGCAGGAGCAGGAAATTAAAGAGCTTTATGGAGGGTAAAGAGGCCTAGAGGAGAATCCTGGGGAGGAGTGGAGAATTTATCTTGACAAATTGTGGCCGGGTGCGCGATTAATTAAGTTTGAAAATCAATATAGGGGCCCATAGCTCAGCTGGAAGAGCCACCGGCTCATAACCGGTAGGTCCCTGGTTCGAACCCAGGTGGGCCCACCAAAGGTTGGTACTAAATGGTATTATCAGGGGTACTGTCAAAGCCATTCTATTCAAGGGATGAGGAATAATCTCTTAAAGGGCGCATCCACGCAGGATGCGCCCTTTAAATTTCTATTCCAAGTGAAAAGGACCGAGTAATCAATGAATCCCACACTAAAAGATATCTTGGCATTGCTGGAGGAGTTGGCTCCTTTGCGGCTGGCGGAGCCGTGGGACAACCCCGGCCTCCAGGTAGGGTCTTATCTCCAAGTGATCAGAAAGATATCCTTGGCCTTAGATCCGACCTTGAGATCCTTGAGGGCTGCGCATAGCCATAAGGCACAGCTCTTGCTTACCCACCACCCCTTGGTTCTCAAACCGCTCTCCAGTGTGGATATCAATGGCCATCCCGGAGAGGTCATCTTTGGGGCGATAAAGGGCAATGTTTCTGTGGTTTCGGCCCACACGAACCTGGATGTGGCCAAGGGGGGCATAAACGAAATATTGGCAGGGCTTCTGGATCTCCAGGATGTGGAGGTACTGAAGGAGACGTTCGGCGAGGATGGTGTGGGACTGGGGAGGATCGGTAATTTGCCCGAACCGGTTGATTTGTCGGCCGCAACGGAGACGATAAGACGGATCTTTGGGCCGGAGAGCGTAAATATTTGCGGCAAGGCAGATGATCGGATTCACAGGGTGGCCGTGGTGGGGGGCTCGGGCGGGAGCCTGGTGCCCTTGGCAGCTACCAAGGGGGCTGACCTCCTTTTGACGGGTGACGTGAGCTACCATCATGCCCTGGAGGCTGAATACCTGGGCATAATTTTAATCGACGTGGGACATTTTGCCACAGAAAAGACTGCATTCGGGGTGTTCGGCAAGAACCTGAGGGAAAAGTTTGCGGCAGAAGGCTGGGAAGTGGACCTTGAGGTCGATGAGGGTGAGGCCGATCCTTTGCGGCGCTCGGGTTGACGGTTGAAGATCGCCAACTGCGATTTGCCAATGAAAGACGTTCTTGATATTTAATTATTTTTCGTCAATTATCTTGGGTGAGGTGGAAAAATTGAAAGGACAGATCAGAATTTTGATAGACCTTCAACGTTGTGATATCCAGATCGGAGAGATACAGACAAAAAAGGAGGAAGGCCCTCTAAGAATCCAGGGGCTGATGGAGGAGTTAAAGGTCCTCGAAGAGCAATTTGAAGAGAAGTTAAATCGGCTTGAGGCCTGTAAGCGGGATAAACGAGGGGCCGAACAGGAGATTGAAGACCTCGAAAGCCGTGTAGTCAAAAGCGGCATAAAGCTGGATAATGTGAAGTCCAACAAGGAATATCAGGCAGCTCTCAAAGAAATCGATGATTTGAAACGGGAGAAGTCCCTTCTGGAGGACACGGCCATAGAGATCATGGAGGAGATTGAGGAACTGGAGGCTCAATGCTCTGTTGGCAAAGAAAACATTGAGGAATTCAGGGAAAAGGTTAAACAGGACCGGGAAGAGGCCGCTAGGGAACTAAAGGCCCTTGAGGGAGACTTGGAGATACTTCAAAAGGAGAGGACCCAATTCTGCCAGGCCGTTGACGAAGAGTTGTTGAAACGGTATAATTCTCTCAGGAAAAACAGTTGGCGGGTCGCTGTAAGCCCGGTCATCAAGGGGGTTTGCCAGACGTGCCACATGGGGATTCCGACGCAGAAATTTAATGAGTTGATCAAGGGAGATGGGCTTATGACCTGCCCCAATTGCCTGCGAATCATCTATTGGGGTGAAGACAAACAATTGCAGGCTGAAGCCTCTTCTTTATGATCACTTTGAAATATGACGGGGCAGGTCTTATACACAGGGAAGCCGTTTGAGACCCGATTTCGAAACCGTGATTATCAATGAGAGACCTTTGAAAAACGTTCAATTTTGGTCAAGGTCAAGGAAGGCGAGAATTTCAACCACAGGAATATATTGAATATTTCGAGGATTGAAATTTGAGCCTGACGCCGAGATTGACCAAAAGGGGGCGTTTTGCGAAGGTCTCAATGAGCGTATGTTGGAGTAGGACAAATGACCGCTGCCTCGTCGTTCTGGTGAGGGAGAGGAAAGTCCGGGCTCCGCAGGACAAGGCGCTGGGTAACGCCCAGTCCCGGCAACGGGAAGGAAAGTGCCACAGAAAGGAGACCGCCCCCACGGCAGGCTGAGCGGCCTGCTGCGGGAGTAAGGGTGAAAGGGTGAGGTAAGAGCTCACCAGCTCCGCCGGTGACGGCGGGGGCTCGGTAAACCCCGCCTGGAGCAAGACCAAATAGGGGAACGTCAGAGGGTGGTCCGCCCGAGTTCCCGGGTAGGTCGCTTGATCCCGTTAGCAATAGCGGGACTAGATGAATGGTCATTGTCCCGAATGCGGGTGACTGCTTCGGGAAACAGGACCCGGCTTACGGCCTGCTCTGACATACGCAAATTGGCTCGTGGCCTTAAGGCACGGAAAACAGGGTTGATGCCATCACAAGGTACCACTTGCGCCTCACGCGCGACTGCAAGTGGTGGTGACCAACCCCGAGCGGTAAGTCCGAGATACAAGGAGAAGGCATGTTCATCATTGGAAATTTTTTGGCCGCGGTGGCGAAAATTATTGATATTGCATTGACCCTTTACATGTGGATTATTATTGGCCGGGCAGTAATCTCCTGGGTCAATCCTGACCCTTACAACCCCATCGTTCGGTTTCTGAATGCCGTAACAGAGCCTGTCCTCTATCCCATAAGACGAAGGCTCCCCATAAGCCTCGGGGGTATTGACTTCTCGCCCATCATCGTAATCCTGGTCATCATATTTGTTCAGTCCTTCCTGGTCCGAAGCTTGGCCGAATTGGCCATGCGTATGGGATCATAGGAATTGCTCAAGAAGCAGTTGGCCAATTCCCACCACTTACCCCAGGACTTCGGCTGCCCACCGATGACACATAATTATGGCGGATGAACAGATACCAAAAGGAATTCCCAAAACCGTCATCCGTGTGAAGGTTATTCCAAGGTCTTCCAGGAATCAGATTTTTGGCTTTGAGGAAGGGACGGTTAAGGTGAAGCTGACTGCACCGCCAGTTGAGGGAAGGGCCAACAAGGCCCTCAAGGAACTGCTTGCAAAGAGATTGGGGGTTGCCAAAAAGGATGTGGATATTGTTTCAGGGGAGCGATCCAGAAAAAAAACGGTGCGGATTCACGGTCTTTGTCCAGAAGAGGTGGATGCTATTCTAATGACCAAATGACCAACAACCGATGTCTAATTCCCAGTGACTTCCCCTTTCACCACTCTTATCATCTCCTCGTGCAGTAAAGGGTTGGCAGCCACAACGCTTTCCTCATAGGGCGAATAGGGCCTTCCCTCGAAGGTGCTGAGTATGCCGCCCGCCTCTCTTACGATAACGGTTCCCGCGGCCGTATCCCACGGCTTCAAGCCTTCTTCCCAGAAGCCATCCAGTCTGCCGGCTGCCACATAGCACAGGTCTAGAGTAGCGGCCCCCGGCCTCCTCACACCCTGTGCCCTCATCACCATTTTGTCCAACAGGGCCAGAGTCCTTTTTGACTTCTCGCGTATATCATAGGGGAAGCCAGTCGCCAGGAGTGCGTTTCCAAGATCCCGGGTCTCGGAAACCCGAATGGGTCCGTTGTTTAGTAAGGCCCCCGCGCCCTTTGATGCCTTGAAGCATTCATCCATATGGGGGTCGTAGACGACGCCAACCACTATTTCACCTTCAACTTCCAGGGCTATGGAGACTGCATAGAAGGGAAACCCGTGAGCAAAATTGATCGTGCCATCCAGAGGGTCAACGAGCCAGTTGCGGTCTGAAGGCCTGCCATCCCTTCCAGCTTCCTCGGAAAGGATGTCATCCTCAGGGAAGTGATTACGGATGATTTCCAGGATGGTCTTTTCCGCCCGGAGATCTGCCTCGGTGACGAGGTCTATGTCACCCTTTTTGGTTATGTGAAACACTTCTCCGAACATACCGTTCAAAATTTCACCGGCCGCACGAGCCGCCTTCCAGGCAACCGTCAATTCCTTTTCCCACATGATTGACCTTCTCCTGTTACCGGAGGCTACAGGTCCAGTAGCCCTATTGTTCTCACTAATTCGTAACTTCTCAATAAGTTCAGGGGTGATAACAGAGGAGTTGTGGAGTGGGGTTCGGGTGTTTCTTGGAACCGCTCTCTCAAAGTGGATTTACGACTTGCTTTGGCAGTGGCTGATATTTGGGGTTTTTTCCCGATGCCGCCTGTTAGCTCCTCCATGCGCTTGTCAAAACCCCAAATATCGGCCACGCTTCTACGGCAGGTTTAGAGAGCGGTGGAAAGAAATGGCCGAACCTCACGATACCCGGTTTATTGAGAACTTACACTAATTCCCTCTTTTGAACTGAAAAGGCTATACCAGGACATTGTGATGTGTCAATGGTGGCTAACGTTACAATTTAGACCACAGAAAAACACACCCGAGATTTCCGAATCTGGCAGAGTGGGGGGTGTAACTCACGGCCGTTGGTAAAGGATAACCATCCACACCGTATCAAACGAGGAGTTTATCGTATTTGGAGTAACGGAGTAATGGAATTGGAATGGATGAATCGTTGCAATTATGGGCAAATATGCAACGTATTTGGATCTCGGGGTATCAGGGGTCGAAGAATACAAATTAGATCTTTTTCCGCTTTTGAACCCAACACTCCAATACTCTCTCCGAGCCGTAGGGTCTACGAGCCGGAGGCCAGTACTCTCTCCGAGCCGTAGGATCTATGAGCCGGAGGCCAACACCCCTGATTTACACCCCAGGGTGGGCAGAGCGATTGATTTGTCATCGCGGTTCTGTTATGCTCGGCAGGCCTTAAGCCCCCGGCACACCCATGCATTCCCACAGAGTGTTTGGGAGGATGAAACAGGGTAACTCTATGGGAAGCAGAAGCAAGGGTTACGAGGGGATAGATTCGGTTCAGAGGTGAGAAAACGCATTGATGAAAAATAAGAAGGTGAAGATAAGAAGGAACGATCCCTGCCCCTGCGGCAGCGGGCTCAAGTATAAGAAGTGTTGCATCGGGAAGACAGACCCTGACGCTGGAGGCGTGCGAGAACTCTATTTTAAAAGATATTCAATTCGGCTAAAGGGAAAAAAGGACATCGAAGGTATCAGGCGTGCCGGGCGTCTGGTCATAGATACCCTGGATCTGGTGGAGGGCGAGATCAGGCCGGGGATGCCGACCGATGAGATCAACACCCTGGTGCACGAGTTTACTGCGAAAAACGGGGCGGTTCCGGCCCCCTTGAACTACCGGGGGTTTCCAAAAAGCGTCTGCGTCTCCGTAAATGAGGTGATCTGCCACGGTATTCCCGGCGATAGGGTATTGAAAGATGGGGATATCGTGAATGTAGACGTAACCCCCATCCTCGAAGGATATTATGCGGATGCCAGCAAGACATTTTTTGTTGGAACACCGGGACCCGATGCACTCAAGATTGTGAACGTGGCCGGGGAAAGCCTGAAAAAAGGCATGTCCGTGGTCCGACCGGGGAATACTGTCGGAGACATCGGATGGGCCATTCAGAAATATGCGGAAGGGCAAGGTTGCTCGGTGGTCAGGGAATTTGTGGGGCATGGTGTGGGATTTGAGTTCCACGAACCTCCCCAGGTCCCGCATTACGGCGAGAAGGAAGAGGGCATCCCCCTTGTTCCGGGCATGGTATTTACCATCGAGCCGATGATAAATCTTGGGAACAAGGATCTGGAAATCCTGAAAGATAACTGGACTGCCGTTACAAAGGACGGCTCCCTCTCTGCCCAGTTTGAACAGACTGTTCTTGTAACGGAGGACGGTTTTGAAAGCCTCACCCCCTTCGATTTATAGCACACGAGACCATCCTTTCGATTCTCAACCCGTCCCAGGTAAAGCCACCTCCTCATTGATAGAAAAGGCAAGGGACTTAGGATTTGTAGCAATTGGGTTTTCGCCGCCCGGAAGACCTCTATTTTTTAATCACTTCTGTTCATGGATCTCTGAAGGGAAGCATGGGGGGATGGAATGGCTCGCAAGGAGTGTGAGACTGAGACAGGAACCGGAACGGCTTCTGGAAAGTTGTAGAACTGTCGTGAGCCTGGCCTATCCCTATCCTCTTGAAAAGTCTCTTACAAAGGATGGCTTTTCAGTGGCCAGGTACACAGAGCCTCAAAAGGAAGATTATCATAAGAGGCTGGGAAAACTGGGGAGGGGATTGGCAAAAGAGATCACCCATGAACACCCGGGGTGTAAGACCAGAGTTTGTGTGGATTCCGCCCCAATCATGGAAAGGAGCTTTGCCTATTCCTCAGGCATCGGGTTTTTGGGAAAGAACAACATGCTCATCATACCAGGTCAGGGGTCCTATGTCTTCCTCGTCGAGATCCTTACAACCGCCCTTATCTCAGAAAACAGGACGAAGCCAATGGCTGACCAATGCGGTCTCTGTACCAAATGCCTCGATGCCTGCCCCACCGGAGCGCTTGAGAAGCCGTTTTTGGTCGATGCCTCCAGATGCCTTTCGTACCTGACCATTGAAGATCCTTCTGACGTAGATCGTGAAACCGGCAAGAAAATGGGGAAATGTTTTTTCGGGTGCGACATCTGTCAGGAAGTCTGCCCATTTAACAAAGAGGGGAGTTTAAATAGACCTGCGCTCCCTTCCACGGGTGAGATCTTGGGCATGGGGAGGGAGAGATTCGGAGAGGTTTTTGGAAAGACGGCCTTTGGCCGCGCAGGACTGGAAAAGATGAAGAGCAATATCAGGGCCCTTGGGTCAGCGGTTTGATCCTAATTCCCTGCCACAGCCTTTTTGCCAAATTCAACGGCTTCTTCTAAGGCTTCCGGTCGTTTTTGGACGTCAGAACCCTTTTCCAATCTACGGAAAAAGAGACCCCCTTCGTAGGTCATGTCCAGGGCATCAAAAAAATATTTGGCAGTGAGTTCGGCTCCTTCAAACAAGTTTTTTCCCCGAGTGGCCCCTACCCCAATCAGATACCCCCTGCCGCTATCATATTGTTTCCTCTGCTCCGGGGTCTTCTCCAGCATTCTTTTGGACCACATGGCCTGGCTCCGGTCAATCAAGGCCTTGGCCTGTGCTGTAATGCCGTAAAAAAACATTGGGGAAGCAAGGATGATCACATCTGACGCCTCCAGAAGGGGGTAGACCTGCTCCATATCATCCTTTACGACGCATTTACCGGTCTCATCGCAGCCCCCACATTCAAGACAACCGGAGACCTTGAGCTTTCGGGCATATAGGGTGCGGGTTTCAGCCCCCTGAGTTCCCGCGCCTTCAAGGGCCTTATCCAGAAGTTGGTCACTGTTCCCGCCCTTCCGCGGACTTCCGTAGATCCCAAGAATCGTCTTTTTCATGTCTGTTTGTCTCTCAAGTTGTTCTTCCTCGGCACGGCAGGAGAGGGTCGAATGGATGCCGCGCTCCGGGGTCCAGGTGAAAAGTTTGTTCACATGAGGGACATGAGGGATTCCCATCGCTCATACTCAGTCCCCACCGGCAGGCCTTTTTTTTCCAGGATAGATATGATCTTCCTGTCGTTGAATCTCAAGAAAGGGTTTATCTTGAATTCCTCTTCCAACGTGGCATAGACATGAGTAGAGTCATATTTTTTCAGGAAACGATCGGCGTGGGTATTGTCCGGTTCCAGCTGTTTTGCAAACGCCATGTACTCTTCAACATAATCATGACCGGCATAGATGATGGTCTCTTTCGGGAACGTCATCAACAGCTTGACGGAGTTGAGAAAACCTTTCAGATCTCCCGAAAAACAACGCCCCACCTTGCCGTTAAACAGGGTATCGCCAGTGATCAGAAAATTTCCAAAACAAAAGGTCACCGAATCGCCGGTATGGCCCGGCGTATGATGCACCCGGATCTCTTCTTCAAGCTTGACGGATCTGTTTTTGAGAAGATCTTCATTGCTCAAAAACACGGCATCGGATCCCTCCAGAAGCGCCTCGTTCCCAACCAAATGGTCCATATGGCTGTGGGTGTTGGTGACAAATTCGAGTTTGAGGCCGCTTGCCTCAACAAAGGCAAGGATCTCTTTTGCCGCGCCGCCGTCAATTGCCATGGCAGTCTTTTCCCCGTAAACTAGATAGCCCAAATTATTGTCCACTGGATATGGGAACTGTTTTACCTTCATAATAGATCACTCCAGATTCCGCCGGTTGTCCCCCCGACTGATTGTAAAGCACGTTTCTTATGGTATATGGAAAAATAGTAAGATCTTCCAGTTGAGTCAAATGATTTCTGGGAAAGATTTCAACTCTGCTGACGACCGGGCCAAAAAGGATCACAAAATTCCCAATTCACTCCTGACCTCAAACTTCCAGAAAACTGGCGTTGATTTATGCCATTTGGCATGATACATTGCCAAAAAAAGCGAGGTTTATCATGGAAACAACATTGGACAGATTCGGAAGGGTTGTTATACCGAAGCGAGTGCGTGATGATTTAGGTTTACAACCTGGAGCTGTGTTGCAGATCAAACAACACGACCAGAAAATTTTTATGGAGCCATCAGATGAGGAACCGCGGATGGTGGTCAAAAAGGGTGTATTGGTTTTTAAGGGTGCTGCCACCGCGGATATTGAGGGAGCCATCAAGGATCACCGTGAGAAACTATTAGGTAAAGCCGCTTCCAACATCAGAAAATGAAAACATTGTTCGATACATCAGTTCTTGTAGCTGCAATTGTAGAACCACACCCCATGCACCGCCGTGCCTTACCCTGGCTACAGCGTGCAAAGATGGGGGAATTTGCCTTCTTTTTGGCCAGCCACACATTGGCAGAACTGTATGCCGTATTAACCACCCTTCCATTGAAACCTAAGATTTCTCCCTTAACAGCATGGCGTCTCGTTCATGATAATGTCGAAACTGCAGCCAGGCTCATTTCTCTTTCTCCTTCGGAATATAAGACCACTGTAAAGCAAATGTCTGAATTAGGACTGACAGGCGGTATCATTTATGATGCCCTTATAGTGAAGGCAGCAAAGAAATCCAAGGTTGAGCGTCTCCTGACTTTCAATTTTGATGATTTCATGCGTGTATGGCCCGATGGAGAAAACTTTATTTACATTCCATAAAGAAGGCATAGGCAGCCCCCTTCGCACAAAGGCTGGGGCCTCTCTTTGGAATATGATGATGACGAACGCCCCCAATATCCCCTGATACGAAGCGGTCCTAGGGGTGGTGGTGAATGGCGGAGGGCCAGCTGAGAGGAGGCCTTAATATCCATTCTTTCTCCATTCTATCAAATACAACTCGTTTATCAGAACCCCTCCCTAACACATTAATTGCCAGCACTTCTTGAACATCTTCAATCCAAATCCAACGCATATGCCCCTGAAGCGATCATGATGATGCCGGTGGTGGCAAAGGGGCACAAAGGACCATCAACTGTAAGCCGGATTTCCTTTCCGTTTTGAAGCTTGCCCTCGATGATGGAATTGACGAGATGATCAGGTCCTCCACATCTCCATTTTTGCCCGGGCAAATCAAAATCATGAGAAACAGGCCCCCAGGATGGAAAGATTCACCCGTAGGAGAATAAACAGACGTTAATCTTACAGGAAAGGAGATAAACATGAGGATTGAAACAGTGGTGGGTCGCAAACTGATACTGGAGGGAACTCCCCGGGAGATCGTTCAGAAAATGTGCAACCAGGACTTTGTCGTAAGTGACATAATGGAATATATGGCGCAGGTTCCAAAGAGGTTATGGCTTGTTCACGGGGAATCGATTCAGTTCAGAGAAAGGAATTTTGAGGGGTTTCTTCGAGAACTGAAAAAGCCAAAGGGCTGTTTTCGGCCTTGCCATCGGAGTTGTTTTTGCCCTTAACGCTACGCAGCCGTTATGGATTGTATTCAATGTTCCCATTTGCAGTTTTCATTGTAAAGTCTATTTTCAACAAATGCTGAAAAATAGAAAATAAATAAAACGCTTGACAATATACATTTTTCAGCATAAAGTATTTTTTCAGCATACGCTGAAAGGTATAAATTTAATGAAAAAAAGCAGTAATTTTGATATTGAGGCAAAAAGTGCCCTGATCTCTTGTCTGGAGAAGGTGCCTTTTCTGGCAGTGGAGGAGATAGTCAGCGAGTTCGGAAGTGACGGAATTCGACCGGACATTCTGGTTAAGGTCAGTTGCCAAGAAAAAGAACAGGTCCTTGTGGTTGAGTTCAGGAAAAACGGCCAGCCACGAATGGCGCGAGATGCCGTCAACCAGCTACAACGGTATCTGAACAAAGTCCCAGGTGCTTACGGAGTCTTGGTGGCGCCCTACATTTCACAGGCAGCAGCGGAAATATGCAAACAAGATGAAGTCGGTTATCTTGATCTGTCCGGGAATTGCCGGATCTGCTTTGATTCAATCTATGTTGAGCAGCAAGGAAGACCCAATCTTTTTGCGAAAAAGCGAGATTTGCGTTCCCTGTATTCGCCAAAGGCAGAGAGGGTCCTCAGGGTTCTGCTAAATAATCCCAACAAGACCTGGAAGACCGTCGAACTGGCCGATGAAGCTCGCGTGAGTCTTGGACAGATCTCAAACGTCAAAAAATTGTTGTTGGATCGCGAGTGGGTCGACGTCAAAAAACAAGGCTTTTTATTGATTGAACCCGAGCAATTGCTGGAAGGGTGGAAAGAGAATTATTCTTTCCGCAGGAATAAGACCCGCGATCTTTATTCGATTAAAAGCACGGCGGAAACCGAGTCAGATATATCCGAGTTTTGTCGAAGAAAAAAATTGACATTCGCCTTCACTGGGTTTTCCGGCGCAGCAAGGTTTGCTCCTTCTGTCAGGTACAACCGGGCAATGGCATATGTTGAAGAGACAATTGAAGACATGTTAACCGATCTGTCATTGAAGGAGGTGAGCAGCGGGGCCAATGTGAGTCTTTTTACACCATATGACGATGGGGTTTATTATGGTTCCCGGGATGTGAATGGATCTCGGGTCGTATCACCGGTTCAGGCATACCTGGATGTCACCGGATTTCGAGGACGAGGCGAGGAAGCGGCCCAGGCACTCCTCGATCAGGTCATCAGGCCGTCATGGTAACGCAAAGAGATTACTCAGCAGAGTTGGTCAAGGCCGCACACTCCGTGCTTTTGGAGCTGTTTCACCTTTTCCACCCTCGTTCCCTTTTTGGTCATGAAAGGTATGGCCCTTGATGAGCGTTTAAAGGAAAAGGACGCGTGGGACATTTATTACTGCCTTTTGAACCATCCGGAAGGACTGAAACGCATAGCAGAAGAGTTTCGACCCTTCCTGGAAAATGGATTGGTCAAAGAGGGCCTACAAAAGATTGCCAAGCACTTTGAATCAGAAAAAAGTTTAGGGCCAAGATTCGTGGCCGATTTTGAAGAAATAACAGATAGGGAGGAAAGAGAAATTAAGGAACGTGATGCCTATGAACGCGTCAACCGACTTCTGGAAGAATTAGGGATCCGACAGAAATAGCAGAAAAAGCTCTGCCTTCCGTCCATATCCCACTAATCACCGGCCACCGATCACTGACAACTGTCCTCCGTCTTCTGTCCACTTCTCTCTTCCTCCAATCGTCAATCCAAGGAACAATATCTTCATTCGCAAATCCCGAAACCCCTGACCACTGGTATTTCCATTGACTTCCAGCATATTTCTTTGTAAACGATATTAGGCAATATTGCTGTGCCAATGCTCTTCTTTGGACCCCAAGAGAGGGAAAAGAGGATTAGAAATGGTTTCTGCGCGTCCAAAAACCCCGTTTCTCTGAAAATGGAGATCGGGGTTTTGTATTTTGTGGCCCCGGGAAAAGCGCACAGGGAAAGATACGGAATCAGAAGTGGGAATAAGTCAACAAAGTCCCGAGAATTACACAAGAATGTCATCTTACCTGTGAGTCCCTGAAAATACCTACCTGAGGAAGCCGCCTACCTCTTATGTACTTCCGGAATTTATTTGTTCACAATCATTGATTTTGGGTCAAAGGGTTGTCGACTGTAGTCTGCGTTGAGACACCGCCTAACCGATAGGAGTTGACGCATTCAATGTATTCCTCCTGCACCATTTTGCCGATGCCGCACCAGTAGGCCGGCCAGTTGGTGGCATTGATGTTGTCGGCAGCGTTGTGCCCCGAGTAGTAGAAACGCGCGTAGGCCTGCTGGCGCAACGTATCTGTTGCCAGCTTTGGGAATAGAGCGATCAGGGCCGGTTCCAAAGGCAATTTCGTGCTGTAGGCTTCGGAGAAAACATAATAGGTGCTGAATTCTGGAAAGGCGCTGCCCAAATGGTAGGCCACAGAGCGATAATCAAGAAGTTCCCAGTTTTCTCTGTCCATGGTAACGACCTTAAAAGCCGGGTCGTTGCCAAAGACAGGGCTCACAGAAGGAGTGGTTATGGACGCCTTGTGCGCCGAACCGTCATTTTCAAGAAGGAGTCTGTATTCGTCCATATGAGTATGGCCGGCGAAAACAGCTTCAATGACATGGGCATAGCGCGTGCTTATTTCGAGGAAACGTGCTTGATACTCTTCTTCCCAGAAGCTGGCCGCATTCGAAATGTGTCCGGTTTTGTCCATGTAAGTGGTGACGGTGGCGAAGATGTCGGCTCCGGGCGGGATATGCACGATGAGCCAGACTCTCCTTTCTGCGGCACCGGCCTCAGCCAGAGTCTGCTCCAGCCAATCCAGCTGCTTGAGGGCGATTCCTTCCCCTTCATTGGAGTTGTTTTCGAGCCAACGCCGGGAGAAGAGTATGGTGTTCAAGCAAACGAAAAGGACCTTAGATTCCGGCGGATCGGCGACATAGTAACCGCCAGCAGGGTAAGTCTTGAAGTACCCCTCATGATCTGCTCCTCCAAGGAGAAGCGTGTCATAGAATTCCTCAGCCGTGTCAGCCAGAAATTCTCCTCCAGGAACGAGTTTATAGTCCCCGGCGTAAGAGTCATTGTTGCCGAGCGCGAATACCACCGGTAGGTCACCGAACCGTTCACGGATCTGGGTGGCGAAGAAAACCACGGTTTTGTAAACAAACGAACGGAGAGCTTCTTCGTCTTCTTTTCCGTAAAGTTCGAAAAACTTTTCAGGGAACTTGTGGGCGAGGATGTCGCCCGGAAAAAGCAGCACGGGGCTGGAACCGATTTCCATCAGCGCCGAGTCCAGAGCCCGGACAAGGAGCGGATAGTTGCTTTCGTTCCCCCACGACAGGGGTTCGCTCATGCTGGAAGTTTGGAATATAGAGGCCCATTGCTCCACCGGAGAATTAACCAGGTCGTTGAAGAGCTCAGTGTCGTAGAAGGGGGTAAAATGAATGTCCGAGATGATCACGAGAGGTGCGGTCGCCTGCGTGGACAAGTTGGAAGAACTGTCGCCGCATCCTGTAGCCAAAGCAAGAGCTATGGCTATGAGCAGAAAGAAAATATGGCCGCGTCGTTTTTTGCTCAAAGTCACATGCATCTCATTCGAGATATGATTGAAAGTTGTGTTTGAAACATCAGGAAGTGTATCCTCTAGGTGATTTTGGAATGACAGCCCGGTCATTGTTAACACAAAAGCGAAAGGATACCCACATCATGGAAAAAGATACTGTAATTGGATTCAAAAAGCCAGGGCCGTTTGTTGATGATCCCGTTAGCAGTGATGCGATCTCGTTTTTTCTTAGTTCACTACCCTTTTATATCTTGCCCAAGACCTGAAATCGGCAACAGTCTGAAATAACATCAGATATTTCTTGGATACGGCATGATTTCAGCTGAGAAAAATGCTGACCAACATAGCTGATATCGCAACTACCATATTAAGCCCTGGGTAAGCCGGAGGTTCGTGACTGAAATGATTGGTGGGGGTTGAAAAAATTGTCTTATTCGACCTTCGAATTCTCAAGCGGGTCCCACGGGCAGGCCATTCCCTCGCTCCAGTTGTCCGGCCGGATGCCGAAAGCCTCGATGAAACGTTGCCAGCCCAGGACGAAGGCCAAAGTCATGCCCAGGTCGAGCAACTCGTCCTCGTCGAAATGTTCGCGCAGCCGCTCGTAGAACGTGTCGTCGATCCGGTCGCGGTCCTGGAACAACCTGTCAGTCAAGCGTAAGGCCATTTTCGTCCGTTCCGGCAGGTCCGAGTTTTCGTAATCGTGCATCTTCTGTACATCATCTTCACTCAGACCTTTGCGCATCACCGATGCGCTACGGGCCATGCTTCAATGGACGCACTCGTTGTTGCGTGCCATGCGCAGGCGGCACAGTTCGAACAGGCCCCGTTCGATCTTGCTTTTACCGCCGTAGACATAAGCGATGAAGCCGAAGGTGGCCTTGAACAGCTCCGGCCGTTTGGCCATGGTCAAAAACAGGTTGTCGTCCGGATAGGCGTGGTCAAACCAGACGTCGAGCCGAGCTTTCAATTCGTCGTCCAGCTTGGAGCGGTCGGCTTTGGGCAACAAGCCATATGCGTTGGTCATAGGGATCTCCTTTCCTGCACGTGCCTCATCCTATCATTCGGGGAAAAATTACTATCACCCTTGTCGAGTGATTCTCAATTGAGATATCACGTTACTCGGGGCTGGGCGAATCAGCCGGAGGCGGCGTCGGGGGCAAAGGCCAGAAATCCCACAGATCCCCATAGCAGGCCCAGGCAGGAAAGGTCAGGCCCAGCATCATGTTGGCCAGTACAAATACGTTGTTTGGGTATTTCAATGCCGCATCTCCAAAATGCCACACAGCGAACGCCTTATAGGCATAGTAGGCGATAATGCCAATGACTATGGCTAAGAGCATATTCGCGAATCCCGCTCCGGGAGCTGGAAGTGCACGGCCCGGCCACATCTGGAACATTGCCATCATCATTAGTAATCCGTAGAGAAAACAAACGCCATAAAGCATGAACTTGAGCGGTTCAATTTTTAAGGCGCTGACGCCTATTCCCCAGGCGATACCCGAAAGGATCCCGCAGATTATGACCAAAACGATTCCCAGTATGGGTTGCTTCATGATCCACGGGGATTTGTGAAGCGGCCACATGTCCAGTGCCGCAAAGACAAAAAGAAAAATGAGCATCCAGAAATAGAACGCAATGGCGCATTCCCAACGGAAGAATCCGCTTGGCGCTATGTCGGCAAATGGGGCCAGTGGGCCGCCCTGGGTATAGAAGGGAACAGCTTTAACTGGAGACAGGTATTCTCCGGTAGGAAAAGACAATAGATCGAAATTAAACAGTTTGAACAGATACCACATGAGCACATACGCCAAAAGCAATGTCAGCCATCCACTGGCGCCCAGCGACAGCTTGTTAAAAGGCCACAACCCAAATGCGATAACGAGAAAGAACGTTGTAATGACGACCGTGATCGCATAAAGGTTTGTGAAGGGTTGTGCAGCACCGTGACTCAGGAAATTAAGAATCACATAACTGGCAATGACTCCAATGAGAACCACAAAACCCGTCAGCAGCATCCCTCGCCATGGTTGCTGCAGCCCCTTGGTTGAGGGATATGTGCCTCGCTGCCAACCCATACCGACCATAACCAGAATGGGCACAAAGGACATGATGAGAAGTGTGAAATATCCGTTAAACGTTTTTAGATCAAAAATGCTCGTGATCAAGAAAGCGTAACCCACTGTGACGGCCACACCGAAGAGCCCACGCCAGGGCTGTGTTATGGTCCAACGTGCCGTAGGTGTCAATTCGTTCATAGCATCCCCTCGTTTTCTCTGAGAGCCCCCGTTTTTAGATAGAAATAGTAAAAAATCCAAAAAATCAATTCAATTCTTGCCACACCAAGTGTTTGCAATCGCCTTTTGGAATAGAATTAGAGGTCAATCGTGTTATAAAAAATGGTTATTTGTCCGGCCATACGCCGGACTTTGTTCGGCTACAATAGGCCCTTCATACCTGCTGGCCATCATTTCCGCCTCTGACCTGATTGCATCCCTCAAAGATACCGGCTCAAGGACCTCGGCGTGTGAACCCCAACTCATGACCCAGAATCTGATCTCATCCGTCCCGGCTACCTCAGCCTCAAAGACGATGGAGCCGTCATCATTGGGGGTTATTTTCTGGCTTTCATGCCAGATCTTCTCTTTGATGTAACCGGTCACATCGGGAGAAAACCAGATTCTGACCCTTACGGGTTCGCCCTGGTAGACCCCCAGGCTTGGCCTCAGGAAGTCTTCCAAGCTGAAGTCCTCGGGGATCTCAAAGGTGTCTTTTGTTTCACGAAGCATCTTGATCCGGTCCAGGGCGAATATCCGGACCTCATCCCGGGTGTGGCAATGTCCGATCAGATAGAAGGTGCCGTTAAAGAACCAGACGCGGTAAGGGTCCACCCTTCGCCGGCTCTCCTTTTTCCGGCTCATGGTGTAATAGACGATCTCGATGGACCTCTTTTTGATGGCTGTGTCGCTTACCCGCTCGATGATCCCCCGGAACCTGGCGTAATCCTTGAAGGGTTTTATGCGCACGTGCAGGGTCTGTTGAACCTGTTCCAGATATTTGAGGGATTCCGGCGGAATGGTTGTTTTTATCTTCTTGAAAAGGGACTCCAGGGAGTCATAGAAGACCGTGTCCCTGAAGACTTTCAGCATGTCTCGGCTGAAATAGAGGGCCATCAGCTCGGTGAGGCTGAAAGGGACCGGGATGTGGTGTTTGACCGTGTCAAGCACCGACCAGAGGCTCTTCCCCTCCACCCGGTCGGTAAAAAGGGGGAACCCTGCCACCTGGAGGGCCTCAAGGTCCAGGTAGAGTGTTCTGGGGTGGCACTCAAGCTCTTCGGCCAGTTCGGCCGCTGACCTGCCTCTCGTTGACGAAATCAGTGTCTGGATAATCCGCCATTGCCTTCCTAACTGATCGCCTCTGGCCATGACAATCCTCCTCAAAAAATAGTTCCTCTGGCTCGCTCCCTCCGGTCGTTAGAGTTCTCATAGATCACTGAGAAAAAACTCTGTGTGCTCGGCGATCTCTGCCCGCCCCGCCTGCCCCGTGAGCTCTGTGAGAGATAATTACTTCAAACAGCCGTACTTCCGCGCAAAAGGGTCACAGAAATCAACCCGCTGGGACCCAAGGGCCGGAAGCCTTCCACGTGCTGTGGAACGTCCGTCCATCAGCAAGAGATGTGACCGGCGGCTCCAGAAACATCTTGATGCCAGCGACAACATCCCCGAAGTCCCCTGGCACAGTGCTTAGCCTGGCCTTCTTTATAAACCCCTGCCATTGAACCTGCTTGGTATCAACTTTTCCGAACGAAGGATCAAAAATCGCAGGGTTGTTTGTGAGATCGGTCTTCCGGTTCATAAACGTCCTTTCGATCGCCTCCGTCAGCACCTCGCCATTAAAGTCGAACATGTGGGACAGCATCCAGATGTCATAGAAATCCTTCATCCTGCTGTTCAGGACACCGAGCTTCACCATGGCCTGGTACTTCTCAGCGATAGTAGTCTCCATGGTATAGCCATTCAACTCGGGTGACGGGAATTCGAGTAGCGCCGGATATACCACCTTGCCGGGACCCGGTACAATCACGTCTCCGAATCCTATATCTATCTGCAACGAAACCCGCGCTTTGCCGAGGTTGCCCTGTATCCGGACGCGTACGCCTTCATATTCTGCATCCTCAGTGATTCTGGAGGCTGACACCGTCTGCTCATTAAAAGACATCCCGTCTTCCTCCACATCCATTTTGCAGGCGTCTCTCATAACCGCTTTGATCTCTTCGAGGCTGTTGTCGAGTTTCCCCAAAAGATCAATATCCATGGTGGGACGCGAGACAGGAACACTCCACACCGAGAGCATCAGAGCGCCTTTAAGAATGAACCTGTCTGCGTGGGGACTTTTGGACAGCCGATAGATGAACCGTTCTATGGCGAAATGCTGCAAGAGTTCATTGAAGGGACGTGAGGATTCCCTGGCCATATTGCGAAGTCGGTCATGTACCGAAACGGCAGTGTTTTTGATGTTTCCGGCCATTACAAAATCGCTTCGAGGTAGGGGCGGATAATTTTTTTAACCCTGCAGATCGATGCATAGCGCATGAGGTCATCCACCTTGACAGGTCTTCGTTCTCGATAAAACCGAACCGCTTCCACCGCCGTATCAAGGCCGATCCTGTTGCGGAACTTGAAACAGTCGGCGAGCGTCTTCTCCGGGTTGTAGATACGAACGCTCACGCCATCGAACTCCTGGATTTCAACGCCTTCCGTAAATGCCTCGCCGCTGAACCTGTAGGTCCTGATCGGCGGGTGGTCCAGACGGGGTTCTTCTGCTCCGCGCGACAGCGCCACATGAATTTCGTGGGGAATCTGGGTGGTCAATTCATGAAATGACAGTGCTGAGATCAGGCAGACAACCCCCAAAGGAATTCGGGTCGCGACCGTCACCAGATCAGGGTTGCCCATCGGTTCGCTGTCTGCAAGACGGTACACTCCGCGGCTGACGATTTCCAGTGTCCCGTCGTCCCGCATGGCGTAAAGCGTACTTGGGTGGATTCCCGCACGAATGGCCTGTGCCGTGCGGAGAATTCCGCCATGTTTCTTGAACACAACAACCGCCCTGTCGAATCGCGAGACCTCGCTATCATTTTTTCGGGTTGACATGATATGAATACCGATACTTGTTATTTTATGTTGGTATTTTTATCAAGCCAAACCGTTTTGTCAAGTGGAAATTCTAAATTTTTTCAGAAGCTAATCGAAGGTGTGAACATATAATCCATGTAATCTGCGTAATCCGCGCCAAAAAAATAGCGTAAAAGAGTACCAGCTTCATACGAAGCCATCACTTTTTGAAAGCCAAAAAACGATAATCGGTCATTTTTTTAAAAAAATTCCCAAAACCTTTTTTTTCTTGACAGGGGTTTTATCAGGTCCCGCTCAGCCCAAAATAAACAATCGCAAATCGGCATTCGCAAATCGCAAATCCCCAATCCGCAATCTGCAATCAAAAATCTGCGATCAAATTGACCGTATCTGTCAAAGCCATCTATTATCATACAGGCAAATTGAGTGAAAAGGAGGGCTGTTTTCATGGATACTGTGATCAA
This sequence comes from Desulfobacteraceae bacterium, assembly GCA_016783065.1. GTDB lineage: Bacteria > Desulfobacterota > DSM-4660 > Desulfatiglandales > Desulfatiglandaceae > JABMQV01. The sequence continues at coordinate 200 of JADHXI010000023.1, read as the reverse complement.
AGGCTATCTGGAAAAGACTAAGGTCGGCCGGAAACAATTCTACAGAAACCTGGCTGTTTACCCTTTGCTTTCAACCTATTCCGTATCAATAGACTACCTGCTCCTGGATGAAGCCCTCTCCGAAGGCCTGATGGAGGTGGTTGAGGTGGACAAAGAGGGCTCCGTTCCTGAACTCAAGGTTAACAATAAGTCACCACAAA
>JADHXI010000178.1 GCA_016783065.1 Desulfobacteraceae bacterium | reverse complement strand
GGCATGACGATAGATGCTGCTGCCGAGATAGCTGCGATCCTAACCACTGGCGGTATCTGCGGTATAGAGCCCTCCTGCGGCGGCGCAGGAGCTTCTTACACCCCTTCCGGTCCAGTTGCAAAGGATGAGTGGCACGAAGGGTATTTGATCGAGTATGCAGCGCGCATCAAAGAGGCGGTGGATGTGCCGGTCATGGTGGTTGGAGGCCTCCGTGACCCGAAAATGATGGAAGAGGTAGTTGAAACCGGCAAAGGCGATCTGATTTCCATGTGCAGGCCGTTTATTCGCGAACCGGATCTCATCAATCGATGGTTATCCGGAGACACCTCCCCGTCCACGTGCGAGTCTTGCGATGGCTGCTTAAAGGAGACCATGCGTGGCCGTAAGCTCCGTTGCGTACAGGTTACACGGGTGGACGGAACGCGGAAAGAGAATTGAGCATTGTAGGGGCCTGGATTTGAATATTACAGGAGTATGGTAGATATGAGCTTTAAAGACAGCGTAAGCGTCATTACAGGGAGCGGTCAGGGAATCGGCAAAAAGATCGCTCAACGTCTGGCATCTGAAGGGGCATCTGTTGTCATAAGCGATATTGATACTGAGACAGCCCGAGAGACAGCCAGGGAAATTGAATCATCTTTTGGAATCAAGGTGGCTTCTATTAAGACCGATGTGAAGAAGAGGGATGAGATTCAGAGACTCGTGGATTTTACTGTTGAGGAATTTGGCAAGATCGACATTTTGGTCAATAATGCTGGGATATGTTCTTTGACAGGAATCGAGGATATTTCAGAGGAAGAGTGGAACGGGGTCATTGATGTAAATCTGAAGGGGGTTTTTTTCTGCTCCCAGGCTGTTGTGCTGGTTATGAAAGGTCAGGGCCAGGGGAGAATTCTTAACATGGCCTCACTGGCCGGAAAGGTTGGAGGAATTGCGGTTGGCGCCCATTATGCTGCTTCAAAGGCAGGGGTAATATGCCTTACCAAATCCTTTGCCAAGGCACTGGCACCTTTTGGAGTGAGGGTCAATGCCATTGCCCCGGGACCTGTTGATACAGCCATGACGCAAGCTTTCCCGCCAGAGGCCAGGGAGGAGCTGGTCGGGCAATGCCCCCTGGGGAGGTTTGCCGACACCGAGGACATTGCCGAAGCGGCCCTCTTTTTGCTTTCCGATGCGGCTAAACATATCACAGGCGAGATATTGGATATAAACGGCGGCACGTTAATGGATTAGTAACGTCAGTATCCCTGAATTAAAGACTTATAGATACTATATGGGCCTTTTAAAGTGAACAGACAGCCTGATATTGCCATTTCAAATGTATAGATAGGCCCGGCAGGTCTCCTCGTCCTTCATGAACTCCTCTACGCTGCCCTCAAATCGTACCTCTCCCTTTTCCAGAATGTAGATCCCGTCGCTTAGGCCCAGGGAGAACTCGGAATTTTGTTCTGAAAGAAGCATCGTCATCCCTTCTTGTTTGAGTTTGGAGATCTGGTCCGCTAACTGCTGGATGATTACGGGGGCCAATCCCTCAGAAGGTTCATCGAGAAGGAGTAGTTTGGGATTACCCATCAGTGTCCGGGCTATGGTCAACATCTGCTGTTCTCCGCCACTCAGGTATCCGCCACGTCGGTTGCGAAGCATCTCTAAGGCCGGAAATAGCTCGAACACCCGATCCATGGTCCACCCAGGCTCATCCGGTCCGGCCGATTTGATGGCTACGTCCAAGTTTTCCCAGACGGTCAGGTCGGAAAAAATTTTTCGGTCTTCCGGTACGAAGCCGATCCCCATCTGGGAGATCCGATATGGGGGCAGGCCCCTGATTTCACTGCCCATCCACTTTATGGAACCGGATTGTGGCGGGGTAAGGCCCATGATCGAGCGAAGGGTTGTGGTCTTACCCACTCCATTGCGGCCCAATAAGGTGACCACCTGACCCTGGTCGACCTTGATTGAGATGCCGAACAGAACCCGGATCAGCCCGTAGGCGGTATGGATGTCTTCCACCTCTAAGAGCATCGGCTTTCTCCAATGTATATCTTCTGAACGTCTTGATTGGTCCGGACCTCATCAGGAGGGCCCGATGCAATCAGTTGTCCTTGATGCAAAACCATTATCCGTTCTGAAATGGAAAAGACAACAGACATGTCATGCTCGGTAAAAAGCAGGGTCAGGCCTTTCTCCCGAACAATTTTACCGATAAGCTCAATGGTTCCTTTGGTTTCCTGCCTGGACATGCCCGCTGTGGGCTCGTCAAGGAGGAGCATTTTGGGATTGCTGGCCAGGGCGATGCCCAGTTCCAGCTGCTTCTGGAAGCCATAAGCTAAGGGTCCGCTCACAGCATCCCGGTGATCCTGCAAACCGACACTGACAAGAATCTCTTCAGTTTCTTCCTGGAAGAGGGGTTGGACCGAGGTAAAAAAGCTCAGACTCTTGCCACGATGTGTCAGGACAGCGGCCTGAATATTCTCAAAAACGGTCAGCCTGGAAAAGATGTTGATCCGCTGGAAGGAGCGGCCCAGGCCAAGGCGGCAGATCTTATGAGCCGGCAGGCGGGAAATATCCATACCGTTGAACACGACCCGGCCCTTGTCCATGGATAGATGACCGGTAATGATGTTGAAAACGGTAGTCTTTCCAGCACCATTTGGGCCGATGATGGAGCATAGCTCCCCTTTCTCGATCTGAAAGCTGACCCCTGCGACGGCAATGAAACCATCGAAGGATTTTGCGAGGTTATCCACTTGCAGAATCATTTGGATGATCTCCACCTTTTGATCTGATTTTCAATGAAACCGACGATCCCGCCGGGGAAGAAAAACAGTAGTAGTATAAGTATGGTGCCCAGGATGAATGGCCAGTACACAGTGTAAGAGGTGACCTCCATTCTAAGATAGAGCAGGACAGCTGCCCCGACCAGCGGGCCGAAAAAGCTGTACATGCCACCCAGAATGGTCATGATCAGTACCTCGGCTGATACCGGCCAGTAGCAAAAGTCCGGGAAGATACTGTGGTTAAACACGGCAAACAGCCCCCCCGAGATGGCCGAAAAGAACCCTGAAATAATAAAGGCCAGGAGCTGGAATAGCTTCACGTTGATGCCAATAAACTCCGTGCGTTCGGGGTTATCCCGAATGGTCATCAGTATGCGGCCGAATGGGGAGTTGACGATTTTTCTGAGTATAAGTACAGATATGGACACTACGGCCAGGGTGAAATAAAAGTATTTTGTCCTTGAATCAAGAAATTTCGGGAAGTTAATATCATAGATTCCGGTATCTCCACCGGTCAAGGAATTCCATTTGAAGACAATGGCCCATACAATTTGGGAAAAGGCCAGGGTCAGCAGGGCAAAATAGATCCTGGTCAAACGCACGCAAAAAAAGCCGATGATCAGGGCGGCCGCCGCCCCAAAGAAACCGGTGGCTGCAAAGGCGATCCCAAAACTGAGCCCAGCCTTTTTTATCAGCAATCCGCACGCATAGCACCCGATCCCAAAATAGGCTGCGTGACCAAAGGAGACCAGCCCGGTATAGCCCAGCAAAAGATTCAGACTCAGGGCGAAAAGCCCGAAAATCAGGATATCCGTTAAAAGAAACACGTAATAACGGGACCCTGTTACGGGAATAAGCCCCATGAGCACGAGGATGGCAATGAGTATCCAATTCTGTCTGGACATGTCTTAACGCTGTAAGGGCCTTCCCAAAAGACCCCATGGTCGAGTCATCAAAACAACAACCATGATGACGTAAATGAAAATCATGGACAACCTGGGAAAAACCAAAATGCCCAGGGCATAGACCGGCCCAACGATGAGCGCCCCGAGAAAAGTCCCCCAGAAACTGCCCAGACCGCCGATTACCACCACAATGAAGGCATTGATGATGATCTCGACGTCCATGCCAGGCCTAATGGTGATAACCGGGGCAACTAAAGCCCCGCCCAGCGCGCCAAACCATGAGCCGATCATGAAGACAACAGTGAACAATCGATCCACGTTAACTCCGAGAGCACCGAGGGTCTCCCGATCCAACGCCGCCGCCCGGACCATCCGCCCCCAGCGGGTTCTGAGCATGAAAAACCAGAAAAGAAAGGCGACACAGGGACCCAGAAAAAGAATGAAGACATTATATTTGGGGAAATACTGTCCGAGGATCTCAACCGCTCCTCTGAGTACAGCCGGTCGTGACACAGAGAGTTGGTCAACGCCCCAAATAAACCTGGCCAGGTCACCTAAAACCAGGACCAGGGCATAGGTAAGCAGAAGCTGATTAAGTTCCTCTTGGTGGTAAAGCCGGCGAAGCAGGAGTCGCTCGATGATCCCCCCAAGCAAGGCCACCGCCACTGAGGCCGCGATCACGGCCCACCAGAACTGGCCCGGGGAGTCAACAAACAAGGAGACGCATTGATAGGTGGCGTATGCGCCGAGCATGTAAAGAGAACCATGGGCAAAGTTCAGAACACCCAGGACACCAAATATGATTGAGAGACCGGAGGCGATGAGAAAAATAAACATCGCATTGGTTAATCCGTTGAGTAGCTGAAGGACCACAAATGAAAGATCGAAGCTCAACTCTACAAAACCCCCGGTCTTTGGATAAAGAGAGATGGAAGGAGCTTGCCCGCTCCTTATTCAGGAAACGGACAAGCTCCAAGGTTCTTAAAGAAGAATTAGTCCATCAATTCGTCTGCCGGAATATATCGAACCGGTTTAAGGATGGGGAAAGGATATTCCGGAACCTTGGTCACGGGGCCCCAGTACATGCCCCGAACAGCCTGGTGATCCTTGGCTCTCATGGTCAGCTTGCCAACAGAGCAGTCGATGGTCAATCCCTCAAGGGCCTTGATGACCTTATCAGTATCAGTGGTGCCGGCCTTTTTTATCGCCTCAGTAAGGAATTTCATGGCATCATATCCGGTGCCTGCCCAACTTGAGGCATACTTCGTCCCCATGAACTTATTTACACGGCCGACCCAGTCCCTATGCCAAGCGGTGTCGGGGTGCCAGAAAGTATCGTAGGCATTGGAAATGATTCCGAGAGGCATATCATCTCCTGCGCCCCTAATAGCTTCCATACACCCGGCCTCTCCAGCTGATACAAATCCGACTTTTTCAAAGAATCCGTAGTCTCGTGCCTGCTTGGCGAAGGTGATAAAGTGTCCTCCCCATAGGGTCGAGAATACAGCATCGGGCTTGGAAGCCAAGATAACGCTGATGAAGGGAGTGTAATCCGATTCACCCAGTTTAGGCCAGGCCTGATGAACAATCTCGACTTCCGGTTTGATGTTTTTCAGCCAGGGTATAAAGGCCCCGGTAACACTCCAACCATAGGAGTAATCCGGACCGACCGTGGCGATACGCTTCCAGGGGTGTTTAGCCGCCAAAACAGCTGCGCTCCGCCCTTCTGTCTTAGAGTTACAAGCCGACCTGAAAACGTAGGAGTGTAACCTGGGCTTTTCGCACATCTTGGCTACTTTGGGGATTGGGGCGATGTATACGATCTTTTCGTGCTTGGAGACGTCGGAGAGGGCCAAACCTTGAGAGGAAGTCAGACCGCCGACCAGGAAATCGATGTTGTCCTTAAGGATCATTTCCTTGGCCACCCGGGTTGCTTCATCTGGACTGCTCTTGCAATCCCGGACAAGGAGCTCAATCTTCCGGCCCAGGACGCCACCGGCGTCATTGACCTCTTTGACCAACATCTTAGCGCCTTCGGCACTGGGCTTTCCGAAAACGGCTCCGCCGCCAGAGAGATACATCGGAAATCCCACCACGATTTTCTTGGCCCCCATGGCCGGTAATGAAAAGGCCATGATAACCATACAGGTGATGACAAACACAAGCAACTTTCTCATAATCAATCCCTCCTTTTGTTTTAATTATATGGTTTACGACTTCGTTCTCCAATTGACGGAGAACATCCCTTAACCTCTCGCCTCGCCGGCTGTGGACTGGAAACAGCCCGGTTGATTTGGGACTGGTCTCACTGTTCCACTGTGTCAAAACCAGTCCAGGATACCCGCTGACACAGAGCGGCCATTTTGGGCCAGACTTCCGTGTGCTCTTTGGAGTCAACCCACTTGAGCCGCAACTCCTCGCTGTCAAAAGTGATATGGATTTGATACTCCCGTAAGGCGTCGCGTTTTTTGAGAAGGGTCGTCCGTTGAAAGCCTTCCTGAATCTTTATCCCGGGGACGTATTCCTTCCAATACAGGGACTCCAGCTCACTTTCCTTCCCGTCGTGGGGCTCAAGAAAGATATGCAATTCGATCATGCTTACCTCCTGTCAAATGTCACTTACCTGGCTGCTTTGATAGGCGGTTGTTGGCCTCTCGGAGGTTGTCCGCTTCAGCATTCAAAACTTTCACCGGGCTTGATCCGCACCAACTTCACTCCCGGGGCTCTGACTTTCATCTCTGCCTTCAGTTTGTCCAGGTCCAATTGCTGATTCTCAAAGGTGCCGTAATGGGTCGGAATGAGATACTCCGGCCAGACAAGAGAAGCGGCGTAGGCAGCCTCCCTGTAGCCCATGTTATATTTTCCTCCAGCAGTCATAATGGCCACGTTTGGGCGATAAAGGTCTCTGATTATTGGCATCTCGGCAGAAACGCCCGTGTCCCCTGAAAAGTAAATCGTCGCACCCTCATCGATGTCCATAATAAATCCGATGGCACCCGAGCCCGGCTGGATAGGCCCTTCAATCCAACCCTCGCCCATGATTTCCGAGGTGTGAGACGCTGGAACCATGATAATGGTGAAGCCGTCGCCCATCCAGCTTCCCCCGGTGTTAAGCGCGTACACTTCCTTGCCCTCCTTTAGGCCTTTGGAATCGGCGTAGAATCCCAGTTCAGGAGTGCAAATAAGCGTGGCACCGGTTTGCCGAACCAGCTCAAATGAATCACCCAAGTGATCTATGTGACCATGGGTCGCACAAATAGCCGTGGCTTTCCTAACATCAGTGCACTTAATAGGACACGCGGGGTTGTCGTCCAGCCAGGGATCGAAGTAGATAACATGCCCGTTAAACTCCACCGACGCAGAAGCATGCCCCAACCAGGTGATCTTGGTCTTAGTCATTTTCCTCTCCTTTCTCCCGTATGGATTGAACGCTTATAAAAGGAACTCAAGTCTCAACATACTTTTGCTTACTTGACACTAATACAATCTGTTTACCCAAAATTGATGGTCTCATAAAAAGTCTAATTTTTCCCCTCATTGTCATTCCTGCGAAAGCAGGAATCCAGTGATTTCAACTCCTTATGGACTCCCGCTCCCTGATCGGTGTCAGGGACAAGCTTAGCGGGAGTGACGTGATCTTCGACTTTTTACGAAGCCGTCAAAATTCCATTATCACAAGTTTCTTGATTTCTTACATATTCCCCACATATTTTACATGTCTTGCTTACCATTTTCTCTTAGCTCACAGAAATGTTGAATGTCAAGGCAAAAATACCACAAGCGAGAAATATGTTACGTTAGGACTGACGCCATTGAAAGGGCAATACTTAACTTGATTGTATAGAAAGTTCCTTTTTCAACGCAGATTATTTCCGAATTCCAGATTCCGTCATTCGGAACTCGGAAGCAGGATTTTCAAATTTGTGAATAATGATGTTATCTGTGTATATCGGCGGAAATCTGCGGCCTATTTAACTTGTATTTGAAAATACTAAAGATGAACTTGGCTTCGAGAAGGCCATTAAACAAGGTTTTCCTTGTGAAAAACAATATCCGGCTATGCTAACCAAGCCTATCATAGAAGTTCTTAAACCCCGGTGCAAAATCCCATCCGTCTACAATAAAGCCGACCACAGCGGGCTTACCCTCCAGGTTGGCCTTTAAGGCCCTTTCCAGTGCGGGCCGGAGCTCTCCTCCCTTACCAGCACCGTCTTGATTTCCGGTGCATC
>JADHXI010000177.1 GCA_016783065.1 Desulfobacteraceae bacterium | reverse complement strand
GTTATTCACGACATCGGATATGGGGTTGGTAAACGGGATCTCCCGGACAGACCCAATTTGGCGAGGATACTCATCGGGGATCAACAGGATGAAACAGAAGTGGACACGGTGGTTGTCCTGGAGACGAATCTGGATGATACGAGCCCTGAGGTTTTAGGGTATCTCATGGAGCGGCTGTTTGATGCGGGGGGGCTGGATGTGGTCTTTTTTCCCGTTCAGATGAAGAAAGGGAGACCCGGGGTTCAGGTCCAGGTCATTGGCCGGCCCGATCAAAAAGATGTCTTGATGGAGATCCTTTTCAAAGAAAGCACGACCCTTGGTATTCGATTCCGGTACAGCCAGAGAAAGCTGCTGGAGCGCTCCGTGGTGGAGGTGGACAGCCCCTGGGGAAAGATCAAGGCCAAGAAAGCCGTAAACAGCGATGGGTCCGCCTTTTTCCTGCCGGAATATGAGGTTTGCCGGAAGATTGCCTTAGAGAACAACCGCCCTTTGAAGGAAATTTTTTCCTGGGTCATGAGTTTGAATAAATAGGTAGAACTGATACATGAATCCGATACCTGCCTGATGTCAAGGCCTCAACCTGATAGCTTGTCCTTAAAAGAGATCTTTAGACAATCCGGTCCTTCAGGAAAGACTGCCCTGATTTTATCCACCTGGTTTGGGGCGGGTCTTTTCCCTGTGGTGTCAGGGACCTTTGGGTCCCTTGCCGCTGTACCCCTCGTCCTGGTGCTGCAATATGCCGGACTGTGGTATCACCTCTTTATTCTTGCAGCGGTAACGTGTGCGGCTATCTGGGCCTCAGATCTTACCCATAAGCTGATGGATCGAAAGGATCCTAAGGAGGTGGTGATTGACGAGGTCGCGGGGTTTCTTCTCACCATGCTGCTTTTGCCGTCTTCCTGGCTGGCCCTCGGGTTGGGCTTTTTCGCATTCCGGTTTTTCGATATCCTCAAGCCTTTTCCCATCAGACAAGCGGAGAGGATCAAAGGGGGATTGGGGATTGTTCTGGACGATCTGTTGGCAGGGGTATACGCCTATGCGAGTGTGAGGATAATACTATGGGGATTGGGATAAGCACTTGAAAGTGTGAATTCTCAATAAACGCGAGGCATGACCATTGCCTCGCCGGTCAGGACGGTCTCACCATTCTGGTTGGTGAAAATGCTTTCAAGAAGGACTCGATTTTTCTTTTCAATAATCTCCAAAACCTTGAGACACAGGGTGATCTCGTCGTCGATGAAGACCGGCTTGATAAACTTGAGGGTCTGTGAGAGGTAAATGGTTCCCATACCGGGAAAATGAGTACCCAAAACTCCGGAAAGGAGGCCGGCCTGCAGCATCCCCTGTGCAACGCGCTTTCCAAATATTGTCTCCCTGGCGAATTTATCGTCCAGGTGGATGGGATTATTTTCGGCCGTAACCCGCGCAAAATCTTCGATCAATTCGGCAGTAACAGAAAAACTCTGTTCGTATGTTTGACCAACGGTGAGCTGTTTTATGGTCAAACCGTTTCTAAGGTCTTCCCCTCTGTCTGTTCCCATTTTTTCGATTTTCTCCGGCTTGTGAAATCATAAACCTGTCAGTCCGGGATCAAACCAGGTCCAAATCCAGCTTCAAAAAGAATCGGCCGGCTGGGTCATTTGATAGCCAGTTTTTTCCCCAATTCCTCGGCCTCCCGCAATAGGTCGGTATTCTCTCTGATCTCACCGGCCTCGGTTGCGCTGCCATAGACCATTCCCACTATCTTGACCCCGGCATATCCGAACGCATCCTGAAAGGAACGAAGGGCGTTCACGCACCCCGAAACAAAGGGATCCGGGTCTGCATAACTCATGGCGATGGCGACACGTTTATTGGCAAAGGCCTTTTTTTCATGGGCAAGGAGCGCAAAACAGCGGTCCATGAACAGCTTGGTCTGCGCCGACATGTTAAACCAGTAAACCGGACTGGCAATAACCCATACGTCGTTCTTTATGAGCTTTGGATAGATAGTTTGCATATCATCATCGATTGCACAGCCTTTGCTGTCCGGTTTCTGGCATGCATAACATGCCTGACAAGGCGCGATTTTCATGTCGTGTAGAAAGACTGTTTCTACCTTGAGATTTTTTGACTCTGCTCCCTTGATGATATGCTCCGCTAGAGTCGCACTGTTTCCCTTTTTGCGTGGACTGCCAAGGAGCACAAGGACGTCACCGCTTTTTGCTTGATTTGACATGATGTTCTCCTTTTTTGGTATGAATTTAGCTTTTTCAAAATTGGCACTTAGAAAGGGGAATGGGGGTTCCGTTTTGAAGGGTGTAACCCTGTCTGAGACCGTTAGAGAGCGTTAAGGAATCACGGACAAGGACGTCACCAAAAAACCATAGGACTTCCCTTGAAGTACTTCCCTCTGTTTTCTCCCGAGGCACGTGATTGCTTTACGCTCTCTTACGGGCGAGTTTTACGCCCGAAAAACGGAATCCCCATTTCCCTAGTTTCAAATGGCTAAAGTGTTACAAATGGAAGATTGTCAAAGAAAGAGTGTAAATTCTCAATAAGTTCGGGCACCGTGGGGTTCAGCTGTTTCTTTCCGGCGCTCTCTAAACCTATCGGCGTAGCGTGTCTGATATTTGGGGTTTTGCCAAGAGCATGGAGAAGTCAATAAGGGTTCAGAAGGAGAAAACCCCAAATATCAGACACTGCCAAAATGAGAAGTAAATCCACTTTGAGAGAGCGCCTTCAAGAAACACCCGAACCCCACTCCAGAAATCCTATTATTTCTCCCGGACTTATTGAGAAGTTACGAAAGAGTCAGGAAAATATTGACCGCTCATTTACGTTCTCTTGTAGAACAAACTTTCTCTGGATTGTCAAAAGGAAAGATGCTCTTGTATGGTCAAAAATGACCCGTCTTTAAGTCATGGCATGTTCTTATGGAAAAACTCACGAAAACAAGGGGACAATCGTTGCAGGATTTGCCGGAATAGGGTAGGGCTAGCAGCTTGACATTAGTGGTGGTATGACCCAGTATGGAGGGCAGCAGGTTATACGTATCTGATGGAGGATCAAAAGGGAATGGGAACGATCGCAAGTCAACAGGGGAGGAGACCATGAGCATGGCCACGGCTGAAGAATTCCAGCACACCATCAAGGAACCCAAGGGGCTTTCCCCCAGGATCTCATGGCTCAGGGACTATTACTTCAAGGGCACGGAAAGGTCATGGGACAACGCATTTACAGCATGGACCACCGGGACCCCCTGGGACCTGCAGTTTAACGAGATGACTTACTTCATCGTCCCAGAGATATACCCACTTCTTCAAACCCTGGGGGGCAGCTTTCAACAGGGGGCAAGACAGGTGAAACTGCAAACGGACTTTTGGTCCTGGACTCTCCCGGAGAGAAGGGCATGGTTTCTGAAGGAGGTCATGGTGAACCATGTGCCACAAGAGATCCTTCCCGGAGATCTATTGGCAGGTGGCCGGTTTAATGTTCAGACCTCCCTGTGTTTCACCAAAGAAGAGCGCAGAGTGTACGACAGCCTGATTCTGGGCAAGAACGGCGCCAGGGAGAAGGTGAAGTGGTTTCATGATCACGGCTATGGCAATGCAGGGGCTACAAGCGGGCATCTCATACCGGGTTATGAAAGGGCGCTTGCCATGGGGTGGGAGGGGATTCATGCGGATCTTCTTTCCAGATATGAACGTCTGAGCCCAGAAGAGCGGGATGGGGCCAAAGGGTTGCAACTCAAGGCCATGATGACTGCTGCAACCATGCCCGGAGATCTGGCTGCCGCATATGCGGAACGCTGCAGGGAACTGGCAAAAGAGGAAGCAGATCCAAACCGAAAAGATGAGCTTCTGCAGATGGCCCAGAATCTGGACAGGGTCCCCCGGAAACCCCCGCGAACCTTCTGGGAGGCCGTGCAGGGACTGTGGATCAATCACATGCTTGTCATGAGCGATGAAAACTATCCCGGGCCGGGGGTATCCTTTGGCAGGATTGACCAGTACCTTTTCCCCTACTGGAAACACTCCCTCGAGCAGGGAATGAACAGGGATTTTGGCAAAGAGATCCTGAAATGTTTCTGGATACATTGCAACACCGCCTATGACGCAATGATCCGCAATGGAAACCAGGGCATCACCGCGGGCTTTGGCCAGCTCATCACTCTTTCGGGGATGGGAAAGGAAGGGGAGGACGTGACAAATGACCTCACCTTTGCATTGCTTGAAGTGATCGACGAGATGACACCCATCCTGGAACCCAAACCCAATGTAAGACTTCACCGAAATTCTCCGGATGCCCTCCTTGACAAACTCGTGGATATGATTTCCTCCAGCCAAGGCGCACCGTTTCTTCTCAACTTTGATGAACGCTCCATGGCGGGCATGATGCTGGAGGCCGAGAGATCGGGGATTACCCACCTCATAAACAAAGAAAATGTCCATGAATATGCCCCCGTGGGATGTCTTGAAAACACCATGGTGGGAAATGACCGTTCGGGCACCGTGGATAACAATCTTAACCTGTTAAAGGCCGTGGAGCTTACACTCACCGGGGGTAAAGACCTGCTACCCCATAAAAATCCCATGACCGGCAAAACAGAGGGAATCGGACAGGATGGCCCTGATACAGGGGATGCCAGGGACTTCAAGAATTGGGACGAATTCTGGAACGGTTACAAACAGCAGACGGCTTATGTCGTTAAGAAGTGCGTGGAGACCTATGAGACCTCCGAAGCCATAAGGACCCGGTTTTTTCCCACCCCCTATCTGTCATGCCTCGTAAAGGGATGTGCAGAAAAGGGCCTTGATATCACCCGGGGGGGAGCAGAGATCAATTTCACCACACTGGAGGCAGTAACCTATGCCACGACCGTGGATTCCCTCCTGGCCATCAAGTACCTGGTGTATGACAGAAAAGCGTGCACCATGGAGGAATTGATCACTGCTTTGAAGGAGAATTGGGGCGGGTATGAGGTGCTGCAGGCCAGGGCCAGAAACAGGGCGCCAAAGTATGGCCGTGATGACGATGAGGCGGATCTTATGGCCAGAAAGGTCATGGATCTCTGGTGTGAGGAGACCTGGAAACACAGGACACGGTCCACCGACCGTCAATTCAGGCCGGGGATGCTGAGCTGGAACTACTGGGCCGGAGATGGATACGTCATGGCCGCCAGCGCGGATGGAAGGCCCAAAGGACAATTCCTTTCAAACGCCATATGCCCCTCAAACGGGGCGGACATCAACGGACCCACGGCCAATGCAAACTCTGTGGGGAAGGTGCTCGGGGGCAAGTCTCCCCACGGCAGCGGGGATTGGGAAGAGTATTTCAATTGCCTTCCCAACGGCGCAAGCCACACCATCACCTTCAACCCCTCCATTATGAGAGATCCTGAACACAGGGAAAAATTCAAGGGATTTTTGAAGGGGTACGTGGAAAATGGGGGGACCGCGCTTCAGGTCAACATGCTCGACCCGGGCATGCTCCGGGAGGCACAGCAGCATCCCCAGGACTATCGTCATCTGCTCGTAAGGATAACCGGTTACAACGCCTATTTCACCACCGTGGGTAAAGAGCTTCAGGATGAAGTCATTGCCAGGGTGAGTCATAACAAGTTTTGAGGGCGCACCCCATGCCCGTTGAAAACCATGGGGATATGCCTCAGGGCACGGTCCTTGAAATTCAGAGGATGTCCACAGAGGATGGACCCGGCATCAGGACCACGGTTTTTCTGAAGGGGTGCCCCCTCAGATGTTCATGGTGTCACAACCCCGAGAGTATCTCCCCGAGCCCCCAGGTGCACTGGGTAGCGTCCCGTTGCATCGGGTGTAAGACCTGTCTGGAGTCGTGCCCTGATGACGCCCTGTCACACAGGACTGAAGGCGTGGCCATAAACAGGGATGTGTGCAAGGGTTGCGGTTCGTGCGCGGAAGCCTGTCCGTCTGCGGCCCTGGAACTCCTCGGGAAGAAGTGGGGTTCCAATGAGCTTGTAAATGAGATTTTAAAAGATCGGTCGTTTTTTGAAAAGTCCGGGGGTGGTGTCACGATTTCCGGGGGCGAGCCAACCACACAGGCCCGGTTTGCCGGTGCGCTCCTCAAGGGGCTGAGGGCAAAGGGCATTCACACCGCCCTGGATACCTGCGGCTTGTGCTCAAGAGAGGCCCTCGACAGGCTCCTGACTTACACAACCATGGTGCTGTTCGATATCAAGGAAATCGACCCGGAGAGACATAGGGCCTTTACCGGCAGCACAAATGACCCGATCCTTGAAAATCTGCTCCATGTCGCCGATTACATAAGGACACATGTGGTTCCGAGAGAACTCTGGATACGGACACCCCTTATCCCCGGTGCCACGGCGACGGAAGAGAACATCCGGGGAATCGCGGGTTTTATCGCCTCCAACCTGGCAGATGTGACGGACCGGTGGGAACTCTGTTCCTTCAACAACCTGTGCAGGGACAAATACGCGCGTCTGGGACTTGAGTGGGCCTTTAAAGAAAGGGGGCTTCTGACCGCATCATTTCTGGAAGGGCTTGCCGCCGCTGCCAGAAGCGCCGGTGCGAACCCGGACCTCGTCCGCTGGAGCGGTTCCACAAGGATTGAAGAGAGAGAAGCGAAAACTTGATGCATGGAGGCATTCTTTTGACAAAGAGAGATTCATTCATTCAAGCAGAGATCAGAGCCTTCGCGCCTTCTGAAAAGATCGGGCTTGTTGCCTCCCTTGATCCCCAAGGCCTCCCGCATGTCTCCCTGATCACATCCATGATGGCTTCAACCCCGGAACAGCTGACCCTTGGCGAATTCTGCCAGGGCCGGAGCAAACGGTATATACAGAAAAACCGTGACATCGGATTTTTGATAATGACCCTTGACAAAAAAATGTGGCGAGGAAAGGCAAGGTGGACGCACCTGAAAAAAGAGGGGCATGAATACGAGACATATAACAATATGCCCATGTTTCGATATAACAGCTATTTCGGCATCAATACGGTCCACTATCTCGACCTTGTGGAGGTTTCAGGCAGTGAAGATCTGCCCATGTCCCGTATTATCCCTGCCGCCATCCTCACCAAGACCGCGAAAGGCCGGGCCTCAACAGGGAACAGAAATCGAATATTGAAGCCCTTCGCAGAGAGGCTTTTTAACAAACTGGACTCCCTCAAGTTTGTCTCCTATGTCGGCGGGGACGGTTTTCCGGTCATCGTACCGGTGATCCAGTGTCAGGCTGCGGACAGCACCCGACTTGTCTTTTCTCTTATGGCCTACGGGGAGGAACTCGGTAATATCCCGGAAGGTGTCAAGGTCGCCGTCTTCGCCCTCACAATGAACATGGAAGATGTCCTTGTAAGAGGCACCTACCTGGGCCTCAAGAGATTCGGACTGTTTCGGCTGGGAGTTGTTGACATTGAGTGGGTGTATAACTCCATGCCCCCCTGTCACGGACGGATCTATCCGGAAGTGGCGTTGCGGCCTGTGAAGGAGTTTTGATATTTAGGAGAATAGGTAATAGTTCACCGGGGAATAAAGCATTTGACAGGATGAACAGGATAACAGGATAGTTATGATTTTAAGAAGAAGCTCATGTAAGATCCAGTTGATAAAAAAATTTATCACAATCTGAGGGAAGTAGAGCAATGGAATATGGAGAACTAACGGAGAAAATCATTGGGTGTGCTTATCGTGTTTACAACAAAATGGGATTTGGATTTCTTGAGAGTGTCTATGAGAGGTGTATGCTTATAGAATGACAAAAAGCAAAGCTAAATGCAGAGGCACAAGAACCCATTACAGTCTACTATGAGAATCAAATTGTAGGTGACTTTGTAGTTGATATTATTTTTGATGATACGAGATATAATTGAACTTAAGTCAGTCAGACGAATCATAAAAGCTCATGAAGTTCAATTAGTGAATTACC
>JADHXI010000176.1 GCA_016783065.1 Desulfobacteraceae bacterium | reverse complement strand
ACTCTGAACTGAACATTGATTTCAAAATGGTGGGTTTTGAAGAGCGCTTGGATCTCGAGATCGAAACTGTGCTCTATCGACTCTCCCAGGAGGCGCTCACCAATACATTGAAACACTCTAATGCCAAGCATTTTCGCCTCTCCATAATCAAAAGCTTTCCCCACATCATTTTCGCGGCTGAAGACGACGGGGTAGGATTTGAACCTGCAGAAATCACCAAGCATAAAGATACATTGGGCCTGTTGTCCATGAGGGAACGGGCATCCATGTTGGGCGGGGGTTTCACCTTGCGTTCCAGAAGAGGGAAAGGAACACGCATCCGTATTGAAATTCCTATCAACGAGTGTCCCGATGATAGATAGGACCGTCACTGTTTTTCTCGCAGACGATCACACAATCGTTAGGCAGGGTCTGGCTAAACTCTTGGAGGGCGAACCCAATCTCCGGGTTGTGGGTGAGGCAGAAAACGGGCGTGAAGCGGTCGAAAAAGTGGAGGAGTTGAAACCGGATATCGTTTTGATGGACATTGCGATGCCCATGTTAAACGGCATTGAAGCCACCCGGCAAATCAGGAAAGTCTGCCCTCAAACCAAAGTCATAATCCTTTCTATGCACTCCCACGACCGTTACATCAGTGAGCTTTTCGGCCTCGGCGCCTCAGGGTATTTGCTCAAGAGCTCGACCGGCACAGACATCATCAAGGCCATCCACGCGGCCCTCAAGGGTGAGACCTACCTGAGTCCGTCCATATCGCACAAGGTTATTGAAGATTATGTTTCTTTAAAGAAGAAATCACCACAGGAGGATCTCTATAACAGGCTTTCCAATCGCGAGAGAGAGGTCTTTCAGATGATTGCCGAGGGCCGTTCCACCAAGGAGATCTCTCAAATTCTTTACATCAGTCCGAGCACAATTAAGACCCACCGCTCTAACATAATGGAAAAGCTCAAGATGGACAATATTTCGCAATTGATTCAATTTGCCATTCACCTGGGAATTGTGGAAATCCAGACCTGAGGGCCTTTTTCGCCGGGATCTTTCCTAAAATAGTCCCCATTCCATGAGAAAATCATCCCCTGGACTATAGCATTTCCCTCAAATTCCGTTTACCATTACAAACCGAACAGCCCGTGGAAGGTACCTCCTGTTACCACAGCGATTTGTCTCAGCTCTGAATTCCAACTTTGCCAAGTCCTCATCCCTTCCGGGTGAATCGAATTCGCAGGATTTAGTTACGACTTTTTGATGTATGGCATGGGATCTAAGAATTATCAAAAACCTTAAAATAAGACGGAGGGGAACAGATGTTTCAATTTGAGACCGAACAAAAGGTGTGTGAAGTGGGAGGAGTGAAGTTTGGCGGGCAGCCAGGGGCGTATCCGACCGTGGTCTGTCCCTCTATCTTCCAAAAAGGGGATCAAGTATTCGAAGGGAAGCGAAAAGAGGGGTTTAACGAGAAAAAGGCTGAAGAACTGCTCAAGGCCCAGGATAAACTCTGGGCAGAGACCGGTGTCCCGGGAATGGCAGACATTGTGGGCAATACTGGTAAGGAACTCAAATTGTACATTGACTTTGTAACTTCTGTTTCAGATATGCCCTTTTGCGTGGATGCCTGGAAGATGAAGCCCAAGTTAGAAGGGGCCGCCTATTGCGCGGAAAAGGGACTTCTTGACCGTATGTTCTACAACAGCATTACTGTCTGGGAAGAGGACTTGGAAACAGAGATCCGAGAGATTGCTCAGATCGGTGTCAAGCATGTTTTGCTTGTTGCCTTTGATATGGCGGATCAGATGCCAAGCGGAAGGATTGCCGGCACCCAGAGGCTGCTGGATGCGATTGATAAGGTCGGAGCCAAATTTGAGAGTATCTTTGTGGACACATCGGTGATGAACGGTCCGGCCACGGCCTTTTGCGGCATTGCAAATCGCATGATAAAGGAGAAATGGGGTTTTCCGGGGGCCAGCGCACCGAGCAATGGCTCTTATATGTGGAAACAGGCCAGAGAGATGTGGGGATTCAAGGGATGGTCGGCTGCTGATGCGGGCTTGGAATCCTTGGCCGCTTTCATGTATCACGACATGATCTTCGCCGGCCCCATGGCCGGGGCCACCAGAATTTTTCCGGCTGTGGCTATGGCCGATGCATTCTTGGCAGCAGCGGCCTTTGCTGAAACCAAAAAATTGCCGGAAGATCCAAATCACCCACTTTACAAGCTGTTTCCCGACTTTGTTGAACAGCTCAAAACGATAGGATAAGTAAAAACAAAGATCTTAAACCAAAATAGAGAATCAGAAAGGAGGATTTTTATGGCAGAACTTAACCCTAAAGAGAGAGTGGCACGGCTTTTTCGGCGTGAAGCGATTGATACAATGCCTTGTTTCAGCGGGATGGGTATGGTCACCATCCAGGCCATCAGGGAGATGGGCATCCGGTTTGCACAGGTCCACACCTCGGCTGAGAACCTTGCCGGATCAGCCATCAAGAGCGCTGAACTGTTCGGTTTTGATTCAGTGGTCATCCCCTATGACATGGGGACCCTGGCCGAGGCATTGGGCAGGGGTATCAGTTTATATGATCAATCAGAGGACATCCTCTATCCAACAGTGCCTGAAAAGTGGGGGGATTTGGATGAGGTGGAAGTTCCCGACAACTACCTCAGCAATGCGAGGATGCCCATGGTGGATGAGGGATTCGGGATTCTGAATTCCAAGTCCAACAACGGTCAATTCGCCGTGGGTGCGTGGGTGTTGGGCCCTTTCACCTTTGCAGGTCAGGTTATCGAACTGGATCTTTTGCTGAAGGGCGTAAAGAAGGACAAGGAAAGGGTTGAGGCCTTTCTCACGAAGATGACTGACATTACCATTGAGGTTGCAAAGCACTATCAGAGCCTCGGAGTTGACTACATGACCGTTCGGGAGATGGGATCGGGTACGGACCTTCTTTCACCCCGGATGTGGAAAACACTTATAAAACCGAATCTGGAAAGGATATTTGCGGCCCTTGAGTCCCCCACAATTAATCACATCTGCGGTTCAACGGACATGATCGTTGAGATGATGAACGATTGCGGGGCGGATGCGGTGAGCGTGGATCAGAAAAACAATATGGCCGAATCCAGAAAGAAACTTGGGAATGATACCATAATTCTTGGTAATTTTGATCCCTATGGCACCTTATGCCAGATGGAAGCATCGGAAGTGGAAGCCGTGATAAAGAAGTGCATCGACGATGGCGTAGATGCGGTCTGGCCCGGTTGTGATCTCTGGCCTGACGTGAAAGATGAGAATGTAAAGGCCTATGTGCGTACCGTAAAGGAATACGGCAAAAAGGCCTCACCGGCCGTTGGTCGACTAACCTAAATTCAAAATTGGAGAAAGGAGATAAACATATGGCAAGCAAGGAAGAAATTTTCAAGGAACTGGCCGAAGGTGTGGTGGAATATGAGGAAGACCAGGTCAGAGAGGCAGCACAAAAGGCATTGGACGAAGGGATCGATGCTTTAGATGCTATTATGGACGGACTGGCCGCCGGCATGGAGGAGGTTGGACGGCTCTATGACTCAAACGAATACTTTGTTCCTGAGGTACTCATGTGTGCGGACGCCCTCTACGCGGGTCTGGACATTCTAAGGCCGCATGTACCGGAAGAAGACGCTGCAGGCAAGGGTCAGGTCGTCATTGGCACTATCCAGGGCGATGTGCACGACATCGGCAAAAACCTGGTGAAAATGATGTTCGACGTGGGAGGGTTCACGGTTCACGATCTGGGCAGAGACGTACCCTTAGAGAACTTTGTGAAAGAACAACTGCGGACCGACTCGGAAATTGTGGCCATGTCCGCCATGATGACCACCACTATGTTGGGAATGAAGAAGGTGATTGCGATGATCAAAGAAAAGAATCCCGATGTGGCCATCATGTTAGGCGGGGCACCCGTGACAAAGGACGTGGTAGATCTCTTCGGAGCGGACGGCTATGCAGAGTCAGCCGGAAATGCGGTCTCAGAAGGCATCAAAATGATAGGCCGGTTGAGAGAACTGCGACAAAAGGAGAAACAGAGTTAGAAAAGGAGGAACAACGGGCATGAGTGATAGTAAAGTGAATGTAATTTTTCAACCCTCCGGCCGGAGGGGAGAAGTGCCGAAAGGTGTTAATATAATTGAAGCGTCAAGGCTGCTGGGTGTTGATATAGAGGCCCTGTGCGGTGAGAAAAAAGTCTGCGGTAAATGTGTGGTCCGAATTGAAGAGGGGCATTTTGAAAAATATAATATTACCTCTAGCCCGTCTCATGTGACTCCCTGGCAGGAGGAAGAGGACAAATTTATCAATCCAGAGAACCGCAAAAAGGGCTTCCGGCTGGGCTGTGTTGCCTGTATTCAGGATGACATACTGGTATTTGTTCCCGAAGAATCCAGGGCCGGAAAACAGGTGGTCAGCAAGGCCGCCCGTGATATTCACATTGATCATAATCCCGCAATAAAGGTCTATTACGTAGAGGTAGACCCCCCCACATTTGAAGAACCCACCGCGGATTTCGAACGGGTCTGCGGGGGGCTTGAACGTGAATATGGTATAACAAATCTAACGGCTGATATTTTTGCACTACGCCAGCTTCCCAAAGCCCTTCGGGATGGGAATTGGAGTGTAACGGTCAGCGTATGGAACGACCGGGAAACAATTCGTTTCCGACCCGGAAAGGTGGATCATGCATACGGTATGGCCATTGATGTGGGTACCACAACCGTGGCGGGGTATTTCTGCGATCTCACCACCATGGAAGTGATCGACACGGTATCAATGATGAACCCGCAGTGCAAGTATGGCGAAGACGTTATGGCGCGAATCACATTTCATATGACGACCCCGGACGGTCTTAAGCGGATGAGTGATGACATTATCGAAGGGTTGAACGAATTGATCGACAAGGCCATTCTTAATACGTACCCACCCAAGAAAAAGAAGAAAAAGAAAAAGGGCGAAGAAGGTCCGGATGAATTTGTCGAAGTACCGGAAGAGGGAAAAGAGTATCTGCGCCTGGCCCGGGAAGATATAGAAGATATCACTATCGGCTTCAACACGGCCATGCACCATATCCTGCTGGGCCTCGACCCGGAACACGTTGGCCTGGCGCCCTTTCCACCGGTGATTCATCATAGCATGGACATCAAGGCCAGGGATTTATGCATCAATATAAGTCCTTCGGCTTACATGTTCGTTCTTCCCATAGAGGCGGGATTTGTCGGTGCCGACAATGTGGGGGTGCTGCTTGCTGAAGAACCTTATAAACATGAAGCTAACCAGTTGATAATTGATATCGGGACCAACGGAGAACTGGTTCTGGGTAACCGGCACAAGCTGATTTCTTCTTCATGTGCTACCGGTCCGGCCCTTGAGGGTGCGCAGCTGGCCTTTGGGATGCGCGCTGCACCGGGCGCCATAGAGCGAATTGAAATCGACTCGGAAACCAAGGAAGTCAATTATAAAGTGATCGGCCGGGATGCCTGGCGAAAATTTTCCGAAGCCAAAGATATGAAGGCTAAAGGCATATGCGGATCCGGTATCTTAGACGTTCTGGCAGAGTTGTACAGATCCGGCGTAATCACTAAGAGCGGTGTATTTAACAAGAAGGCTTTGAAGGATTATCCCCGTTTCCGCAAGAACGCAGACACCAAACAGCCGGAGTTTGTACTGGCCTGGGCCGATGAATCGAGCATCGATAAGGATATTGTCATCACCCAAAAAGATGTCCGCCAGATTCAGCTGGCCAAGGGTGCATTATACGCAGGCTGTAAGCTGATGGTCAAGCGTATGGGGCTGAAAAAGCTCGACGCAGTAAAGATTGCCGGAGCTTTCGGCACACACGTGGACAGGGAAAAGGCGTTGATAATGGGTCTGTTCCCTGACTGTGAAATCGATATGATCCAGGGAGTCGGCAATGCGGCCGGTGACGGATGTCGAGCAGCGCTTCTAAACGTTAAAAAGCGTGTGGAAGCCGACTGGTGTTCACGCAACGTGGAATATATCGAGCTTACAGTGGAAGAAAACTTTCAGCAGGAATTCATGGAAGCGATGCAGCTGCCACACATGACAGATAAATTTCCCCACCTTGAAGGACTTGTGCCTGAGGAAATCCTTCATCAGAAATAGTGCGGCGCATACACATGCTGTGGAATCGACTTATTCTCCCCTCCCCGGTTGGGAGGGGAGATCTCAGGGGATAGTAAATCATGATCACCGTTCATATTGAATCGGGCATTTGCGGCCTTGAAACCAAAGTCAGCGCTTGCAGAATTCAAAGGAAGAGTGTGAGAATTGCCATAAGGAGTGATTGCGAGCAAGTCATTGCACTAAGCAATCAATTGCATAAGATAGACATGATGGATGTTATTAAGAATCCGATCAACAAAAATCTGATTTACGAAAAAGGAGGCAAATGTGGTCTCCATTCAGGTTGCCCCGTGCCCTGTGGAGTGATTAAAGCGGCTGAGGTAGAGTTGGGACTGGCTTTAATGAAAGATGTAAGAATTGTTTTTAAAAATGACAAACAGGTAGCAGACGATGCAACATAACGCAAAGAAAGTCTATCCTCTAAAGAATAACCGAAAAGAGAAGGATACTATTGAGGAGATTAGAAGATTAGGGAAGAAATACAATATCAATGAGATCATTCCTCTGAGCACCTGTGATATATGCGTGGCCCAGTGGGTACGCTTGAAATGCAAATACGGATGTAATAAATACGGTACAAGTTGGTGTTGCCCTCCGGAAACACCTGCTCCGGAGAAGACCCAAGCCTTTTTGAATGAATACAAGAAGGCCGTGATGCTCTGCGGAACCATAACAAATGGCCATTTTTATAGGGATAATCAGAAAAAAAGGCGGATTCAGATAAATACCTGGAAAGGCACAGTTGCTCTGGAACGACATCTTTTCTTAGCCGGATATTATAAGGTCTTTAGTCTGGTTTCTGAAAATTGCGCCCTTTGTAAAGAGTGTTCCTATCCTGATGAATGTAAGTTTCCTACAGACAGACGCCCCTCAGTTGAATCATGCTCCATAGATGTTTTTCAGACCTTAAGAAATATCGACAAGAAATTCACCCTGGCTCATGATGTAACCGAGAAATACAACTGTTACAGCATAATACTGCTGGAATAGGATTTTTTCGAAGAGAAGGCCTTTTGATCCAACAGAAATCAACATCAAATACTCCATAGAGTATGAAGAAATGATCGGGTCGGAAAAAGCTTTGAATCCTTTATGAGGTAATGTATGACAAACGGAGAGCTTATAAAGAAAATTGGGGAGATTCTCAAAACGGACCTTGATCTTAATTTCTTGGCAATTCTGAAAAAGGAAGAGCTTGAAACCCTGATTGCTTGTGTCAGAGACAGGGTGGATCAGGTGGGTGAGCGTTGAACGACCATATTTAGAATATCCCTCTCACAAGAAAGGAGATGTTGTTGAGCAAAAAAACCAGAATTCTCGCGCAATGCTTTTTTCAAAAGAGCCTTTGGTAAAGAGTAGAAGTGATGGCGGTCATAGGAATCCTCACGTGTGAAATCCTGGAATTGGAATTTGCTCACGTCTTGGCACATGATTCGGAAATAGCGGGGATTACCGTGCTGGAGGACGCTCACTCTTTTGGCCTTATAGAGGCACTTGAGTCGGCACATATCAGACCTGGAAGAATACCCCTTATCAAAGGGTTTACCCCAAACTATCCAGGCAGATTGGAAGTGCTGGTTCGCGTGCTGGAACTGGCCCTCCATAATCGAAAGCGGGTTCTCCAGGAAGGTCTCGTTAAAGCGGCCAAGGAGATGGGCCGTTATGTAGACGCCATTATTCTGGGGTATGGCCTGTGCGGCAACGCCC
The DNA here is from genome assembly GCA_016783065.1 of Desulfobacteraceae bacterium. Lineage (GTDB taxonomy): Bacteria > Desulfobacterota > DSM-4660 > Desulfatiglandales > Desulfatiglandaceae > JABMQV01. Next base: position 49 of record JADHXI010000176.1, on the reverse strand, counting down.
TTCAAAAACCGGATGAATTGCTGGCCGATGCCTCTGTGCCCATCTTTAT
>JADHXI010000175.1 GCA_016783065.1 Desulfobacteraceae bacterium | reverse complement strand
AGATTTTCGGAAATACCGATGATCACCCCTCCGACAATTGCCCCGGGAATGCTGTTAAAACCGCCGATGACTGCTGCCGGAAATGCCTTAAGTCCGAGGTAGCCCATATTGCAGTTGAGAAATGAGATCGGGGCAACGATAATACCCGCTACCGCACCTACCATCCCGCTGATTGCCCATGTCATCGCATAAACGCGTTTGACACTGATCCCCATCAAAAGACTCGCCAAGGGGTTTTGCGCTGAAGCTTGAAGAGAGATGCCAACGGTAGTGAATTTGAAAAAGGCGTAAAGAAGAAGGACCAGGCCGACGGTAACAAAGATGACCCATATGTAAACCGGGGCCATAACCACCCCGCCAATCTGAACCGGCTCTTCGGAAAACAGATTCGGAAACTCGAGGGTATCGTAGGACCATATCATTCCTGCGAAAGCTCTCAATGTTATCGACAAGCCTATCGTCACCATGATGATCGAAACAACGGATTCTTTCACAAGGGGACGAATCAGCAATCTTTCCAATATGATCCCCAGGCCCCCACAGATGATTGGAGTTAGAAAGAAGGCAAGTAGAAAAGGCACATTTAGCATTGTAATCAGGGTGTAGGCAACAAAAGCGCCTATCATCATCATCTCGCCTTGAGCAAAATTGATCACCTCGGTTGCCTTAAAAATCAGGACAAACCCAAGAGCGATTAACCCATATACGCATCCTAAGGCTAACCCGCTGATAATCTGTTGAACAATCATACTGTCCTTTCAGTACATGCCCTCAATCAGGTCTTTGTAAACCTCGCTTATCCTTTTTCGTTTTACCTTCATGGTTGGGGTTAGCTCGTCGTCTTCCTGGTCGAGTATTTTCTCCGTGATGGCGAATTTCTTAATCTGCTCCACTCGGGAAAGTTTAGCGTTCACCTTTTCTACTTCTTCTCCTATTAATTTTAGTACCTCTCTTGTCTTAGTCAGGCTCGCATAGGTTGTGAACGGAACTCTATTGTCCTGGGCGTACTTGATTACGTTATCTTCGTCAACGATGATTATGGCTGTCAGGTATTTCCTTCCATCCCCGATCACAACAGCATCAACAATGTAAGGACTGAACTTAAGCAGGTTTTCAATATACTGAGGTGAGATATTCTTTCCTCCGGAGGTAATCATTACATCCTTCTGCCGCCCGGTTATTCGCAGAGAGCCATCCTCGTCCATTTCCCCCAGGTCTCCAGTATGTAGCCATCCATCAACCAACGTGCTTCTGGTATTCTCTTCGTCCTTGAAATACCCCTGAAAAACATTATCTCCCCTGACAAGGATTTCACCATCTTCTGCTATTATGACCTCAACGCCGGGTAAAGGCTCCCCGCAGGTTCCCAAGCGTATGTTTCCATCCTTGTGCATTGAGATCAAGGAAGAGCTTTCCGTCATTCCGTAACTTTCCCTGATATTCACTCCCAGGGCATGAAAATATTCCAGGACATCTGGGCTGATCGGTGCCGCTCCCGAAAGGGCGAAGCGCGCCCTCTCGATTCCCAGAAGCTTCTTGATTTTGCGAAAAACTGTGATTGAGGCGAATTGGTTGATTAACCAGAGCAAAAAGGTAAGGCGTTGATGGCTCAATTTCCTCTTAGCAGCCTTTTTTCCTATATTCATCGCCAACTTATAGCTCTTCCGCTTGAACCAAGTGGCGTTTTGAACCCCTATGTTAATGACAGAGTAAAATTTCTCCCATATCCTTGGAACCCCGAAAAAGAAGGTGGGGGACACATCCCGGAGGTTCTCGGGCACTGTATCTGGGCTTTCTGCAAAAAATACGGTGAATCCCATATTGATGGCGTGATAAACCGACAAGGTCCTTTCGCCTATATGGCACAGAGGAAGGTAGGAAAGTATCACGTCGGTGTCAAAGGCCGGGACGTGCTTTGCAAAAGCATTGCTGTTACAAAGCACGTTGGAGTGAGATAACAGGGCAGCTTTGGGGGGACCTGTAGTACCGGAAGTATATACAAATGTGGCTATATCATCAGGCCGGGTTTTTCCAAGTCTTGTCTCGAAAAGACCCGGTTTCTTTTCATCTAATTTTTTCCCTGTTTTCAGAAGTTCGTCGAAGCTTATTACCATAGGATCATTGAAATGCCTTAGCCCTTTCATGTCCATCACAATGATCTTCTCGAGCTTTGGGAGCCGATCCCTGATCTCAAGGGCCTTGTCCAACTGCTCTTCATCCTCGACGAAGAAGAACCTAGCCTCCGAATGTGAAAGGTGGTATTTCACCTCTTCGGCCGAGCAGGTGGCATATACTCCCACTGAGATCCCGTTTACAGAGAGATTGCCCAGATCCGCATACAGCCACTCCGGCCGACTGTCCCCGATTATTGCCGCACGGTCTTTAGGCTCCAGGCCAAAGGCGACAAGACCCATCCCCACCCGCCGGACCTGCTCACCGTATCGCCTCCAGCTTATCTTGTTCCATATGCCCAGCTCTTTTTTCCTCAGGGCAATGCGATCTTTATATTTTTCCACACGATGGAAGAAGAGTTTGGGAACAGTATCGAGGGCGGCCTCACCTATCTCATGCCGACCGGTTTCTGAATTCCTTGAGAAAGCATCACCCATCTCAACTTCCTAACGTGGTTCCCAGAAAATCTTTCATATGACCGGTATTATCCGGGATCTTCTCCCTTGACAAAAGAGCCCCCGGCAGCCGGAGAGGGCACGATAATACGGAGGCTCTTTCTGTGTATTATGGTTTTTCAAGGGGTTTCCGCCAGTCGGTGAGCTTTTCAAACTGCCCTTTTTGGGCGTTAGCCTTTACAATGAATGCCGAGTGGGCGCCGGCCCTTAAATTGGGCCCAAAGGTTATATTGGGCCCCACACCGGTGTTAAAATCTTTAACTCCATCCATTGCTTTTACGAATTTCTCACGAGTCAGATCTTGCCCGGTAAGTCTGAGGCCTTCAACGAATACCTCAGCGCAGAGATATCCGACACTGTGATAGAAGCCAGGTGTTACCTTCCCATATTGCTTTGTTCTGTCTAAATACTTCTTCCATCCTGGGCGCTGGGAGTCTGGAAGCTCACCACAGGCTACCCCTAATAGCCCATCTGCTGCAGGACCCGAAAGCTTTAAGGTAATCGCATCTGCTGCTGCAGCGGAGACGATAAAAGTGGGCTTCCAGCCCAGTTTCGCCGCTTCCTTGAGTACAGCGGCAGTTTCCCTGTAGACGGTCGCGAGAAAACAGTACTCAATCCCGGCTTTCATCATTCTCACTACCTGGGGATTAAAATCCAGGGTCCCTCTTTTATAACCTACCGTACCGATGATAGGAATTCCGTACATCTTTGCCTGCTTTTCAAGTCCCTTGAGACAGTCCCCACCAAAATCGTCATCTTGGTAGATCATTCCTAATTTTGGCTTTCTGACACCCAGATCCTTGACAATGTAGTCGAGTGCAATCCTCATCTGGTCGTCATATAAGGTCAAGAGTTGAAAAACGAGCTTCTTGGGAGGATAGGCAAACGTGGGGGAAAACGAACCTATCCCGACCAAGGGGAGTCCCGATTTATCCAGAGCAGGTATCATAGCTAAGGTCGTTGGGGCTCCCATGGCGCCTACGATGGCAAAGACCTGATCCCGGTCATTCAGTTTGACCACTGCAGCGACCGCCCTCGAAGGCTTATATCCGTGGTCTTCTACAATCTGCGTGATCTTTCGCCCGTGGATACCTCCCTCATCGTTAATCGAGGAAAAATAGACATTCATCCCGTCGGTCATAGCCTTTCCTACGAAGGCGATGGGGCCGGTCATGTCTAAGGTTGCACCGACTTTGACCGTGTCCTCCGTAACGCCTTTTTCGCCGCCAAAAACGGGGACCACACCAAACACCAAGAAAGCTGCAATACAAACCACCAATCTCTTCATTCGATTTCTGCCGTCCATACTCCCCTCCTTTCTTAATCTTTAAGGTTAAAGTTGGGCCTCCTCCTTTCCAGGAGTGCCTGAAGACCTTCCTTGTGGTCCTCTGTCTTCCAAAGAAGTGACTGGGCCTCGACTTCCCTTTCAATTAAAGCTACCAAATCCATTTCCATGCCCTTTTGCATGATACTCTTCATTAGGCCCATGCTGTCCTTTGGTTTCCCAGCCATTCTTTCAGCCAAGCTATTCACTGCTGAATCGAGATCTTCGGTAGCAACCATTTCCGACACAATGCCCAATTTCAGGGCCTCTTCGGCAGAAAAGATATTCCCTTCGAAAACAAGTTTCTTTGCCATGCGCAGGCCAACAATTCTCGGCAGAAAATACATGCATCCCATGTCAGGGATAATCCCTATATTTGAGAAGACAAACCCAAAGCGTGCCTTTTCCGCCGCAACAACAAAATCGCACGCTAATGCCAGAGAAGCACCCCCGCCGATGGCATCGCCATTTACCTTGGCGATGGTCACCTTTTCCAGCATATAGAGCTGCTGCATCGGCCGTGTACTCCGTTGAAGTCGCTTTCTACTGGCCGGTGGTCCCATAATCTGGAATTCCTTGATAGTGTCCATGTCTCCACCGGCGGAAAAAGCGCGCCCTGCCCCTGTCAACACTACGCAACGCACCTCATCATCGGCTTCGATAACTTCGAGGATCTCTTTCAGGTCCATGCACACTTGCGGTGTAACCGCATTCATTCGCTCGGGCCTATTAAAAGTAATGGTCCCGACCGCATCTGATTTTTCATAAATCAAGGTTTTTAGTTCCATTTCACCTCCTATTAAAGATAAGCCGCCGATTACTCCATGCTGACAACGATACGAACCGGATTGCCCACCTTCTTCTCAAGATCTGAAATCCCCTGATTTACATCACCTAATGGGATAACCGAACTCACCGATTCACTGAAATCCAGTTTCCCGGCGGCCGCAATTCCCATAAGTTTTTCTAAGTCACCAATATCGCTTCCAAAGGAACCAATTAATGCCAAATCATTGTACACAAAGAAAAATGGGGCGACTATATTGATTCGTTCAGGCCCTATACCGATAGTTACGGCCCGCCCGCCCCTTCGCAGCGATCTCACTGCCTGATCAATAGCCGCGTTCACCCCTACGAATTCGAAGGCCACATCCACACCGTACCCACCGTTGACGGAGATCACCTCCTTGTACGGTTTCTCGGCACCAGCATTTACCGCGATGTCCGCACCCACCTTAAGGGCCCTTTTGAGGGCATGATCAGATGTGTCCACGGCAATAATTCTTGCCGCCCCTGCCAATCTGCAGAGCTGGATGGCATTCATTCCCAGTCCGCCGCACCCGAAGATTGCAACAGTCTCACCCGGCCTCACTCGACCTCTTTTCGTCACTGCGTGAAAAGGGGTCGCACCGGCATCTGTCATAATTGCCGCCTCCCTGAAAGAGACATTGTCCGGTATCCTTACCAGATTCTTGACGGGCATCACAATGTAATCCGCAAATGCCCCATCCCGGTGCATTCCCAGAACTCTTGTATTAATGCAAATCCCGTCACGCCCCTCCCTGCACTGGGGACATATACCGCAGGTGACCTGGGGGTAGACGGCCACCCTGTCCCCCTTTTTCCATCCCCGGACTCCTTGCCCCAAATCGCTGATGACGCCCGAAGGTTCATGTCCCAGGGTTATGGGGGTATATGCAGTCGACACCGTCCCTTCCAATGCGGTGTGCACATCCGTTGCGCAGATTCCGCATGCCTTCATCTGGATAAGCGCCTCTGATGGTCCTGGTTTCGGGATGTCGACCTCCTCGATAACCAGAGGGGCCTTGACCTTGTGAAGTCTTGCCGCTATCATCTTTTCATCGCTCATCTGGTCCCTCCTTTTTAGAGCCCGATACTCCTGGCTATTGTGTTCCTATGAATTTGGGAAGTGCCTTCTCCGATCTCTAAGAGTTTGCAATCCCTGTAAAACCTTGAAACCGGATACTCGTCCATGAAACCGTATCCCCCGTGGATCTGAACTGCTTTCGCGCAGACCTTCGAGGCCATCTCTGTAGCAAAAAGCTTTGCCATTGAAGACTCCTTGATGTGGGGAGCGCCTTCACCTGATAACCATGCCGCCTGGTATGTCAGCAGTTTTGCCGCCTCAATCTGGGTGGCCATATCGGCCAGCATCCATTGAATGCCCTGGAATTTTCCAATCGGTTGTCCGAACTGGTAACGGGTTTTCGCATAATCAAGGGCTGCATCGTATGCTGCCCGTCCTATGCCCACTGCAAAGGCGGCGGCCACAATACGCCCCTCGGTCAGGGTCCCCATGGCCGCTATGAAACCAGTGTCCTCTTTCCCTAACATATTTGTGGCAGGAACACGGCAGTCCTCGAAGACCAGCTCTGCCGCCTCCGATGCCTTCATCCCCATCTTGTTCAATTTTTTTGATACGGAGAAGCCCGGTGTATCCTTGTCCACAATGAAAAGGCTGATTCCCTTCATTCCGAGCGAGGGATCGGTCACCGCGGTGACGACGACAAAATCCGCAAAAGTCCCGTTGGTAATAAACATCTTGGTCCCATTGATTATGAAATCATTCCCATCTCTTTTAGCCCTGGTCGTCATGGAACCAGGGTCCGACCCAGCCCCGGGCTCGGCAAATCCCCAGGCACCGATCATATCGCCCCTTATTCCCGGCAGGAGATATTTCTTTTTCTGCTCGTTGCTTCCAAAGAACAGTATGCCGGACATGGCGAGATAGAGATGGACATAGATCCCCAGATAGATCCCTGGTGATACATAGCCAAGTTCCTCTGACATAATCACGGAAAACATGGTATCACCCCCGCTTCCCCCAAATTCCTCGGGGAATCGGGCACCCAGATATCCCGGTTCCCCCATTTTTCTGAAGATAAATTGCGGGTATTCTGCTCTTTCTTCGCACTGGTCTACGAGGGGAACTATCTCGTTCTTGGCGAACTTTCGTAAAGCGTCGCGGAAGGCTTTTTGCTCATCCGTCAAGGAAAGATCGATCATGATCGTTTCTCCTACTTGCCTTGAAATACAGGCCTTCTTTTTTCCATCAGCGCCTTGATTCCTTCCCTGGCATCAGCAGACTGGATACACAGCGTCTGTGCGTAGCACTCAAAATCAAGCTCGGTGGTCAGGTCTTTGTCCAAACTCCCCGCAAGTGCCTTTTTGGTCATTTTAATGGCAAGGGTTGGACCGTTTAGGATCTTTTTTACAAAGCGGCCCACCTCATCATCGAGGCTTTCAGGAGACACTACCCGGGTGAGCATCCCCATTCGATAGGCCTCCGGAGCTTCGATCACCTCACCGAGCATAAGGATTTCCGCTGCCCTTGTGGGGCCGACCAGCCTGGGAATCAGGTACGTTGCCCCCGCGTCCGCACCGGTAAGCCCGACCCTCACAAAAAGGAATCCAAATTTGGCCGTCTCCACCGCGATCTTGAAATCGCAGGCAAGGGCCAATGTTGTGCCACCGCCATAGGCATCTCCGTTAATCCTTGAAATGACAGGGATGTCCAAGGTCCTTATCTCCTCGATGCACTCAAGGATTGCCTTGACGGCCCTGTCGGCCAGGATGGGGTCAGCGTTGACCCTAAGGACTTCGTCCATGTCTGCACCGGCACAAAAAGCCTTTCCTTCTCCGGTCAGAACCACCACTTTGAGGGACTCATCCTGGCGTATAACCCTGAACGCGTTTCTTATATCGATTCCTAATTGGGCGGTTATAGCATTGAGGACAGCGGGGCGATTCATTGTAATCGTTGCCGTCGCCCCGTCGACAGCCAGATTTATGGTTTCATAACCCATGATCTCTCCTTTCCCTATATAAGTTGTTCTGTTATTCCCCGTTTTTGCCACCGGGAGTGAGAGGTGAATCCAACGTTTAGTATCATCTTTTTTTCAAACTCAATATATCACGGGCTTCGTCAGGCGTAGCTATCGGCCTGCCGATCTCCCCGGCGATCCTGACTATTTTTTCAACAAATTGAG